>CAZSOU010000144.1:0-4690 GCA_964608595.1 uncultured Rhodanobacteraceae bacterium
GCCGAGGCCCTGGCATGAACCCTGCGCGGGTTTGTCGCGCGCAGGTGAACAAATTTACCGACCTGCCCAATGTCGGCGCCGCGATGGCACGTGACTTCGCCCGACTCGGCTTCACCTCGCCCGACCAGCTGGCCGGCCGCGATCCGTACCAGCTGTATCAGGCGTTGTGCCGCGAGACCCGCACGCGGCAAGACCCCTGTGTGCTGGACGTGTTCATGTCGGTCACACGCTTCCTGGCAGGCGAATCACCCAAACCCTGGTGGAACTACACGGCCGAACGCAAGCGTCGCTGGCCCCGTCCCGCCGCAACCCCGTAGGGCACCCCGAAAAACCTTTCCGCGTTGTCCGCACTCTTGTCACGAATGGGCAGGAACCAGCGCGCATGCCATGAGAATGCAAGCACGGTATTTCGACGCTCCCCGCAAGAGCGCATTTCATGCGCTCCCACGACGGCCGAGATGCCGAGTCAGGGCAGGTAACGCAGCGTCAACATCGCGGTGCGACCAGGCTGGTTGTAGTAGTACACGGTTTCGTAATCGCGGTCGGATGCATTGGCCACGCGAGCCTGCACCTGCCAATGCGTGGCGAACTGCCAGCTGCCGCGAAGATCCACCGTGGCATACCCCCCCAGCCAATGGGTATTGGCGATGTCGTCGTAGCGACCGCTGAACGCCTTGAAGGATGCACCGATGCTGAAATCACCCAGTTTGCGATCAACATCGAAACGCGCGCTGCGTTCGAACCGGCGCGGCAGCAGATTGCCGTCGTTGGCGCTGCCGTCATCATTCTTCGGCTGCTGCCAGGTCAAATCGGCCGCCCACGTCCAGCCTTGCCACTGACCGCCGGCCTCTCCTTCCAGACCGCGAATGACCGCACGACTGATGTTGCCGGGTGTGAAGTTCGCATCCAGCGCGATCAGCTGATCGATGCGGTTCTGATAGGCGCTGACCTGCCAATGCCAATGCGCGTAGTGCGCGGACAGGTCGAGTTCGACATTGCGCGATTTTTCCGGTTTCAGATCCGGATCGGCACTGGGTGGAAAACCGGGTGTCGACGGATAATAAAGATCGTTGAATGTTGGCGCATGAAACGCGGTGGCCCAGGAGGCACTCAATACCAGCCCGGTGTCGAAGTGATAGCCCCAGGCGGCGGCGCCGGTGTCGTGGTTGCCGAATTGCTGGTTGTGATCGTGCCGCGCCGACAACTGGATTTCATTGGCGCCGAATCGTCCCTGATATTGCGCGAACACGCCGGTGTTGTCACGATTGGTGCGCACATAGGCCGTGTCGCTGTCGACGTGTTGATGCAGATAATCCACCCCCGCGGTCAGTTGTTGGTCTTCGGTCAGGGTGAACGTGTTCAGCCAGCTTGCCTGATTCTGGGTGGAATCACCGAAACCGGTGTAGACGCGATCATGAAAATTGGTCGCCTTGTCGAGACTCTGGCCGGCACTGAAGACCATCGCCCAGTTGTCCGTGGCCGGCACCGTCAAACGCGTACCCGCCACCTGCTGCGCGTGACGGCTGTAATTCTGGAAACTGCCGTCGTACTCGATGAAGCTGGTCGTACGCAGAAAATTGGCCGCCAGTTCGACACCGTTGCCCCAGCGCCAGCCGCCGTTGGCGAGACCATTGTAGGCGCGGTAACCGTCATCATCCGGCTCGTTGGCGAAACAACCGGCAAACACCGTGCCCGCGCCCACCTTGCAGCTGTTGATGCCACGCGTGTATTGGGCGCCCAGACTCACATTGAACCAGCCATGCTCGCCGCCGCCGGACAAGCCGACCTCGCTGTCCCAGGTGTCGTGGCTGCCGCCGCTGATGCGAAACGACGGCACCAGCCCCTCGCCGGCCTTGCCGTGGCGAGTGAATATCTGGATCACGCCACCGACGGCATCGGAGCCGTACAAGGTTGAACGCGGTCCGCGCACGATTTCGATTCGCGCGATCTGATCCACCGGAATTTGCCCGTAGGCGGCCAGACCCGCGCCCACCGACCCGATGCGGACACCGTCGATCAACACCAGCGTGTGCGTGGAATTGGTACCGCGCAGAAACAAGGATGTCTGCTGGCCAAGCCCGCCGGAATTGGCCAGACTGACGCCCGGCAAACCGGACAAAAGCTCCAGCACGGACTGCGGCTGCAGCCGCTCGATGTCGTCACGAGTAATGATGGTGACCGGCGCCAGTGTTTCGGTCACCGGTTGATCGCTGCGCGTGGCCGTCACCACCACCGGCTGCAGTGACGATGCCTGTACGGGATCGGGGCCGGCGGCCAGCGCCGATGAAGAAGCGGCGCTCAGAAGTGCCGCGCAAAACCATGTGTATCGCATGAACGTGTCCTCGCCGCGCACCCCACGTACACGGCTGATGTGATCCAGCAAACGACCACGCGACACACCGCCGAACTCATGCGCAAGACACCGGACGAGCCCGACCTCGCCCGCCGCGAAGTCACCCGGGTACGCGACCCGACCGCGCACCTTGATTCACCCTGGGCCGGTCTCCGGACTCGCGGCACGATCATTCGATCGCGAATCGACAGCCTTCCCGGCGACATGCGCCAGTGGTCGTGTGGTCGATCCGCGCAGGCTTTGCCTGCATGTCGCCTACCGTTGCGGGGGCAGTGCCGGCTTTTGACCGGCTTCCCGTTTCATCGCGGCTTTCCGCGACACCCGAGGCGGCGCAAGGATAACCCATTCCCGGTGGATGTGCTGTTTTTGCCGCCGAACGAGGCAACAAACCTCCTACTCGGCACCGTCGTTCACCGGTGCCAACCGGCGCTGGCGCCGCCGCTCGCGCCAGCTGTGCCAGTGGTCGGCCAGGCAGGCGAAAATGAGATACAGCGCCGGGGTGCTCAAAAGCGTCATCCCCTGCGAAAAAATCAACCCGCCAATCAAGGCGATGCCCAACGGTCGGCGGAGCTCCGCGCCGGTACCGATGCCGATGGCCAGCGGCAAGGCCGCCAGAATCGCCACCATTGTCGTCATCATGATCGGCCGAAAACGCACAATGCAGGCCTCGTGAATGGCCTCGCGCGCCGAAAGCCCGCGACGCTGCCGTGCCAGCGCGAAGTCGATCATCATGATCGCGTTTTTCATCACCAGCCCGATCAACAGTACCAACGCCATGTCAGCCACGACGGAAAGCTCGGTATGGGTCACCACCAACGCCAGCAAGGCGCCCACACCCGCCGATGGCAGCGTGGACAGAATGGTGACCGGGTGAATCAGGCTTTCGTACAGCATGCCCAGCACCACGTACACGGCGAAAATCGCGCCCAGCAGCAACAGCGGCATCGTCGACATGGACTCGCTGAAACGGCGGAACCCGCTGCCCATGTTCGTGCTGATACCTTCTGGCAGACGCATGGTATTGATGGTTTCGTGCACCGACTTCATCGCTTCTCCCATGCTCACGCCGGGAGCCAGATTGAAGCTGACATCCATGGTCGTGAACTGGTCTTCGTGCCTGATCGATGTCGGCGCCAGACCGGGTTCCTGGTGCGCCACCGCCGATATCGGCACCATCCCGCCATGTCGGGTCTGCACGTACACGTGGTTGAGTGCTTCGGGTGTGGCCGACTGTTGCGGCAGTGCGCTCATCACCACGCTGTATTGATGAATCCCCGAATAAATGGTGGAGATCTGACGCTGGCCGAACGCGTTGTAGAGCGCATCATCGACCGCCGCCACGCTGATGCCGAGACGTGCGGCCTTGTCGCGATCAACCACGATGTTCTGACGCAAACCCGCCTCGTCCACGTCGGTGCCGACATCGCGAAGCAGCGGATTCTTTTTCAGCTGCCGTTCCAGTTTCGGCAACCACGCCTGCAATTGCTCGGAACTGTTGCCCCGCAACTCCACGCTGTATTGCGCGCCCTGACTGGTGCCACGCCCGCCACTGGGCAGATCCTGGTGCGCGCGCAGGCGCAGGTTGATGCCGGCAAAACGCTGCGCTTTTTTCGACAACCGCGCCAGCACCGCCTGCGTCGACTTGGTGCGTCCGTCACCCAGAGGTTTGAGCTGGATGCTGAACGAACCACTGGCGCTGCCACGGCGCGAGCCCAGCCTTGCGCCGACGTACTCCACCGCCGGGTCGGCCAGCAGCATGTCCGTCACACCCTCGACGCGCCGCTGCATGTCCTTGAACGACAACGTGGTACCGGCGGTCACGCGGCCCCACATCAGGCCCGTGTCCTGCGGCGGGAAAAAGCCGGCCTTGACCACGCCGAACAGGAAAAAGGTGACGAAAACGAGCGCCAACGGGGTCAGTGCCATGAGCAATGCATGCCGCAACGACCAACCCAGCGCCCGCCGGTAGATTCGTTCCATGGCGGCATGGAAACGGTCCAGCCATCGCCCCGCGCGCGACGGTCGCGCATCCGTGGTGGCACGCAGAAATTGCCCGCACAAGGATGGCGTGAGGGTCAACGACACGACCGCCGAAACGAAAATCGCGGCGATCAGAGTCACCGTGAATTCGCGGAAAAATCCGCCCAACATGCCGGGCGCAAACAACAACGGAATGAACACCGCAATCAACGAGGCGGTAATCGACACGATGGTGAAGCCGATTTCGCTCGCTCCCGCCAGGGTGGCCTTGCGGCGCGACTCGCCGGCGTCGACATGACGAATGATGTTCTCGATGACCACGATGGCATCGTCGACCACGAAGCTGATGGCGATCAC
>CAZSOU010000145.1:0-4626 GCA_964608595.1 uncultured Rhodanobacteraceae bacterium
CCGTTGCCGATCTGCAACGAACCTTTGCTGATCGTCGTGCCGCCGGTGTAGGTGTCGTGACCGGTGAGTACCAGTTTGCCGCTGCCTTCCTTGATCAGGCGACCTTTTCCGTCAACATTCCCGGACCATGTTCTGGTTGCGGCATCAAACTTGACATGGACGTCGCCCGTGAGTGTCGACGGCGGTCCATTGTCATCACCGGCGTCCGATGGCGGTGGCGGATTGCCGGGCGGAGCGGAAGGTCTGACACCGGAGCCACCGCCGCACCCCGAGAGCCCCAAAGCCAACGTAACCGCAAGCGCCAGGACACACGGCCGCAGCGCATTTCTTCTATCGAGCATGGCTCCCCCTTTTCTCCCCTAGTCCAGCGGCAGCAAACCTGCCACCAACCACATGACGGTGTAGATGCTCACCGTTTCATGCCCCCGGTGCAGCCGGACATCAACGCAACATTTTCAACCCGGCACGGCTTACAGATATACCCGACGTCGAGTAGTTTGTCATGGAAATTCCGCCCGATTCCGATACCGCGTGGAACGACAAGTCGGCCGAAAATTCATTTCGATGATCGCATTCCGCGGAGGTCGAACACATCGGCATGCCGAGCCGGAGCTCGACATGCCGTTTTTTCAGAACGTCAGACTGAAACGCGCCGACGCCACGCCGGCGCGACCGCGATCACCTGTCAGGTAGTCGTAGCCCAGCTTGAACTCGCTGTTCCTCGACGGCTGGGCGTGGAAGTCCAGTCCGAACACGGCACTGTGACGCGACAGACCCACGCCACTCAGCGGACGCCATTCGTCCACGCCCACGAAGCTTGCGTCGAACGCCGCGCCGCTGGCTGACAAGGTTTGACGCCATTCGGCGCGGGCGTCGAACCCGGCGCTGCGACCATTGCCCAGTTGCCATTGGCGCGTGAGTTTCAGGCCCAGACCGCTTTGCCAGCGCTGCAGCGTCTGCTCACCCGCCTTCAACCCGAAACCCCCGGCGCCGTGTTCGGCGAAGGCGTCGCGGTTCACGCGGGCGTATTCCAGGCTCGCGAACGGCGTCAGCTGCATCGAGCCGACACCGAAGTGTCGCCCTGTTTCCGCGTGTGCGACGTTGTAGCGGCCGCTGTAATCGGTTCCGACACCTTGATAACGGCTGCCGAGCAACAGCATGCGGTTGACGTTCTGACGGTAATGTCCCGTGCCGACGCGTCCATGCGCGTACCAGTCGGCGTCGGTCCACCCCATGTAGACCATGCCCGCCGTATGGCGACTCCGGTTGCGATCAAAGCGGCCGCTCAAACGCTCCATGCCGTTGCCCTGGCCGAACGCGAAACCGACCAGCGTGTGGGCGCCCAGGTTGATGTCGTTGCCGACCAGCCAGCCGTTCAACTGGTAATCCACGTTGGCATAGCCGCTGCGCGCCATGTCGCCGCCCGATTGCAGATTGCGCATCCACATGTGGCTGCGTTCGCCATTCTTGCGCGTCGTCGCTTCCAACCGATCCGCCAGCACTCGGCCGGTGGCATCGATGGTTTTCAGCGTCATGCCCGCACTGGCCGCGTGCAACTGACCGGAGAGGCTTTCCAGCGATGCCTGCGCCGCGCGCAAGTTGGGTGATTGCTGGAACTCGCCCGCCGCGCGCACGAAACCGCTCGACACCGAATTGTGCGACCCGTCCGCGAGCTTGGCATTCAGCTGCTCGAACGCGCCCTGCAAACGCTGTGCGCTGCCCATCGACGCCGCGGTGTAGTGCACGCCGTTTCCGGCCGCGGCCGTGGTCACGTCCAGCCCGGTGGTATCCAGCCAGACCGAGTTGTCCGTGTAATTGATCGTGGTGGCGGTAAACACCACGCCCTGGTCCTTGACCAGCTTGTCGAAGGTTCCGGTCACGCCACCATCGGCGGTCAGGACATCGGTATGTGTATCGGCCACGTAGCCGCTGTCGGCACCGGTCACTTCCAGGGTGCCACCGTTGAGCGTGGCCGAACCGGCCACATCGAGCTTGCTGCCCAGACTGACCGCCAGCGTACCCGTGGAAGCCTGAGTGTAATCGCCGCCAACCGCAGCATCGCCATCCGCGACCGTCACGATGCCGGCATTGGACAGATTGCCAGCCACGCCCGGCAGACCGGTGGACACGCCGTCAAGCATGCTCGCCGCGTTGACCGTCACGTCACCCGGCAGCGCGTGCGCGGTTTGCAATACGCCGCCGGCAACGGTGGTTCCGCCCTTGTAGGTATTCGTACCGGCGAGCACCAGCGTGCCGGTACCGCGCTTGATCAAACCACCACTGCCACTGATGTCATTCGACCAGGTGGAGGTGATGCCGTCAAAATCGACATCGACCTCTCCCCAGGCGAATCGAGCCGGCCCGTGAACCGCCTTGCCGACATCCAGCAAGCCCCAGCCGAACACCTTGTCCACGCCGGGGTCGCCCATGTCCCTGGCCGTGCTCAACAGGGTCTGGCGCACCATGTCGTTGTCGAAATAAGGAAAGGCATCCCACACCACGGCGGCGGCGCCGGACACTTCCGGCGCGGCAAAGGACGTACCCTCCCACACCCAGTAACTCGGATCGCCGGCAGTATCGTCGGCGCCGGTTGCCACCACGTTGCCGGGTGCCGTGAGGCAATAGTCCATGCTGCGACCACAACGGTTGGAATAGTCGGCGAGCTTGGTGGGGTTCTGCGTGTCCAGCGCCACGGCAACAATCCAGCCGCGCTCCAGATCCGGCGCCCAGTGCGGCAATGACGCCAGGTCGGTGGGATTGTCGAAACTCGAATTGCCGGAAGCAAATACCACGATGCCGTCATGATCGACGACGAAGGGACGATAAGCGTCGGCGAATGCAGCGGCCACCTCGGCGGGATGATCCGGGTCGAAGTACAACCCGCCCCAGGAGTTGTTCATCACGTTGACGCCCGAATCGATCATGTACGGATTGAGATAGTCGGCAAAGAAACCCGCATCCGCCGCTTCGATCTGATTGCCCTTGCCCGACCCGTCATCGTCGGGCTCCTCGTCCTGAATGATGCGTGCGGACACCAGATCGGCGTCCGGTGCAATGCCGCCCGGCCACTGGCCGACAGACTTGCCGGCGGCGATTTGCGCCACGGTCGTGCCGTGCCCCACCACATCATCCTTGTCGCAGTTGTTGACCGTGCAATCGAGGTAAATCCGCGAATCGACGACACGACCGGCAAGCGCCGGATGCTGCCGATTGATGCCCGTATCCACCACGCCGATGACCACGCCCTCGCCGGTATCGCCTTCCTGATGCGCCTGGTCCGCGTGCACGAGCACGAGATGCGCGTCGATGGCCGGCTGCGGTTCGTCATCGCCGTTGTCGGTCGGTGGAGGCGGATTGTCCGGCGGCGGGTTGCCGGATGGCGGCGGCGTGTGCCTGACGTTCGAGCCGCCTCCGCAACCGGTCAGGCCCAATGCCAGCGCCACGGCCATCGCCATCACGCACGGTCGCAATACTTTCTTGTGTTCACGCATATGCCATCCCCTCCTTCTGAAGTCCTTGTCGGCATGAAAATTACCAGATTGCAGTCTAGTTCAGTCGCGTGTCCGAAGCAGTGCACACGAACACAAATTGCATTCGCAACCGACTCCCGTTTGCGACGTGCGCGCGCTGGCCATCATAATGAGCGACTGAATTGCGGCTTCTCCGCACTCTTCATTCTGCACTTCTGGAGCTTCGTCATGTCCGACATCGTCATTGTCGCCGCCAAACGCACCGCCATCGGCTCTTTCCTCGGCCAATTCAACGGCGTTCCCACGCCAACCCTGGGCGGTGCGGCCATTCGCGGCGCCATGCAGCAATCCGGGCTCGAGGGCGACGATGTCTCCGAGGTCATCATGGGCTGCGTGCTGCCGGCCAATCTCGGTCAGGCCCCGGCACGGCAGGCGGCATTGGCCGGCGGCCTGCCGCTGGGCGCCGGCTGCACCACCATCAACAAGGTGTGCGGTTCGGGCATGAAAGCGATGATGCTTGGCCACGATCTGATCAAGGCCGGTTCGGCGGACGTCGTCGTCGCCGGCGGCATGGAGTCGATGACCAATGCACCGCACATGGTCGCCGCACGCAACGGTCTTCGCTATGGCAACGCCAAAATGGTCGATCACATGGCATGGGATGGTCTGACCAATCCGTACGAAGGCCAGGCGATGGGCGTGTTCGGAGAAAACTGCGCCGACAAGTTCCATTTCACCCGCGAAGATCAGGACGCTTTTGCCATCGAATCGGTCAAACGTGCGCGCGCCGCGCAGGAATCGGGCGCATTCGACGATGAAATCGTGCCGGTGACCGTTTCCAGCCGCAAGGGCGATGTCGAGTACGCCACCGACGAGCAGCCCGGTCGCAGCAAGATCGACAAGATCCCGTCGCTGCGCCCGGCTTTCCGCAAGGAAAACGGCACCATCACTGCTGCCAGCTCGTCCAGCATCTCCGATGGTGCCGCCGCACTGGTGTTGATGAGCGCCGACAAGGCCGGCGAGCGCGGCCTCACGCCGCTGGTGCGCATCGTCGCCCACGCCACCCATTCGCACGAACCGGAATGGTTCACCACGGCCCCGGTGAGCGCCATTCGCAAGGTGCTGGACAAGGCCGGATGGAAAGCCGGGGACGTGG
>CAZSOU010000146.1:0-4556 GCA_964608595.1 uncultured Rhodanobacteraceae bacterium
CCTACAACTACCTGCGCGGCGAGTTCCACCACGAGCCGTTCGAGCATCTGGAAGAAGCCTTGCACGAAGCCTACGAGGCCGGTTTGCTGGGCAAGGACATCCAGGGCTCGGGCATTGATGTGGATATTCACAACGCGCTGGGCGCCGGTGCTTACATCTGTGGCGAAGAAACCGCGCTGATGGAGTCGCTGGAAGGCAAAAAGGGCCAACCACGCTTCAAACCGCCGTTCCCGGCCAATTTCGGCCTGTACGGCAAGCCCAGCACGATCAACAACACCGAAACCTATGCATCGGTGCCGGCCATTCTGCGCATGGGCGCCGAGGCATTTCTCAATATCGGCAAGCCCAACAACGGCGGCCCGAAGATCTTTTCCGTATCGGGGCACGTCACCAAACCGGGCAATTACGAGATTCCGCTGGGCACGCCGTTCAAGGATTTGCTGGAAATGGCCGGTGGTATCCGCCCGGGCCACAAGCTCAAGGCCTGCATTCCCGGCGGTTCGTCGATGAAAGTGCTGACGGCCGACAAGATCATGGAATGCACGATGGACTACGACAGCCTGCAGAAAGCCGGTTCCGGTCTGGGCTCGGGAGCCGTCATCGTGATGGATGAAACCACTTGCATGGTCAAGGCCTGCACGCGGGTATCGCAGTTCTATTTTGCCGAATCGTGCGGCCAGTGCACGCCGTGCCGCGAAGGCACCGGCTGGATGCAGCGCGTGTTGCGCCGCATCGTGGCCGGGCAGGGCACGATCGACGACCTGCATCGTCTCAAGGCCGTCGCCGGCCAGATCGAAGGCCACACGATCTGCGCCTTCGGCGAGGCCGCTGCATGGCCGGTCCAGGCATTCCTTGCCAATTTCTGGGACGAATTCGAGTACTACATCAAGAACGGCCATTCCATGGTTGACGGCAAGACGGAGGCTGCGGCATGAAGATGTTTTTTGTCGTGACTCGGAAAACAGCTTGTCCGCAGTGCATGATGCGTGCAGCTGTTGCCGATCCGTCACGGGTGCCAGGCGGGATTTCGATGTCTCGTGCTTCGGCCGAGTCCCGAGTCCATGGCCCCGAGATCCGCGGAGGCGAAGCATGAGCGCCCAACCCGACCAGAAAAACGACAACCTCGTCAGCATCGAGATCAACGGCAAGGCACTGAACGTGCCGAAAGGTTCGATGATCATTCAGGCGGCTGACAATGCCGGCATTCCGATCCCGCGTTTTTGCTATCACGACAAGCTGTCCATCGCCGCCAACTGCCGCATGTGCCTGGTGGAAGTGGAGATGAACGGCAAACCGATGCCCAAACCGCAACCGGCCTGTTCCACGCCGGTGGGTGAGGGCATGAAGGTCGCCACGCAGTCGGACGGCGCGCTGAAGGCACAGCGGAACGTGATGGAGTTTCTGCTCATCAACCACCCGCTGGATTGCCCGGTGTGCGACCAGGGCGGCGAGTGCGAACTGCAGGACTTGTCTTTGGGGTACGGCCGTGGCGTGTCGCGCTTTACCGAGCGCAAACGCGCGGTAGCCGACGAGGACATCGGCCCGCTGGTCGCGACGGAAATGACCCGTTGCATCCACTGCACGCGCTGCGTTCGCGTGTTGCGGGAGATCGCCGGCACCAACGAACTCGGCGGCATGGGGCGCGGCGAATTTCTGGAAATCGGCACGTACATCGGCAAGTCGATCGAGAGCGAGCTCAGCGGCAACATCATTGATGTGTGTCCGGTCGGCGCCCTCACCAACAAGCCGTTCCGATTCCGTGCGCGGGCGTGGGAACTGATCGCCAAACCATCCATTGGTTATCACGATGCGTTGGGCTCCAACCTGTGGCTGCATACGCGCCGTGGCGAGGTGTTGCGCACGGTGCCGCGCGACAACGAGGCCATCAACGAATGCTGGCTGTCCGACCG
Source organism: uncultured Rhodanobacteraceae bacterium (assembly GCA_964608595.1). Classification (GTDB taxonomy): domain Bacteria; phylum Pseudomonadota; class Gammaproteobacteria; order Xanthomonadales; family Rhodanobacteraceae; genus Oleiagrimonas. Next base: position 1,911 of record CAZSOU010000146.1, read on the forward strand.
TGATCGCTACAGCCATCAAGGCATGTACGCCGACGATCGGGTGCTGCGTCCGCGTATCAAGCGCAACGGCCAATGGCAGGATGCCGATTGGGACGATGCGCTTGATGTCGTTGCCGACATGCTCAAGGGCATCAACGGCGACGAACTTGGCGTGCTGGTGCAACCGGCCACTTCCAACGAGGAAGGCGCGTTGTTGAAGCGTCTGGCCAAGGCGCTGGGTTCCCCGCATATCGATCATCGGTTGCGTCAGGTCGATTTTGCCGATCAAGCCGTGGCGCGTGCATTCGGCAAACCGGTCGCGGAGTTCGACACGCTGGATGCCGCGCTCATCGTGGGCAGCGACACCCGCAGTGAAATGCCGTTGCTGCATCAACGCCTGCGTCAGTCGGTCAACGGTTGGCGCAAGCATGCCGGTCCGGCCAACCGCACGCGTTACGACATCACCCGTCCGGACGGCGCGGCGCTGCATGTGTTGAACCCCGCACGGTTCGATTTCAATTACAAGCTTGCCAGCGAAACCGTGGTGGCGCCGCAAGCCATGGTCGACGCGGTGCTGGTGCTCGCGGCCGCAGCGGCCGGGACCGGCAAGGCAACGCCGCAGGGCGAGCTGGTCGAGGCGATCAAGTCCGTGGAAGTCACGGAGACGGCACGCGCCTCGATCAAGGATCTGGTTGATGCCGAGTCGGCCGTGGTACTGATGGGCGCCGTTGCGGCATCGCACCCGCAGGCCTCGTGGCTGCGCGCGGCAACCCGCTTCGTGGCCGAGGCGACCGGCGCCGCGTTTGCCGAAATGCCGATGGGCGCCAATGCGATCGGTCTCGCCGGGCAGGGCGTCGTGCCTGAATCCGGTGGTCTGGACGCTGCCGCCATGCTGACGCGCCCGCGCAAGAACTACCTGCTGTACGGGGCCGAGCCGCCGTACGATTTTGCCGACGGCAAGCAGGCGGTCGCGGCACTCGAGCAGGCCGACAACGTCGTGGCCTTTTCCGCCTTTGCACCGCAGGCATTGCTTGATGTGGCCGATGTGATCCTGCCGATTGCGTTGTTGCCTGAAGCTGATGCCACGCTGGTCAATGTCGACGGTGTGCCTCAGGTGCATGCTGCCGGCGCTCTTCTCCCGGGGGATGCGCGTGAAGGCTGGAAAGTACTGCGAGCGTTGGGCGGCATGTTGAAGCTGGACGGCTTCACGTTTACCAATATGGTCCAGTTGCGCGAGTCGATGACCACGTCCGCCGCGCCGGCACCGCAGTCGAACACGTTGGCGGCGTGCGATGCGTCTGCCGACGCGTCGGGTCTGATGCGTCTGGCCACGGTGCCGATCTACCGCGGTGACGCGGTCTTGCGCCGTGCCGATGCGCTCAACCAGCATCCGCTCAACCGTGCGCCGGCCGCGCGACTCAATGCGGCCGATGCCGAGCGTCTGGGTCTCGCCGATGGCGACACGGCAGCGGTGGCAGACACCACGTTGCCGGTGGCCATCGACGATGCCGTCCCGGAAGGTTGTGTCTGGATCGAGTCCGCGCACGAGCAAACCGCGATGCTGCCGCCGGGCGGCTCATTCCTCAATGTGAGCAAGGCGTAATTCATGGCCGATCAGCTCTTCCACGATCTTCTCATTCCGATTCTGCTGATCCTGGCGATCGCGGTACCGGTGATTCTTGCGGTGGCGTTTTTCGTCTACTGGGAACGCAAGGTCATCGGCTGGATGCACGTGCGCATGGGGCCCAACAAGGTGGGGCCGCTGGGTCTTTTCCAGACCTTCGCCGACGTGTTCAAGCTGTTGTTGAAGGAAATCATCCTGCCGGTACGGGCCAACAAGGCGCTGTTTTTTCTGGCGCCGCTGCTGGCGTTGACGCCTGCGTTCGCCGTCTGGGCGGTCATTCCGTTCGACCAGGGGCTGGTGTTGGCCGACATCAATGCGGGGGTGTTGTATTTGCTGGCAATGAGCTCGCTGGGTGTTTACGGCATCATTCTCGCCGGCTGGGCCTCCAACTCGCGGTACGCGCTGCTTGGCGCGATGCGCTCGGCGGCGCAGATGATTTCCTATGAACTCGCGATCGGCATGGCGCTGGTGTGCGTATTGGTGCTTTCGGGCAGTCTCAATCTGACCAGCATCGTCGATGCCCAGGCCGGTTCCAAGGGTCTGTTCGACTGGTTCTGGCTGCCGCTTCTGCCGATGTTCGTGGTGTACTGGATTTCCGGCGTGGCCGAAACGAATCGCCTGCCGTTCGACGTGGCAGAGGGCGAATCGGAAATCGTCGCCGGCTTCCATGTGGAATATGCGGGCGCGGCGTTCGCCATCTTCTTCCTGGCTGAATACGCCAACATGATCTTCATCAGTTTTCTGGCGGCGGTCATGTTCCTTGGCGGCTGGCTGAGCCCGTTCCCCGAAAGCTGGGGCGTGATCGGTGCCGGCGGCTGGTGGTGGTTGTTCATCAAGGCCTTCCTGATGAGCTTCCTGTTCCTGTGGTTCCGCGCAACCTTCCCGCGTTACCGCTATGACCAGATCATGCGCCTGGGCTGGAAGGTCTTCATTCCGATCGCGATCGTGTGGATTCTCGTGACCGGCTGTTTGAAGTATTTCGGCTGGGTCACGATCGGAGCGTAATGTCATGAGCAAGATCACCGGTTACTTCAAGAGCCTGC
>CAZSOU010000147.1:0-4532 GCA_964608595.1 uncultured Rhodanobacteraceae bacterium
AAAGATGGAGCGGCTGACCGCGCAGCTGGCCGAGCAGATGGAGAAGGGCGCGGAGCTGGATGCGGTGATTCGGGAGAAGTTGGGGGTGTTGGGTTATGGGGTTTGAGTGGCGAGAGGTCACGATCGGAGATGTTGCGACCATCAAACATGGGTTCGCCTTCAAAGGCGAATATTTCGCCAATGAGCCGCAACCAATGGTGTTGCTCACCCCTGGCAATTTTGCGGTTGGTGGAGGCTTTCAGGTGGGAAAGCCAAAGTATTATTCCGGGCCAGTTCCTGACGACTATGTTTTAGCGGAAGGCGATCTCGTCGTCACAATGACCGACTTGAGCAAGGCCTCTGACACACTCGGCTACGCTGCACGAATCCCCAAGACAGTCGGCACAACCTACTTGCACAATCAACGAATAGGTCTTGTGCAGGTTAAGGACTCTAAAGAAGTTAGGCCAGAGTGGCTTCACTACTTAATGCGAACGCAACCTTACCGATCATCGGTTGTAGGCTCCGCGTCCGGGACAACCGTAAAGCATACGTCACCCTCAAGGATTGCGGCTTATACGTTTCGATTGCCATCTATCGCAGAACAGCTTGGCGTCGCGAATACATTCGATGCTATTGAGTCGCGCATCGACAACCTCCGCCAAGCCAACACCACCCTCGAAGCCATCGCCCAAGCCCTGTTCAAGTCCTGGTTCGTGGACTTCGACCCCGTGCACGCCAAGGCCGAAGGCCGCGCCCCCGAAGCCATGGACGCCGCCACCGCCGCCCTGTTCCCCAGCGAGTTCGAGCAATCGGAATTGGGCCCGATCCCGAAGGGGTGGCATGTAGATGAAATTGGCAATGCCGTGAAGTGCTTGGGTGGCGGCACGCCTAGCACCAAGGAAGACGCCTACTGGACGGATGGCGAGTTCCATTGGGTGACGCCCAAAGATTTGTCTGGTTTGCAGGCACCGGTATTGACCACGACGGACAGGATGGTCACCAGCGCAGGGTTGTCGCGCATCAGCAGTGGTCTGCTTCCGGTCGGAACGCTGCTCATGTCATCGCGTGCACCGATTGGATACCTCGCGCTGACCAGCATTCCTACTGCAATCAACCAAGGCTTCATCGCGATGCCGCCCGGCGGAATGTTGCCGCCGCACTACCTGTTCTTCTGGGCGCGTATAAACATGGACTTGATCAAGCAGTCAGCAAATGGCTCGACGTTCATGGAAATCAGCAAAAAAGCCTTCCGCCCCATCAAGCTCTGCATACCACCATCGGAGCTGATTGATGCCTTCGTCGTAATCGCTTCACCGTTGATGAAGCGCATCGAAGCGAATGAACATCATAGAGTCATGCTGGCTGAACTCCGCGACACCCTTCTTCCCCGCCTGATCTCCGGCAAGCTGCGCCTGCCCGAAGCTGCCGATGCGGTCGAAATGGCTCTTACATGATCACGTTGGCCGCATGTCGCCAACGGACTTTTGCGTTCCAGGCCTTGCTTGCCTCTTGACAGGGGCTGTGCTACGGTTTTCTTATACCAGCGACTAGGAGTAGCTCCAGTCTAATGTCTGGTCCCTAGGGCGTTTTATCAACTTACGTATGCCCGGTCGCAGGCCCATGCCCGACCGGGCATTTCGTATGTGTCATCTAGAGGCTGCAATGAGCTACGCTTCACCTTCGATTGTGAAGAGAGTCCCAGGGGGAGGTGATCGATGACTCCACGGCCGTTACAGCAGCTTTTCGATGCCATGTATCACGGGAAGTATCGGTTCGAAGAGTTTCTGGAGTTGAAGCCCGAAGAACACTACAGCGCCGTTCGGTGGAATGGTCGCACTATCTACAAGCCCTCCCAAAAGCTGAAGGTGTTCCACACTTTCCTCAACGGGTTCTTGCTTGAGCATCTTCCAGTCAACCAATCCGTATCGTTTGCTTATCGCAAAGGCGCAACGCTTCTGCAGGCTATCACTCCCCACGCACACAGCCGAGCCTTCTACCAAACAGACTTGGAGCAATTCTTCGACAGTATTACCTCGGATCTGATCCGATCAACCCTTGAGAGGGTAACGACCCCGATCTCTGACCTGACTGAACATATTGACCACATCTTGGGCCTACTCACTATCGAAGACAAACTACCGATCGGCTACTCGACATCTCCTATATTGAGTAATGCTTGCCTGATCGGTTTCGATAAACGATTAGCCACCGTTAGCAAAGAACGGCAATGGATATACACGCGCTATGCTGATGACATCATCATCTCAGCAACCGATCGCCAAACCATTGAAAGTGCTAGAGAAGCAATCGAAAGCTGCCTTGCAACTGAGCTGGGAAAAGGCTTCACTCTTAATCTCAGAAAAAGCAAGGTCACGACTATCGGACGAAAAGTACAGTTGCTGGGCCTTGTCATTCTACCCAACGGTATCGTCACCATTGACCGTGACGTTAGGAATAGGATCGAATCTTGGCTTCACTTCTATGTAAGAGATCGATCACGGTTGGCGAAAATTTTTGAAGAAAAGCGAGGCGAGGGGATGGAAGAAGGGCTGCAAAGGCTAAGTGGATTGGTTAGTTACGCCTATGCCTCTGATTCTAGATACTTGGAAAAATTAAGGGCTAAGTTCGGAACTACAGTCATTGACAGTTTCCTGCACCGATCTGCCCAATGAACCGCCTCCAAGTCAGACTCGAGTCTATTCAGAACATAGCCAGCCTCACGCTGGATCTGGATCTGTCGACCCCAGGGTTAATGTGTTTGGTAGGACGGAACGGTATTGGCAAGACGACCTTGGTAAGAGCGCTGCGCAACCTTTCTAGTGCCGACACTTTTGTTAGAACTGCAACACCCTATGCATTCTGTCCTAACAGCCGGATCACCTATGTTATAGATGGAACCAGGGTATTATTTGCGTACGACGCGACGATTCGATCACTGAACTGCAGAGAAGTGATTCCGTTAGATCTTCGCGGCCTCATATCAGCCGAGCTTCCGATTCCCTACGGGAATCGTTTTAGCTACTTCAAAAGTGCTAGCGATGCGGACTTTGAAATCCGTCGATCGATTGCGCTCGGCAATAGTGAACATCCCGGCGAACTTATTGCATTTCTCGCCGCAATGTATAATTCAACATGCTATTCAAGTATGGTAGAGGTGATATTCAGCGGGAAGAGTTACTACGCGGTCATCAAGGATGATGGCACCTACATTCGCGAAGACTATATGAGTTCTGGGGAATATTTCCTCATAAACCTATATCGAACCATAAAAGGATCTTCCCAGCTCGTCGTCATTGATGAGATAGATCTTTCACTCGATGCAGCGGCGCAAGCTAACTTGGTGTCGTGGTTACGAAGCTTCTGTGCTAAATATGAGCGCAAGGTACTATTTACAACACACTCACTTGCCATGATGCGGCAGCTTGAAACGAATGAACTTTTTTTTATGGATAAGGCTCAAGGCTGTACATTGATTAGCCCGGTATCATATAGTTATGCCAAAGCGCGTCTTTTCGGATTTGAAGGATGGGATAAGTATATCCTGACGGAAGATACAGTGCTTTTGGGGTTGATTGAAGCACTCATAGAAAGGTACTGCCATCATACATTTTTTCGTTACAAAATAATATTTATTGGTGGCGCAACTCAAGTGGTCGCTTTAATGAAGCATAATGAGCAGGAACAGTTTCTTGCGTCACCTGACAAAGTTATTGCCATTCTTGATGGTGACCAAAAAAATAACAATTATGTTGATTGCCCTGGTGTTTATATGATCCCTGTTGAGAGTGTTGAAAAGGCACTCTTCGCCGATAGTCATGAGGATGATGATTTTCCATTTGCGACAGATAGAAATGAATTCACAGGAGAAAAAGACTTTTACCATTACCTCCAACAAAAACATATAGCAACGCAAAAACAGATTTTTGAGTACTTAATTATAAGACACGAATTAGTATTTGAGGAGATAAACGAAGTGCTTCGTAAATTTCTTTCTCATATCGCCCGATGTTAAAGTAGGGTTCGGCGGTAATTAACGTATCCTAAAAAAGTTTCACCTCACTCAGTGCTATTGGAGATTGCTATTGGTGTCGGAACGCGACAAGGGGACGGAGTTAATCAAGCCTCGAATACGAGTCAGAATACACTTTTGCCATTGCTCAGAAGCTCGCGAGCGCCCGTTAGCAGCGGCCGATAAGTGAACCTGACCTCATTTCCTAACCCGTCAAATCATTTCGGCGTTAGGTGATACAGCCCGCCGGGAGAGGCATCTTCCAGCATCCACAGCGAACCATCCGGCGCCTCTTCGATGTCGCGGACGCGCATGCCCATGTTCCAGCGCTGCACCGCTTTGGCGCCGCCTTTGCCATCGAACGTGACGCGGACGATGGATTCGCTGGCCAGGCCGCTGATCAGGGCGCTGCCGTTCCAGTGCGGGAAGAGGTGGCCCTTGTAGAACATCAGGTTGCCGGGCGCGATCACCGGTACCCAGTAGATCACGGGCTTGACGAGGTCCGGCCGCGTGTCGGGGTTGGGGATGGGCACGCCGTCGT
>CAZSOU010000148.1:0-2182 GCA_964608595.1 uncultured Rhodanobacteraceae bacterium
GGTGGCCGCCGACGCGGACGCCCAGGATCCTCACTCCATTACCCCCTGAGCCAGCAGCGCGGCGCCCTTGCGCACGTTGCAGATCAGGTGAGCGAGTTGGCAGTTGCCCTCTGTGTGAGGGCCACCCTTGGCCATCGGAATGCGATGATCTAGGCTCTTGGACAGCAGTGCTGGCCAGAGCAACTCAGGGTCAACCGGCTTACCGCACAGCTGGCAGACCCAGCCGTCCCTCGAGAACACCTGCTGTCGGTTGACAGGCTCGTACAGAACGCCGTATCGTTCCGCCCGCTTGCGGTCATTCTCCCGGGGCATCAGACCCAAGTCCCGCAGCAGTGCCCGGTCCTCTCGCTGTGACCGGTTCCGTCGCTCCCTCTCCTCGAGCTTCCTGTCCACCCAACACGCATCACATCGCTGCCGACCCTTACGGAGTGGAGTCACCTCACAGTCTGGACACATGCGTGGTGGCTTCGGAGACTTCGGTGCACGTGGCGGCTTGGGTGAAGGTGGTGGGCGCAGCGCCATGCGAGCAGCCGTGGCCTTGGCAGATGCAGGACCCCCGAAGAGACGGCCGTTGCACGGGGGGCAGTACGTGTCCTTGCTGTACTGCACGACTCGGCGCTTCGCACCGCAAGCGGGGCAGGTACTGATCCCGCTGCGGTCTCGTGGCTTCTCAGGGTTAGACAGCTTGCGGTAGTGACGACGGCAGTATCCCTTGGCGAGATGCTTACCAGAGCACCCCTCCACTGAACATGTTCTTGGGGCTGGCATAGAAGTACCGTAGCAGCCGCCTGCTCCGTTAGCCCAGCAGGCCGGACGTCATGCCCATCTCACGGTCCAGCCCGTGGCGCGTGCCCGCCGCCCTGCCGCAGCCGGCGTGCTCCTGCTGCATGTTGGCGGGGTCCTCCCGCAGCTCGGGGTAGTCCCTCCAGCTGTGGATGTGTCCCAGGTCAAAGCTGTTGGGATGGTTGTCCGGGGCGTCGTAGTCGATGGGCTGGCCGCACCGCATGCACGGCTGCGGACGCCTGATGCGGTAGTCCGCCTTGATGGCCCGCAGGCGCCGCGTGTTGCGGCTTGCCACCGCCACGGTGCCACCTCCCTCCACGCCGGCCGGAAGAAGAGGGAGCGGGCTGGGAGGAGCCAACCCCACGTCAACTCGACCAGCCCGCTCAACCTCGGGTGCAGTCTAGCCTGTGCGCCCTACCGGATGCCACCACCAGCAGCGGCGCCCAGCCGGGGCGCGGTCCGGCCGCGCAGGCCGGGTACCGGCCGGGCCTTGGCAGCGTGCTCACCTGCAACCGTATGACTGCACTTGACTCATCCGTTACTTGTTATTTGGTTTTCTACCTGGCTATGGACTGTCAGAGGTACACAGGACATACTCTCTGGTCAGCAGGGGTACACAGAGCAAATCGTCTGGGGTACATCAGGGGTACACCTGCGGCTCACTGGCGTTATTTGCGTTATTTGGCCTGTAACTTGCCCGTGGGCAGTAACGGGCTCGTAACAGGGCATGTACCCCTGATGTACCCCTAATCCGACTCCATGTACCCCAGACGATTTGTCCTGTGTACCTCTGTCGACCAGAGAAAACGACTCATGTACCTCTGAGGACTCGCAGTTATATAGGGAAATGAAATTACAAATAACGGTCTAGCTTACTAAGGGGAACCAACTCGGACATCTTCCAGATCCACAACACGCTGCCAGCGCCCCCGGCCGGGGCGTACGCTGGCGGCCTGGCCCAACCCCTGGAGGCACCACATGCCACGTACCACCACCCGGCAGGCCGAGCCGGAGCTGGAGTCCAAGATAGAAGCCCGCTTCAACGCCAGCGTGCGCGCCCTTGGCGGTTACACCATCAAGCTGGCGCCGCTGCAACGGGGTATCCCCGACAGGCTGGTCATGCTGCCCGGCGGCCGGATGTACCTGGTGGAGCTGAAGACCATCACCGGGAGGCTCTCGCCCATGCAGCGGCACTGGCACGAGGAGGTCCGCCGCCGCACCGACATCACCGTGGTGGTGCTGTACGGCATGGCCGAGACCCGCGCCTGGCTGGCCGACCGCGCAGAGGAGTCAGTGCTATGACCGCCCCGCCCCTGCTCGACACCCTGCCCTGGGTGGACCTGGACGCCCTCCTGGACGATGACGTGGCCTGCCAGGCTGAAGACTGTGATGCTGCCGC
>CAZSOU010000148.1:2192-4470 GCA_964608595.1 uncultured Rhodanobacteraceae bacterium
TCAGCACCGCGCTGCCCGCCTCCCGGGTCACGGAGACAGTGACGCTGCCGCCGTGTGGCGGGCCAGCACTCGCCACCGGAACGGTCCGGTGTGCCAGACCCTGCTGCTGTGCGACCCCCACGCCGGGCAGGTGCGCTCCTGGGTGGAGGACGCCACCATGCGCATCCTCATCAGACAGTTCCTGGTGGGAGGGCAGGCCGTGTGCAGTGCGCACCACGTCCCGGTTGATGGCCCGCCGTACGTCGCTTGGATGCACCTGTGACCGCCCCGCCCCTGCACGACTATCAGCGTGTGGCCGTGGCGCATCTGCAGGCCAACCCCCGGGCGGCGCTGTTCCTGGAGATGGGCTTGGGCAAGACCGCCGCCACCCTGCGCGCCCTGACCCCCGCCCACCTGCCCGCCGTGGTGCTGGCGCCGCCCCGGGTGGCCCGCCTGGTGTGGCCGCAGGAGGCTGCCCTCTGGCGGCCGGACCTGCGCGTGGCTGCCGCCACAGGTGGCCCGGCGCAGCGTGCCGCCGCCCTGGCCGGCCTGGGCACCACCTACGACCTGGTGGCCATGAGCGCCGCCAGCGTGGCTGACCTGCGGAACATCCGCCCGAGGACCCTGATCCTGGACGAGCTGTCCCTGTGGAAGAACCGTGCCACCGTGCGCTGGCGGCGCACCCGGGCGCTGGCCATGGCCGCCGACTACTGCTGGGGGCTCACGGGCACGCCCAGCCCCAACGGCCTGATGGACCTGTGGGCGCAGTTGTACCTGCTGGACCAGGGCGCCCGGCTGGGCCGCAACCTGACCGCCTACCGGCAGGAGTTCTTCCAGGTGGGCAGGCTGCCCAACGGCAGGCCCGCCCAGCTGCAGAACGGGACCGTCACCAAGTGGGAGCTGCTGCCCGGTGCGCAGGAGCGCATCATGGCCAGCCTGGAGGACATCTGCCTGTCCATGCAGCAGGAGGGTCGCCTGCACTTGCCGTCGCTGACGCACAACCTGGTGCAGGTGGAGCTGCCCGCCAAGGCCCGCCAGGTGTACCGCACCATGAAGCGCGACCTGCTGGTGGGCGCTCAGCTGCTGGGCGAGACCTACACCGCCGCCAACGCCGCCGTGCTCAGCAGCCGCCTGTCGCAGGTGACGGCGGGGTTCCTCTACAGCGACGACCAGGACCTGCACCCGGGGCAGCACCAGGTGCTACACACCGAGAAGATGGCCGCCCTCCGTGAGATCATCGACGGCACGGGCAGCCCGGTGCTGGTGTTCTACCGCTTCCGGGCGGAGCTGGAGATGATCCGTGCCGCCGTGCCGGAGGCCCGCCTGCTCACCGACCCCGGCGTGGTGGACCAGTGGAACTTGGGCCGTGTGCCCGTGATGCTGGCCCACCCTGCCAGCGCGGGGCACGGACTCAACTTGCAGCACGGCGGCCATACCGCCGTGTGGACCAGCCTGCCGTGGTCGCTGGAGCAGTGGCAGCAGTCCAACGGACGGCTGCTGCGCCAGGGCCAGCGCCACCCTGTGGTGGTGCACGTCATCCAGGCGGAGCGCAGCGTGGACGCCGTGGTGCGGTCCCGCCTGGACCAGAAAGCCGATGTTCAGCTCACCCTCATGGATCACTTGGAGAGTCCCGTATGACCACCACCGACCCCACACCTGCCAGCCCCGCCCCCGTTGACGACGGGCACGTCACCACCGCCTGGATGGAGACCTACAGTGGCTTGCGGTTCAACCCGCTGGAGCCCACCACCAGCAGCGTCTACCCGCAGGACATCGCCCACGCGCTGGCGCTCACGTGCCGCTACGGCGGCCACGTGCGGCGCTTCTACAGCGTGGCGGAGCACTGCGCCCTGCTGTACGACTACTTCCTGTCGCGGGGAGAGCGTGGGCTTGCCCTGCACGCCCTCCTGCATGACGCCGCTGAGGCCTACGTGGGCGACGTGGTGCGCCCTGTCAAGCGGGAGCTGCCGCGCTTTGACCAGATCGAGGATCTGGTGCTGGCCACCATCTACGCGGCGCTGGGGCTGCCCAGCCCTACCGACGCCGAGCGTGCTGCCGTGGCCCATGCCGACCTGCGCATCACCCTGAACGAGCGCCACGCCCTGCTGCCCATGGCGGGCGCCTGGCCGCACGACCACCTCGGCCCGCTGCGCGGCGTGCGAGTGTACGGCTGGAGCTGGTCGCTGGCGGCCGGGGGCTACATGGCCCGCCTGAACGACGCCATGGCTTGGTACCGCAAGCAAGAGGAGGAGGACTGATGGTCTCCGGCGGGCACACCTGGACCTGGGTCGGCTGGCAG
>CAZSOU010000149.1:0-4416 GCA_964608595.1 uncultured Rhodanobacteraceae bacterium
GTTCTTCCTGACGACAACGACGACATCATCAGTCGCCTGGTCATCGAACGCGGCCCGCAGCGCCCGGACCCGGCGGTCACTCTGATCCTGGAGGCCGCGTCATGACCTACTGCCGCCGCCACGGCCGTCGCACCGACATCTGCGGCTGCTCCCGCTCGTATCCGTGCCTCGTCTGCGGTGGGCTCTTCCCGAGCTCGGACCACGTATGCCCAGGGGAGCACACGCAGCCCACGGACAGCCGATCTGATCCCCTCGCAGGTAATCCCTCGGTCGTGGCGTTGGAGGCCGGGAGACGACCGCAGACGAAGCCTGCCATCTTCCAGTACGGCGAGTTCGGCGCGTGGTTGATCGCGTGGCACTGCTGCAGCCCGCACCTCGGACCTAACGAGTTCTTTGGCGGTGGAGGGACGTGGCGCGAGGCGATGGATGCCACACACGCTCACGTCCGCGAACACCACGCGCTCACGTCTGCGAACCACACACCGACCTGGGAACCATGCGGGCGAGGCATCTGCGCTGCCAACGCCGGACACGAGGGCACCTGCGAGGAAGCATCCGGGTTCTACGACTGGACACCCGAGTTCTACGACGACGACCCGGACCCATCCACCGAAGCCTGGCGGGAACTGCTCGCCACATCACGAGAGGACACGTAGATGACCACTACACCTGTGCAGCCCGCAAACGGCCCGACCCCTACCGGAGTACCCAACGACGCTGAAAGTCCGCGAGAATCACGCTGGTCGGGTCCAAATCGGTATCCCAGCCCCACCGTAGGCAAGTCACGGTGCCAGTGTCCGGCCTGCAAAGCGTTCTTCACCAGCACCGGCAACTTCGACGCCCACCGCGCATGGGCCAACGACGACGGCGACATATGGGAAGGCAAGCACCGGCCCGCCGACTACGACCAGCGCGTCTGCCTCGACCCCGCGACGGTCGGCCTCGTCCTCCACGAGTCCGGGCATTGGGGCGGCGAACCCATGACCGATGAGCAGAAGCGTGAGAGGGGCTGGGCATGACCACCGACCCCGACATCATCGACCAGGCCGCGAAGGTCATCCGAGCGCATTCAACCACTGAGCCGCCGCCTCACGAGAACACGGAAGTCTGCTGCGGTGAATGTGGAGAGGCGATCAGTTGGCGCGGTCTGACGGCAGAGCAGACCTACGAGCGGTCGCGTCGCCACCTGGCCCAAGCGCTCGCGGACGCCGGCCTGCTCCGTGACTCCGACCAGCAGCGCAACGAACGCATGGCCGCCGGCGCCAAGGTGTACGCCGACCTCGAAGACGCAAGGGCCGAACGGGACGAACTGGATGCAGAGAACCAAAGGCTCAAGGCAGGGAATGAGGCACTCCGGCAGAACGTCACCGATGGCGACCTGGTCGAACTCAAGGCGGAGTGGAAGACATGCGCCGAGCAGTTGGCAGCCGAGCGGGACAAGGCACAGGCCGAGCGGAACATGGCGGTCGGTCGAGTCGACGATATGAGGCAGCAACTGGCTCAGGTGCGCGCGGTGGTCGCCGACCTGGATGCGCCGAATCCAGAGGCCGACCAGGACTGGCACGACGACCCGGTGGGATGCATCCGAGACGCGCTGCACATCGCCCTCGACGGGGAGGCGCAGTCATGACATGGACGCCAGACCACCCAGGCGGACGCATCCACTGCGACCACCCAGGCTGCACGGCATCGCGCCTCAACTACTGCGCACCATCTGAACGCAACGAATGGCAGTCCGTATACGAGACGCCACTGTATGGCCCCTTCTTCGACTACTGCCCACAGCACCGGAAGGACCAGTCATGAGCATCCTCTGGTGGCTCCCCGGCCTCTGCTTCATCGCACCCTTCCTCGTCACGGGGCTCGTGGTCGCCATCGGCCGCATGACAGACGACTTCGACCGGGAGGACCAGTCATGACCGACACCGACGACCTGCGCGACAAGCTCGCCCTATGCCTCGACCGCCGTGACCGGGTCGAGATCGTCGACGCGCTGATGCCGGTGGTGCGCGCCGCCCTCGCCGACGCATTTGATCGCGGCTGGGAGGAATCCGCCGAGGGTTACAACCATGAATGGCCACCCGGTGACCAGATCCCCTATGACCGACCTCCGAACCCGTGGCGGGAGGACGACCGTGGCTGACATCAACATCGCCGACCTATACCGCTGGCTCGCCCGACACCCGATCTGGCGCGAACCCACCAAGGATGACTTCGTGCTTGTCGGACCAGGCGACGACTCATGAGCGACCAGGCGCACCTCGACACCGGCCAGATCGTGATCCACAAGTGGATCGACGAACACGGCAGCAGCCGCGTCGACATGGCCCGCACCGGAGACGCCCAAGAGATCCTCACCGCCGTCGCCATGCTCACCCTCGCCCAGGACCGCGTCCTCCACCCACGCAAGGAGCCCACGCCATGACAATCGCCGACAACATCAACGAGCTGATCCGGCCACAAACCACCACGACCCGAACCGATCAAGGCATCCACAAAGTCACCCACCCCCCACTCATCGATCAACTCAACGACACCACCACCGTCTCCACACTCGGCAGCGACCACTACACCGGCAACCCCACCTCGAAACCACCCGCCAGACTCGACGCCATCGCGCTGCTCCAACGCATCGACCGGCAATCCACCGACATATCCACACGCCTCGACATGCCGGTCAACAAGATCATCGACCGACTCTCCCGCATCGCCGGCCAGTCCGCGGACCTCGACAACGACACCAAGACCTGGATCGAACACCGCACCCGCTCATGGGTCATCTCCGCTCGCATCATCACCGGCCACGACGCACCCGCATACCAGCCCGACGTGCCCTGCCCCAACACAGAATGCGAACGACGCTCATCCCTCCGCATCCGACTCGAAGACCAGATCGCCACCTGCACCGAATGCGGAAACGTCTGGGACGAACACACCATCACCCAGCTCGGCGTGTACGTCCGATGGGCAGCAGAACACCTCACCGGCCCCCGCCACTGGACCACCGACGACGACGGCTACCCCACCGAATGCACAGCCTGTCTCGACACCCGGCGAGCGATGGCAGAACGCGCTGCAGCGCGCATCCAAACAGTCCGCTCACAACGCCGAAGCGCGTGAACAACACCCGTGTAGTTCATCGTGTAGAGTGAGCGTGTCGCCACAAGTGTCTCTAACGCCAGGCGGCAAAGAAATGCCCCCGCGGCGGCTGGCACCGCCCGGGAGCTTGGACAACCTAGTCGGAGGTTGACATGGCCGAAGGTAGCACGCCGGCCGCCTGCATGGCGCATCTGATCCACCCGAACTGGAAATGCAAAGACCGTCCCGTATCAGCGATGCCGGGCAACGAGCTTCAGATCCGTCTCTGCGAATACCACATGTGGCAAGTCGGACGGCACTCCAAGCGAATCCAGAAGAGCATGGACCGCCTCGCCGCGAAACAACGCCAGCCCGTCCGCCGCCGCCACGTGCGCATCAACCACGAACGAGAACTTCGCGGCATCATCGAACAGCGAGACAAGACCATCGCGAGGCTCAGAGCGACCATCGACGAGCTCCGAGACAACCCCACAGGCAGGAAGCCCACACCAACCGAAGGCACCGTGTACTTCCTCCGTTCCGGTGGCTACATCAAGATCGGCTGGACCAGCGACCTGCAACGCAGAATGCGCGCCTACCCGCCAGACTCCGAACTACTTGCATCCCGTCCAGGCACACGCAAAGACGAAGCAGCTCTACACAAGAAGTTCGCCCACCTACGTTCTCACGGCCGCGAATGGTTTCCCCTCGCCCCGCAGATCCGAGACCACATCAAGACCGTCACCCACGAGCACGGGCAACCACCCGAAGTCCAATTCGCCGCACGCGAGACCGCGACACCGATGCCACACCGCATCAACAAGACGGGCCCGACCCCCAAGCATTGGAGCGGCCGCGCCAGCTAGAGACGTGCTGGAGGTCCCCCGATGACCAAGTGCATGCGATGCGCCGCACGAGGACGAGCCGCCAACGATGACGCCTACTGCATCCAGTGCCGACGCCTCGTCAACGCCGAGCTGAACCAACCCATCAACCCCGTACCCGTCGACGCCGTCTGCCACAAGCACCCATCAGCCAGGGCCCACTGGATCGCCTCACGCCCCGACAGTGACCTGACCATGACCCTCTGCGGCCACTGCCGCCGAGTCGAAGGCAAGAACCTCGAGGACGCCGGATGGACGCTCGCCGGCAAGGACCTCGCCTGCAACTGTGGACACTGCGCCTGATGCCCGATGAGAACTACTGCCCCATCTGCGGCAAGTGGTTCCCCGTCGCGTCCGTAGCAGCCGACCACTGCAGAAAGCCTGCGGCGCAGACGTCGACGACGGTAGTATCCACAAGATGAACGATCAGTCAGGGGCGACCGAGACACCGTGG
>CAZSOU010000150.1:0-1522 GCA_964608595.1 uncultured Rhodanobacteraceae bacterium
GTGAGCCTGTCCGATACCGATGTGGATCGTATCGCCTTGGCGGTGTACCGGGGCTCGTTCGGTGGCACGGCTCTGCTGCGTGAGCGTGAGCGTGTGGGTTACAACGTGGCTAGTCGTGGTGTGTCAGGGAGCGGGGTTGTGCCGGCATGAGCATTCAGTGGGGCAGGGCTCTGCGTAATGGGTTCCAGGGCATCAAGGTCGGCATCTCCGTTGATTGGGAGAACGTCAGTCATGGTGAGGGTGCTGCGACTGCGACGGTGAAGTATTACGGCGCGGTCAGGGCACACTCCAACGATAATCCGACGTTGCATATGTCGGGTGCGATTGATGGCACGGTTGACTTTCACAACAATCATGGCCGTAATGGCGACCCGGACTATGACGTCTTCCTGATTGCGACTCGTTCGTACACGTACAACTATGGTGGCAGCGAGTACGGCTCGTCGCCTGGTACGCGGACGTTCAATGCACAGATCACGGGGACATATAACGGGTTGTCGCCGTCCGTGTCGGTGAAGTCTCGTATTCCGGCGCGCCCGTACGCGAAACCGGCCGAGCAGGGTGACTGTACGGCGACGTACATCAATGATGGTCGCGCGAAGATCACGTGGTCGCGGGTGTCGTCTGCTGGTGCCCCGGTGCGTGCGGTGCGTGTGATCCGGTATGAGTGGATCAATGGTGGCGGACGGTACGACGGCGGCACTGTTGTGGACCGGTTGTCTGCGAAGGCCACGCAGTACTACGACAACGGTATCGAGCCGAACCGGGTGTACTACTACCATGTGCGGGCGTATAACCCGGCTGGGTGGGGTCCGGAGAATCACAGTGCGCAGAACATTTGCACGACGCCGGCTGGTCCGTCGTCGATTCATGCGCATGTGAACGCCGCCGGTGATGCGGTGGTTGTGGATGCTCAGGCGTCGAACAACTACAACGATGCTGCGTCGGGTGACTCGGTGCAGTATGAGCTTGAGCGTCGCGTCAATGGTGGTTCGTGGCAGTCCCTGGCATCTGGTAAGTCGGGGCCGTCGCTGACGGACAACAATCCTGGGGCTGGGTCGAACCAGTACCGGGTGCGTGCGGTGTCGAACTATGGTTCGCAGACGCCGTTGACGTCGGACTGGTTGACGTCGAACACGGTCTCGACGATTGTGCCGCCGCTTGCTCCGATCAACTTGTACCCGAATGGGATCACGGTTGATGCGACGGAGGACATGACTGTCCGGTACACGTACCGTGACGGTGGTGATGGTGCGGCTCAGACTGCGGTGAAGTGGCGTATCTCGGAGGACTTCGGGCAGTCGTGGACCGAGTATGGCCCGGTGGAGACGGCGCAGACGTCGTTCGCGATTTCGGGTGGGACGTTCTCGAACGGGTCGACGTACCAGTATCAGATCGCGACTCAGGCTATCGAGTCGGAGGGGTTCGGGCCGTGGTCTGCGGTGGCGACGGTCAAGTGTGCTGCTCGCCCGGTGGTGGTGATTACGTCGCCGACTGCGACGACCACGACGGGGCATATCAC
>CAZSOU010000150.1:1622-4382 GCA_964608595.1 uncultured Rhodanobacteraceae bacterium
GTGTCCGTGGATCGCAGCGTCGACAACGGGGTGTCGTGGGTGCGGATGGCCGAGTCGCTGGACCTGCCCGTTGACTTTGTGGACCCGATACCGACTGTGGCGGGTGCGAACGTCTACCGGTTGACGTCCATCAGTGACGAACCGGCGTACCGTGTGAACCCTGACGTGACCCTGTACACACCGTCCGGGTCGACGACCGCACCGGCCGGGGACGAACGGTTGGGTGCGTGGACGTACCTGTCGTATGGTCCGTCGTTCTCGACGACGTTGAAGGTGAAGGCTAACCCGCAGGTGCAGCCGAAGCCGTCGCGTGCGGCATCTGCCCCGGCGTACCTGGGTCAGCGGATGCCTCGTGCCCGGTTCGGTACACAACGGTCGGTGTCCTATGCGTTCTCCGGTGCCCTGTTCCCCGGCGATGGTGCGAACGGTCCGCAGGAGTGGATCAGGGCGCAGCTCGACGCCAACATTGTGTGTCTGCGGGATGCGAAGGGCCGGCGGGTGTTCGGTGTGCTGTCCGACATGGACGCGCCCGAGTCGTATGAACTGGTGTCGTCGCTGTCGTTCACGGTGACGGAGACGGCGTTTGTGGAGTCGTACGGTTCGGCGCTGCAACCCCTCGCCGTGGTGGGTGGCCAGTTCCTCGGGCTGGCGAACAACGGTGACGGCACCTACACGCTGTCCCTGCCTGATGATGGGGCGCTGCAACCGGTGGGTGACGGCACGTGGACGCTCACCCCTGGCCTGTGAAGGGGGCGGCATGTCTGACCTGAACCTGAACGTCTCGGGCGGCAAGGTCACCGGTTCCGACCCGGATGGGCTGCACCTGTCGTCGGCGTCGGGGCTGGTGACCGGTAGCGCACCTGAGTTGACGGTGGTTGACGGGCTGGTGCTGTTCACCGGTCAAGGGTCGACGACGAACCCGACGTACTGGCCCGGACCCGCAACGGTGCCGGTGGTGGGTCCGTCCTACCAGGTCGTGGACTACCGGTTCGAGGTTCTGGACCGGTTCGAGACGTACCAGGGCACCCTCGACTCGGTGATCGGCGGGTCCGTCAAATGGTCTTCAACGTCGTCGGTGCACTCCGGTGGCTCAATCGACGTGGACGATATCGGCCAGGACATCGACTGGCTGCACTCCCGGATCCGCGTGTTCGCGGTGCTGCAGGAGATGGACGGCACCACCAGGCGCACGCCGTTGGGTGTGTACCTGCCTGCTGCGCCCACGGAGAAGTGGGTCGACAACCAGCGCGCGTGGACGGTGGAGCTGACCGACAAGTTGGGCATCCTCGACGGTGACATTGCGATGCAGGATGACTTCTCGGCGTTCGCCGTCCCTGCCGGCGCGGACGTTATCAGTGTGGTGAAGCAGGTCATCGAGTCGATGAACGAGGACGCGTCCGCGATTCTGCCGGAGTCGGAGGCGCTGCCGTCGATGCTGACGTGGAAGCGTGAAGACACCAAGCTGAAAGTCGTCAATGACGTATTGCAGGCTGGTGGGTTCTTCTCCCTGTGGTGCGACGGTATGGGCCAGTACCGGGTCACTGAGTACGTGTCCCCTGCTGACCGTGTGCCGAAGTTCGAGAAGCTGGACCCGTTCACGGATGGGTTGTCGTCGCTGCTGGGTAACGAGTTTCAGCGTGACCAGGACATCTACGACGTGCCGAACCGGTACGTGTGTTTCTCGCAGGGTGACGGTGAGAACGAGGGCCTGGTTGCTGTGGCGACGAACGAGAACGACAACTCGCCGTTTTCGTATCAGAATGTGGGGCATTGGCGCACGAAGACGACGGAGGGCATGAAGACGACCAGTGAGACGGCGCTGCAGTCTCAGGCGAAGATGCTGCTGTCGTCGGCTACGTCGGTGACGTCGACGCTGACCGTTGAGTGCGACTTCCTTGAGGGGTTGCTCATGAATGACGCGATCCGGTTTCACACGTCCCCGGCTGTGGGTGGTTTCGACTTCCAGTGCTACGTGTCGGACATTGAGCACTCGTTCGACCCGTTGGCGCGTGACAAGCTGACGATTCATCAGGCGGTGGTCTGAGTTGACCAGGTACACGACTGGCCCGGAATCTCGTTTCCCTGGGCCGACACCGTTGGAGCCGATCTTCCCGACGCCGCCTGGTGGTGGCGGTAATCATCGCATCGACGCGAAACAAGGGCTGTCGGCGTATTGGGCGTATGTGATTACGCCGGACCCGTTGACGATTGCGAAGGATGGTTCGTCCACGCCGATGCCAGGGTCGCCGTCCACGCTGGTGCCGGTGTCGTCGCTGCTGCCCTACACCCGTGTGCTGGTGATTGACCTCAACGGGATGCCGGTGGTGGTGTCTCGGTCCTACCCTGCGTCGTCCGAGGGTGTGGCGATGCAGTGGGTCGACGTGGAAGTCCTCGACGGGTTCCATGTGCGGGAGGACAACCCGGACTATCGGCCGCAGGTGCTCATCGACGGGTCCGGGCTGGTGGACTTCCGGGGCCAGATGGGGCCTGAGGGTCTGTCTAACACGGTCGGGGCGTACACGCAGATCCTGCAACTGCCGGATGGGTACTGGCCCGAGGCTGAGGTCAGGTGGATCGGCTTCCCCCGTTCGAACCCTCACTCGGCGTACGGCGGGTACATATCCCGCGCCGATGGTGGCCTGTACATCCGCAACGACACCCAGAACAACAACTGGCCCCCGACTGAGCACTGGTGCATCATCGTGCAGCCGTGGAAGCCCGTTCCCGCTCAACCGTATTAAGGGAGACATGATGGCAGGC
>CAZSOU010000151.1:0-4349 GCA_964608595.1 uncultured Rhodanobacteraceae bacterium
TTGATCTTCAATCGCAGCGACGACATTACCTTCAACGGTGCTGTCAGCGGCAGCGGTTCGCTGATCCATGCGGGTGCCGGGAGACTGACTCTAACGGGCGCCAACACCTACACCGGCGGCACGAAGATCAGCAAAGGCGCGTTGCAGATCGGCAACGGCGGCAAGAAAGGGTCGATTGTCGGCGACGTGACGGACAACGGTACGTTGATCTTCGACCGCAACGACGACATCACCTTCAAGGGCATGGTCAGCGGCAAAGGTTCGCTGGTACAGGCGGGCGCGGGCACACTGACCCTGACGGGCGCCAACACCTACACCGGCGGCACGACGATCAGCAAAGGTTCGTTGCAGATCGGCAACGGCGGCAAGAAAGGGTCGATTGTCGGCGACGTGACGGACAACGGTACGTTGATCTTCGACCGCAACGACGACATCACCTTCAAGGGCATGGTCAGCGGCAAAGGTTCGCTGGTACAGGCGGGCGCGGGCACACTGACCCTGACGGGCGCCAATACCTACACCGGGGGCACGACGATCAGCAACGGCACATTGCAGATAGGCAATGGTGGCAAAGCGGGTTCCGTCACGGGCAACGTGACGAACAACGGCACACTGGTTTTCAATCGTAGCGACGATGTGAGTTTTGACGGTGCCATCAGCGGAAATGGCTCACTGGTACTGAACAATGCGGATGCGTTGCTCGCATTGACCGGAAACAATACATATACAGGAGGCACCATTGTCAATGGCGGGATCCTGCAGGTGGGAACCGGGGGTGTTACAGGTTCGATTGCCGGAAAGGTAATCGTTGACGGTCACGGCGATTTGGCATTTTTCCGCGGTGACGACATCACATTCAATGGTGTTATCAGTGGCAGTGGCTCCGTCACACAAGAGGGCACGGGTACACTCGAATTGACTGGCGACAATACGTACAGTGGCTTTACTTCCATTATCAATGGTGGTGCCATTCAAATATCCAAGGATGGCAATCTTGGACCCGGATCCTTGTTGGAAATCACCAAAGGAACGTTGCGTGCTGGCGCATCTTTCACCCTGTCACACAGAATCCAGATTGTCGGGTCTACGGTCGTTGACGCCAACGGTGACTCACATATCGTAAGTGGCGAAGCAACCATTGATACCAATGGTTATTCACTTGTCGCTGACGCTCATATCTTTGGTACTCGATCGGCACCTTTTGAGCTTGTAAAAACGGGAGCAGGCACCTTGACCCTGACGAGTCTGGATGCCTATGTCGGTAGTTTTACCGTCCAAGAAGGAACATTGCAGTTTGGCGATGGTGATGTTACCGGTGAGATTATCGGCAACGTGGTCGACGATGGTTTGTTGGTATTCGACCGCAGCGACGATTTCAGTTTCGACGGCGTCATCAGTGGTAGCGGGGCGCTCGTACAAGCAGGTACGGGCAGGCTGACCCTGACTGGCGCCAATACGTACACCGGCGGTACCACGGTGAAAGGTGGCGTGCTGGAAATTGCATCTGCTGGTATGCCTGGTATTGGAACAGTCACGGTGGATAACGATGCTGGACACGACGCCACCTTGCAGGTAGACAGCGGCGCGTCGCTTTCTGATCATGTCGTGCTGAACAACGGGTCTTCCCTGGACAATGCGGGCACGGTTGCCTATGTGACCTCTGATGCCAGTGAAGTCACGATCTTGAACCACGATGGTGGCACGATTGGCGGTAATGATGTTGGCATGAATTTGCATGGAGGTGGCACAGTTCGCAATGGCGCTGGCAGTACGATTAGTGGTGGAAATCACGCCGTTGTGGTAACAGGTGGCGATACGGTGAAGGTTATAAACGAGGGTGGCACGATCACCAGCAGCTTTGGTGACGGTTTATTCATGACCGGAGGGTCTGTCACTGTCGTCAATAGGCATGGCGGTACGATTGAGGGGGGCGGCAACGGTATGGTGCTGTTTTCACGTAGCACTGTTACCAATGAAAACGGTAGCACCGTCCGCTCCATTCACCATTCTCCTGGTTACAGTTATGCCATGAAATTTGTAAGAGGCGGTACGTTGATCAACGCGGGAAGCATTGTCGGCGATATTGAGATGGGCTTCAGGCCGGATGCAGTTAATTCAGTCACCCTGAAAGCAGGCGGATCCATTCAGGGTAATCTGGCAATGGGCACTAACCCGTTATCGACCTTGACGCTGGGTGGCAATAATTCATTGCCGCAGTTTTATTCGGACGCCGTCACCGGCGCCACCACTTTCACGGGGACAGTCATAAAGGATGGCGATGGGGTTTGGGTCATCGACAACGATGATCTGTCGACAGCGGCCGGGATCAACGTCAAACGTGGCGTATTGCGGTCAACCAATATGCTGACTGGCAAGCTCAATGTAGAGGAATTCGGCACGCTCGATGGTGTCCCCGGAGTGAATGGTGAGCTTGCCAATGCCGGCAAGGTAGCCGTTCATGGTAGTGACACGACGGTGAGCGGCAATTACACCCAGGCCTCCACGGGTGTGCTGGCCGTAAGCCTGGGCAGCAAGCTGGATGTGGCCGGTACGGCCACGCTCCATGGCGGCACGCTGGAAGTGACCGGGGCAAACGACGGCTATGTGACTGATACGCATACCGATGTACTCAAGGCTGCAGGCGGTGTCAGCGGTTCCTTCGACAGCTTGGTCAAGGACCAGGGAGTGGTGTTCACCTCCACTACTATCCATCAAGACGATGATGAGGTCTGGTTGGATACCACCGGCCTGGATGTCACCACGGCCGCGGCTGGTGGTGATGTGCATTACACCGCAGCCTCCATGGGCAGTGCACAGCGCGTGCAAGGTGCCTTCGAGCAATTGAATACCAGGATCGCCAAGAACTCGTTGGATAGCGCGTCGGGCCATTTCGTGCAGACAGCAGGTGAGTTCCAGCAGTCGCCCAACCTGCGCGCCGCGCAGGCATCGCTGGAAAGCCTGTCCGGCCAGTTGCACGCCTCCAGTGCGGCGATGACCCTGCAGGCCATCGGCACCACCGGCCGGGCCTTGTCGGATCGCCTGGACAAACTCTCCGCAAAAAGTGACAGCCAGCAACAGTCCATGTGGATGAGCAGCCTGAATCTGGGCGGCAGCCTCGCTCGCAGCGGCTACGCCAACGTGAGCTACCAGCTGGACGGCTGGCTGGTCGGCAAGGATGTGCGGCTCAACCGACATGCGCTGGCCGGCTTCGCCTTCAGCCAGGGCCACGGCACCGAGCGCCTGGATCAGCGCTTCGATCGCAACCGGGGGCGCAACACCGCCGGCATGTTCTATGCCGGCTGGGCCGGTCAGCGCTGGTACGCGCATGGCCGGGTGGGTATGGGCCATTACCACCAGAGCATCAATCGCATGCTGCTGCTGGGTACGAGCTACCAGGGCGTGTGGACCGACTACAACGGCCATTACAACGTGGCTTACGGTGAAAGCGGTCTGCATTTCGCCATTGGCCGGGCGCGGCTCACGCCGTTCGTGGACCTGCAATACGCGCGGGTGACCCGCAACGGGTTCGCGGAGCAGGGTGCCGGCGGGTTCGGCCTGAAGGCCGATGACCATACCTTGCAGCGTTGGCAGAGCGGCCTAGGCGTGAAACTGGCGCGTCAGTGGCAGTTTGCCGGTGGTCGTTCGATCAGCCTGGACGCGCGCGCGCAGTGGAAGCAGACCTTGTCCGAGAATGGTGCCGTATTCGACGCCAGCTTCGTGGGCCTGGACGAGTGGCGGCCGTTGACCGGCGTGGGTCTGTCACGACGCAGCATGGTGTTCGGGCTGGACCTCAACGCCCGGCCATCGGCCAACACGCGGTTCAAGCTGGGCTACGAGTACCTCACGGGCGACCGTGGCCGCGCCAGCGTGGCGTCGGCAAGCTTCGATCTGTCATTCTGACCCTGGTCGATCGGGATCGCCATGCCGCTCTGCGACGTGGCGGTCTTCTTTGAATGGCGACCATTTTTCTTCGCGCGCGCATCGAGATGCGCTCCTGCAGCGTTTCTCGAAGTTTCCGCTGGCGACGTGTCCCGAGAAGCCTGGCTAGGCAGGCGACTACGCCTTGCCGTGGAACAGCTCGCGGCCGATCAGCATGCGGCGGATTTCATTGGTGCCGGCGCCGATTTCGTACAGCTTGGCGTCGCGCATGATGCGTCCGGTCGCGTATTCGTTGATGTAGCCGTTGCCGCCCAGGGCCTGGATGGCTTCCATGGCCACCTTCACGGCGTTGGATGACGCGTTGAGCAGGCACGAGGCGGGATCGACGCGCGACTTGATGCCATCGTCGAACTGCTTGGCCACCATGCAGGCGTAACCTCGCGACGATTGCAGCGCGGTGTACATGTCGG
>CAZSOU010000152.1:0-4348 GCA_964608595.1 uncultured Rhodanobacteraceae bacterium
CGGGGTGCCCTGCGCTCCTACCTGCCGTCGTGTGTACTTCGGTCTCACCCCTGGTGGCCCTCACCTGATGCCCATACTCGTGACCCGCGCTACTGCGGTAGCGCCACCTCTCCCTGCCGACCACTGTCGAGGGTGTGCTTTCGCGGCAACAACGAGCCAGATCGACCCAGCAATTCCGTCCTACCCCTGGGTCTCCGAAACACCGGCCTCAATCGCACACTGCGGTGCGTTCGGCGCAGCGTCTGTTACAGGTCGGAGCCCGCTCATCTGCGCACAGAAGCGGGTGTGTGGCACGGTGCGATTTCCCTGGCCAGGCTCACAGGGTCAGGGCCAGACAGAGGGCCAGGGTTATGCCGGGCGCGGGCAGGGTTTCCCTGCTACAAGAACCAGGGCCAACGGCAGGGTCAATTGCAGCCTCAATCGCAGAGGATTGTGCAGCACTTCTGCACCATACCTCCCGCCCCGCCGAGCCGGATCCACACTCTCGCTCAGCGCTCGGCCTCGTGCGGGGTCACGCCACACGGCGGTGTGCGTCAGCACCACCTGGTGGCCCCGCGCACGGCTCAAATCCAGAGTCACCACCCCCGCCGTCTCCAGTATTTGCCCGTCGGCCTGAATGACTGGCAGCGTGACGCCATAGCAGCGGGACATGGACCCGCAGGGAGGGCGAGACCGGGGTCTCGTCCAGCCACTCCAGTAGGTCCTCGCGGCGCTCGATGGCACTGAGACCGGGGCGTCGGCGTACGTCCTCGGGTGCGGCTTCTGCCAGCACCCTCGCGCCTGCCTCCGTGACCCGGACAGCGCCCTCCTCGACCAGCCCTGCGAGTGCTCTGCGCACCTGCGGAACGCTGAGGGAGGTCTCGGCAGAGAGCGTACTGGCCGACGCACCGGGCTGGTCCTGGAGGACGCGGCCAGGACGGCTTCGGCGTTGGCTTCCAGGGTCATATGGCCCACCATGTAGTAGAGATTGACAATCTGTCAGTCGTCTTCATCCTCGTCGTCCAGCAGCGCCGCGAGGACCCTCATCGGAGGAGCGGCCTCTGCCTCTTAGGAAACTAAGAGGCAGACCCGGCCGTCTGCGACTGCTGCACCACTGGGCCTCCACCTCCGGGCCGAGAGCCGACGACGCTCCCCGACCCGCGCTTCGTCCTATGCCCTGACGACCACCGCACGACTCACGCGCGCGTAACGCGCACACGCGGAATGCGGGTCGAGTGAGCGAGCGCCAGCGAGCGAGCGAGGACCGCCCGGAGCGAGAGAGGGAGCGCAGCGACCGAGCGAGTGAGGACAACCGACTGCGCACGGGGAGGCTGAGGCGGTTGCCCTACATAGGTATGTGCAGTTCTGCTCTTAGAAAACTACGAGGCGCCAGTCGCAGGGAAATTCGTGCTCGGGCCTGCCCTCCGCACCGCCGACCGCCCGGCCCTCAAGCACCGCGATCTGCTCCACGGCTTCCCGTTCGAGTCGCGGAGACCGTCATCGCTGGGCAAAGGGACACCCCACTGCCTAAGCCGGTCTGGCCATTCTCGAACACGGTGGGCACGGGCCAGGTGGGCATCGTCCACCCACGACCCCAGCAGCCATGCCATGGCCTCTGCTGATCGCCCTGCCGGGTGCCCTGCTGCCCGCAATGCGGCCAGGTCAGCAGTGATTGACTGGACGCCCTGCGCGTGCGCGAACAACACCCGCTCCCGGCGCAGGGCGTTGACCGCATCCCGCACCTCAACCCCACCGGGCGTCATGGGCTTCTCCCCTCGCTTCGCTGGTGAGACAAGCCCAGGGTCGAGGATGACCACTCGGCTGGGGGTCGCCTCGTCCTCCCTCTGGTGCGGAAGTTTGCTGCCAGGCGAGTACTCCACAAGCCCCTTCTCCGCGAGGGCCGCAACAGTGGTTCCAATATTGCTCTCGCCGGATCGGGTTGCCTCTGCCATCTCCCTGGCCCAATACGCCGTGCCGGTATGCCCGTGGAAGATGGTCCGCCGCAGAAGCCACCCAAGCGCGGCGGACTGCTTACCGGGCAGCCGAAGCCTGACCATGTGGTCGAAGATCGCACCAGACCACGCCAGGGCCGTGGCGTCGTCAATCGGTTGGCCGATAAACGGGCTCCGATGCTCGGAGCCGGTAGAATGAAGGGCAGACATCGTGTACTTCCGTGGTAGGTCGTGCGGTGTTGAAGAACCGGGGCGGCAACCCCGGTTTTCTGCTGCCTGGGGTCAAGCGGCGTCGCTCACGGGCAGTGCCTGGACAGCGGCTCGCAGGCGCTCGGCGTCCTCGGGTGAGACGGCCTCGGAAACGGCTTCCACGGCGTCCATCACCGCTTCGACCTGGAGCGCCGCCTTTGCCCTAGCGACGCGCTCGGGGTGGCCCCAGCGAGTCCCTCCCGCGACTTCCGCGACGAGGGCAGCGCGCCTCGCACGCCGACCCTCATCGGACTGATGGTTGCTCTGACTGGTGAACTTGTTCTGCGTACTCATGGATAAAGCGTCCGTCGGAAATCTCTTGTTTATCAACGATGCTTCACTAAGGAGGAGGGTCACTGAAGCAGCGAAACCCCAACGCACACAGGGGGTTTCAGGGGCGAAACTAACTTCGGATTACTGCGTGTCATCCCCGCCGACCGGAGAGTGAGCCCTGGACCCCAGCGCCGCCAGGATGCACCCGAAGCGAACGGCACGCGCTCACAGAGCATGAGTTTTCCGGGTCCCTAGTCCTCGACCTCGGCGTCTTCGACGGCATTGGCAACGGGTGTGAGGGCAGCCCATAGGGACCGCCGCTGGTCGTTATCCAGTGGCGGGTAGGGGGTCGCCGCGAGTTGCCCCTCAGCGAGCACGGCAGCGAAGGCGCGCGTCGCTTCCTCCGCGACGAGCGCCCCAGCCGGTTCCGCAGGCGCGGTGTTTCCGGGATGGCCGGTCGGAGCGAGGTGCTTCACTAGACACATGGCCGAACGGAAAAGGCGGAAGAGCGCTGGCCGTCGCCCCGTCTTCGGGGGGATCGAGGAGAGGTCGGGTCCCTCCGGCTCCCGCTGGCGCGTTCGGTGGCCCTGCCGGGTGTGTCAGGAGGATGAGGACGCCGATTGGAAGGAACGCTGCGCCCGAGCCGAGCAGAGAGGCGAAGACCCGCCTCGCCGCCCACGATTCGTCCATTCGACAAAGTGGATGGACGACGAGGAGCAGGCTCTCTCGGTGCTGGCGGACGTGCGCGCTGAGCGGAGGACCCAGGTCGCAACCGGCTTCAAGTCGTGCATCTGGGACGACCTCGTCGGTCATTCCGAGCAGGGAGACGCCGAAATGCTCGGGAGACCCCTCAGCCACTATGCAAACCGCGTCTTAACCC
The DNA here is from genome assembly GCA_964608595.1 of uncultured Rhodanobacteraceae bacterium. Taxonomy (GTDB): domain Bacteria; phylum Pseudomonadota; class Gammaproteobacteria; order Xanthomonadales; family Rhodanobacteraceae; genus Oleiagrimonas. The sequence goes on from CAZSOU010000152.1 coordinate 3,334, forward strand.
GCAGGGACGGGGCGGATAGCACGCGCGCAGATGACAAGCGCATGTGGGAAGAGGAGGTCAGCCACCCTCAGGTCAGCACTGAACCCCTCGGCCTTGGCGAACGGTTCGGACACCGTGGGGTGCGGACGCTGGAGCGTCCCGAAATCCGGACCTGGCTACGGGAGACCGAGCAGCGGCCGAATCGCAGGGGTGGCACTCTGTCCGCGTCCGCCGTCCGCCAGCGCTTCTATCTCCTCCGGCGCATCATTCGCGAGGCCATGGACGACGATGCCCTGGAGGTGGACCCGACCCAGGGCATCCGACCGCCTGCTCTCCCCCAGGGCCGAGCAGTGACTGGACTGATGCGCGCCGAGCAGGACGACCGCTACCTCCCCCAGGCCGAAGAGGTCCAGCACCTCACCGAGCGCATGGACAGCCGCACTGCTCTGGCAGCGGCCTTGGCCTTCGGCGCGGGGATGCGAGCCGGGGAGATCACCGCCCTGGAGCGGCGGCACCTGACGCAGCATGCGGAGAGTCGATGGACCGTGCGGATCGAGGTCTCGGAATCCCAGCGTGGTGGTCGGACTCGGAGCGCCACCAAGACCGGGCCGGGCGGCCAGGGCATACGTCATCTGCCCGAGTGGGTGGGGGTCTTGATCGAGGGCTACCTAGAGGAGGTGGACCTACAGCCACGAGACCGGCTGCTGCCATCCGTGGGCCGACGGAAGGCTGAGTCTATCTCGCACTCGAAGATCAACACGGACCTCACCCGCGCCTGCGAGAAGGTGGGCATCCCCCGCCTGACCCTCCAGGACCTCAGGGCTGCTGGCGAGGCTGAGGTCGCTCGGCGTATCGGCAGGCCGGACGCGGCTGCCTGGGCCAGGCACGGCCTAGCAGTGCAGATGGGTCACTACGTGGGGGTGGAGACGGACCGTGCTTCGAAGACAGCCGCTGGGTGGGAGTAAGAGCCGTTTGCGCCCGAATATGTGCCCATACACGCAAGGGCCGGACCAGCAGACCTTGCAAACTGCCTGCT
>CAZSOU010000153.1:0-4322 GCA_964608595.1 uncultured Rhodanobacteraceae bacterium
CGGTAGGCGATGGCGCGGTCGTTGTACAGCGAGGCGAACACTTCCTTGACCTTGACCAGCACCGCGTCGATGCCGCTGACGTTGAGGAAGGTCTCCTGCTGGCCGGCAAAGCTGGCGTCCGGCAAGTCTTCGGCCGTGGCCGAGGAGCGCACGGCGACCGAAATGTTTTCGGTGCCGGCGTCTTTGCACAATTTGGCGTAGGCGTCGCGAATGGCCTGTTCCAGATCGGCGGGCAGGGCGGTGTCGATGATCCAGCCGCGGATTTCCTTGCCGGCAGCGGTCAGGGCGTTCACGTCTTCGACATCCAGCGTTTCCAGTCGCGTCCGGATGCGCTCGGCCAGGCCGCTCTTTTCCAGGTAAACGCGATAGGCATCGGCCGTGGTGGCAAAACCACCCGGCACCGAGACGCCGAGTTTGCCGAGATTGCCGATCATCTCTCCGAGGGAGGCGTTCTTGCCGCCGACTTTGTCCAGATCGGTCATACGCAGGGCATCAAGCCAAAGCACCAGGTCGTTCAAGGTGGTCTCCATTAGATAGTGAGGCGGCAAGCCGCAAACAAAGGAGTGGTATTGTCGCCCGTGCTTGCAAGGCAGGCAAGGTGGAAAGGCCACGACTTCAGTTGGCATTGCGCTAGACTCGCCGTTTTCGCCCCTGGAACCCGCGGCATGCGCAAGACGGTCTTTTTCGTATCCGATTCCACCGGAATCACGGCCGAGACCATCGGTCACAGCATTCTGGCCCAGTTCGACGGTGTCAGTTTCGACACCCATCGACTGCCGTTCGTGGACGATGCCGACAAGGCCGCCGCTGCCGCCCTGCAGATCAAGACGCACTACGCGAAAAACGGCGAAAAGCCGATTGTCATCAACACTCTGGCGGACCGCGCCTTGTGCAATATCCTGGCCGAGGCCGGCGCGTTGATGCTGGATGTCTTCGAACCCTTTGTCGGCACGCTGGAAAACGAGCTCGGCATCCATCGCTCCGGCGCCGTCAATCGGTCGCATGGACTGGTGAACTACGCCAAATACGAGGGCCGCATCGACGCCACCAACTACACCCTGGCGCATGATGACGGCGTGAGCGTCAACTATGACGACGCCGATGTGCTTTTGATCGGGGTCTCGCGCTCGGGCAAGACGCCGACGTGCCTGTACATGGCGCTGCAATACGCGGTGCGCGCGGCCAATTATCCGTTGACCGACGAGGATCTGGAAAACCTGGAGTTGCCGGCGCGCCTCAAACCCTACCGTCACCGTTTGTACGGTTTGACCATCGACGCCGAACGGCTGTCGCAGATCCGCGGCGAACGGCGCCCGAACAGCCGCTACGCCTCGCTGGAACAATGCCGCTGGGAGCTGAAACAGGCCGACCGCCTGTATCGCATGGAAAACATTCCCTGTATCAGCACCACGCATACGTCGATCGAGGAAATCGCCAGCAAGATCCTCAATCACTTCAGCATCGACAAGAACATGTTCTGAATTCGGCGAGGGGCCGGGAATGCCGATGCGGGCCCGGCCTTCCCCCGAGCCTTGCTCCCGAATTTGCTAGCATTGCTTCCATGAGTGCCGTACTCGACTCCGCCACTGCCGTGTTGCCGGACCGCTTCGGTTTCCTGATGGGCCTGTACACGGAAAACTACCACCGCCTGGCGCGATTGTTCGCGCCACAGCGGCTCGCGCGCGGGCACTATGTATCGGATCTGGATGACGGCCTGGATGTGCATCTGATCGTGCAGGAACACCATCCGTACACGTTGGAACTGAGCCTGAGCTATGGCTTCACGGATGCCGAAACCGGTCATCCGTCGCCCTCGGCGCAGTTGCGCATGTACACCGACGCGCACGTGGCCGAAGCCATGCATTGTCACCCGGGGCGGCACCTGTGGCATGTGCTCGGCCCGTTTCCACACGCCAGTACCGTCATGCAGCACCGTTTGCAGATGAACAGTTTTCTCAACCGCTGGCTGGAATATCTGGGCGAACAGGGGCATTCGGTCGGCACGCTGGATCGCGTGGTTCCCCGGGACACCGCCCAGGTCGGGATTGTCTGATCAAGGCCGCACAGGTCGCGTCGAGATCCTGCGCATCGACGCGCGGTTTCAAGATATGTTGCGCCGTTCATGATTCGGCACTTCATCCTGAACCGCGGTATGCGGCGGTACCGAAAAAATCGACGAAACCCGCATTCGCGCGATAATGTCCGCATGGAAAACCCGACCGACACCCACGACACCATCCGCGCCGTGCAATGGCAGGGCGATCATTTGCGCCTGCTCGATCAGCGCCGGTTGCCGGCGCGGGAAACATGGCTCGAATGCCGTCATCCGGACGATGTCGCAGCCGCGATACGCGATTTGACGGTACGCGGCGCACCGGCCATCGGTATTGCCGCGGCGTGGGGCGTGGTACTGGCCGCGCGGCAAGGTTCGGCGTTGCCGCCGGTGCTGGCGAAATTGCGCGCGGCGCGCCCCACGGCGGTGAATCTGATGTGGGCGCTGGATCGCATGGCGGCGCGGGCGGCGTCGGGAGTCGCCACACTGGAAGCCGAAGCGCACGCCATCCAGAACGAAGACCTGGTAGCCAATCGACGCATGGGCGAGCTTGGCGCCGCATTGATCGCCCCCGGCAGCGGCGTGTTGACCCACTGCAATACCGGTTCGCTGGCCACCGCCGGGTTCGGTACCGCTCTGGGCGTCATTCGTACCGGGTGTCGCCAAGGTCGCATCGCACGCGTGTTTGCGGGTGAAACCCGTCCGTGGTTGCAGGGTGCACGGCTGACCATGTGGGAGCTGGTGCGCGACGGCATTGCGGCCAGATTGATTGCCGATTCGGCGGCAGCTCACCTCATGAAGACCGGGCAGGTCGACTGGGTCGTCATCGGCGCCGACCGCATCGCCGCGAACGGCGACACGGCCAACAAGATCGGCAGCTACGCGTTGGCCATCGCCGCACGCCATCACGGGGTGAAATACATGGTGGTGGCGCCATCGTCGACGGTGGACATGGCGACCTCGAACGGTGATGCGATCGACATCGAAATGCGCGATGGCGACGAGCTGCTGCGGGTTGCCGGGACCCGGACCGTGGTGGACGGCGCCGAGGCCTGGAACCCGGTGTTCGACGTGGTGCCGGCGGACTTGATCGATGCCATCGTCACCGAACGCGGGGTGATTTCTTCGCCCGACGCAAACGGGATGCGGGCCTTGTTTGCGACGAGCTGAAGCCGCGGCCGGTCAAGCGGGACGGGTCGCAGACGGCGGTGGTGGCATCCGATTTCGCGCCGGGCGGGCCAGTGTTTTTCATGCGCCTGAAAAACCCGTCTAAGGCATTGTTTTCAATACATAAAATACGGGCGCTCAACGGCCGTTTGTGATATACTTGGGCGGTTATGTCCACAGCCCTTGGCTGGCCGCGCAGCGTGGCCGCCGGGTTTCCCGATGGTTTGCTCAAGGATTGCCCAGATGGCAGAACTGGCCAAAGAAGTCATTCGCGTCAACATCGAAGACGAAATGCGTCAAAGCTACCTCGATTACGCCATGAGCGTGATCGTGGGGCGCGCCCTCCCGGACGTGCGTGACGGCCTGAAACCGGTGCACCGGCGCGTGCTGTACGCCATGAACGAACTGGGCAACAGTTGGAACAAGGCACACAAGAAGTCCGCGCGCGTGGTCGGTGACGTCATCGGCAAATACCACCCGCACGGTGACGCGTCCGTCTACGATGCGATCGTGCGCTTGGCGCAGCCGTTTTCCCTGCGCTACATGCTCATCGATGGCCAGGGCAATTTCGGCTCCGTCGATGGCGACAGTCCCGCCGCCATGCGTTACACCGAAGTGCGCATGGCCAAGCTCGCGCACGAGCTGCTGGCCGATATCGACAAGGAAACGGTCGATTTCGGGCCCAACTACGACGAATCCGAGCGCGAGCCGCTGGTGCTTCCGACGCGCGTGCCCAACCTTCTCGTCAACGGCTCGGCCGGCATCGCCGTTGGCATGGCCACGAACATCCCGCCGCACAACCTCGGCGAAGTGATCGCCGGCACCATCGCCCTGATCGACGATCCGCAACTGTCGGTGGACGACCTGATGGCCTACATTCCGGGCCCGGATTTTCCAACCGCCGGCATCATCAACGGCGCGGCCGGCATCGTGCAGGCCTATCGCACCGGGCGTGGCCGCATCCGCGTGCGCGCGCAGGCGCGCATCGAGACGGATGCGAAGGGCCACGAGACCATCATCGTCGAAGAGATTCCGTACCAGGTGAACCAGGCGCGGCTGATCGAGAAGATCGCCGAACTGGTCAAGGACAAGCGGCTGACCG
>CAZSOU010000154.1:0-4043 GCA_964608595.1 uncultured Rhodanobacteraceae bacterium
AGCCTTCCTCGATGGCCTGGTGCATCGAGTATTCATGGAAGGGCGCCGCGCCGGATGGGCCGGGTTCATCGAACAAGGCCAGGGTCTTGAACTTGGGTGTGGCCGTGAACGCGAAAAAGCTGAGGTTGGGCTGACGTGAGCGTTTCAGCGTGTCACGCAGGAGGTTGCGCTTGGCCTCGTCGGTCAGGCTCTCGTCCTCAATGTCCGTCCACTGCTCGGCAATGGCCGATTCGATACCGGCCTGGTTCAACATGCCGCGCAGGGCCTTGGCGGTTTCACCACTTTGCGAGGAATGGGCCTCGTCCACGATTACCGCATAGCGCTTGCCAGCGGTGTCGATGGCGACACCTTCGCCATGTTTTTCCAGTGTGGCCAATGCGTGCGCGATGAACGGAAACTTCTGGATCGTCGTGATGACGATGGGCGTGCCTCGGGACAGGGACTTGGCCAGTTGCTGCGTGTTCTGGTCGATCTTTTCGACCACGCCGGTCTTGTGCTCGAACTGGTAGATGGTGTTCTGCAGCTGTTGATCCAGAATCCGTCGGTCAGTCACCACCACCACGGAATGGAACACCTTGGCGTCGTTCGCATCGTGAAGGCCCGCCAGCCGATGGGCCAGCCAGGCAATGGAATTGGACTTGCCCGAGCCGGCCGAATGCTGGATCAGGTAGTTGTGGCCCGCACCATGCTCGTGCGCATGGCCCACCAAGCGGCGCACCGCATCCAACTGGTGGTAGCGCGGAAAGATCATCGCCTCCTTGCGGATCGTGCGCGTCCCTTTGTCGGTCTTGACCTTGCGTTCGGTCACTTCCAGATGCATGAAGCGTTGCAGGATGTCGAGCAGGCTGTCGCGCACCAGCACTTCGTCCCACAGGTAATGCACCTTCCAGTTGCCATCCACTGGCGGGTTGCCGGCTCCGTTGTGGTGGCCCCGATTGAAGGGCAAAAAGCGCGTTTCGGCCCCGGCAAGTCGCGTGGTCATCCATGCTTCGTCCGGGTCGACGGCAAAATGCACCAGTGCGCGTTGCTTGAAGGCAAACAGCAAGTCGCGGCCGTCGCGGTCGTGCTGGTATTGCTTGATGGCATCAAAGGCGCGCTGGCCCGTGAGCGGGTTTTTCAGCTCCACCGTCACCACCGGCAGGCCATTGACCGCCAGCGTCACGTCGATGACGCAGCGCTTGTGCTTGCCATCGGGCCGTTTCAGCACCGAGGTGAAGGCCACCTGGCGGGTGATGGTCAGGCGGTTGGCGGCGTACAGCGCAGCCGTTTCCGGGTTGAGCCCGGAATTGGGCCGGAAATAGGCCATTCGCAGCGTCTTGCCGTAGCACTTGAAGCCGTGCCGCAATACATGCAGCGCGCCCTTGTCGCGCAGTTCCGCCGTCAGGGCCTCCAGCACCGTGGCCCGTGTACGCTCGCCCAGCAAGGCCTCAAGGCGGCTCCAGCGTTCGGGCTGGCTGGCTTGCATGAAACCGATGACATCTTCGGGGAACAGCGCCAGCGCCTCGTCAAAGGCCTTGGGTTCGCGTTTCTCGTAGCCGCCATGGGCAACCAGTTCCTTCTCGATGGCGGATTCAAAATCGTGTTCCGTCTGCCGTGGCATGGTCCTATCCCCTGAATTCGTATTGCACCCTCAGTGCCCGCAGCATCTCGAAGGTATCTTCGTAGGTCACTCCGAACTCAAGGCACGCATCCCCAAGCTTCACCTCCCGGCGTGAATCCGGACTGGAAAGTTCGTTGGTGGCCACCTTGACCCCGTGCACCATTGCGTACGCTACCAGCCAGCCATCCGCCTTGGTGGCAAACGCGGCCTTGGCATTGTCGAAATACTGCGCGCTGCGCGTGACCCACAGCATTACCTCGCCAAAGGCGCGTGTCACCTCCGGTTCACTGGTGTCGAGGAAGAAATCCGTCGGAAGGTCGTTTTTTACCCATAACACCAGGTCTTCGTCCGGCCGACCGTTCAACAACTCGCGGCGCACGCTGTCGATGCTGCGCAGGCGGCCGCTGGCGTGTTCATGCAGCAGGCTGTCCCAGAAACCGGGACAGATGTCGAACGCGTAATAGCGGTTCTTGGCGGTGATGAGTACATCCGAATCGACGAGGTAGCTCGGTGCGTGGCTCACGGCAACTCCATGCCCAGTCGGCGGCTGTATTCCTGGAACGAACCACCATGCAGGCCGGTCAGGTCATAGGCCTGCTTGAAGCCGATGCGACCTTCCTTGGCGGCGCGAATGACCTCGGTGGCAAACAGCCGCCCCACGCGCGCGTTCTGGTTGCGGTAGAAATCCCCGCCGCCGCTGGTGGATTGACGCTGCTTGCGCTCGCGCCGGGTGTAGTCGTTGTAGAAGTCGAAAAATGTTTCTCGGTCCACAAGACGCAGATCCATGGCGCGGCGGCCGATCACGATGGGGCTGACCTTGAAGCGCCGTGCCAACAGCTCGAATGGTGCCGGTTCGCGCTTGACTTCGGGCCAGACTGCTTGCATGTCGGCCGCCGGCACCAGGAATTCGGCGGCCGCACGGTCGCAGAAGGTTTCCACCGCGCCGCCATCGGGCACGAGGCTGGCAAAGCCCGATACGCCTTCACCCACGTCGCCCAGCCACAAGTGCGCCAGCTCGTGTGCCAGCGTGAACATTTGCGCCGACTTGGCATCGGCACCGTTGACGAAAATCAGCGGGGCCAGCGTGTCACTCAAGGCAAAACCGCGAAACTCCTCCACGTCCAGCGTGCGGCTGGTATTGTTGCCGACCACGCCGTTGATCACCGTCATCACGCCCAGCGCCTCGATGGCCGCGCGCAGCCTGCCCACGGCTTCCTGCCACGTACGCACGCGGGCGGCCCAGCCGTCATCCAGACCGACGACGCGGCGCATTTCCTGTCCCACGGCTTGCGGATCATCGCCGATGCGGGCGCTGCCGATGAAGGCGATGGGGGCGGCATCGTTGTCGGTACGCTCTTCGCGCAACCATGCCTGACGGCGCTGCATGGCGTAGATGCTGTCGCGCAGGTCGGGGCTGATCGTGCCCACACCATGATTGCCCAGCGTGCGGAAATCGGGGATCGGCAGCGGCTCGACCGGCGGTTCAGGCAGAAACAGGTAGCCGAAAGGCACGTGCGTGGCCTTGGCGAAATCCTGCAGCTGCTTGAAGGTCGGCTGCGCCTCGCCGGTCTCCCACTCAGGCAGCTTGGCGAAGCGTTTCACCAGGCCGTCAGCGTCCATGTGGGCACGCTCACGCGCCCACTGGATCAATCGCGGTTGCACGGCCACGCGGTTCATCAAGCCTCCTCGGTGGCCAGTGTACCCAATGGTGCCTCGGCCTGATCCTCGGGCAGGGCGGCAGGGATGTCGAGCTGGCCGGTGACGGCGGCGGTGATGAGGGCGGCGCGGTATTCGGAGAAACGGTCGATAGTGGCCTGAACCCGAGTTTCGAGTAACCGCACACGCGCGGTTGCTTCATCTACGACATGTGCAATCGCGACTTGCTCTGTGATCGGTGGGACCGGCACACGCATGTGCGCAAGCTGATCGCAGGTGATTGCACCTTTCGTACTACCACCACCATCGCTTTCGTTTCGCAAATACGTGTACGAAACCACCATGACATATCGCAGGTAGTTAGCGTCGGATGCACCGTTGATTGGCTTGATGTACGCAAGGTGCTGGTTGATCGTTGCCTCGACAGTCAGCAGACTCGACATGCCACGGGTACGCCCTTCACCTGTAATCCCTACCAATACGGCAGGCGGTTCAATCCATGGCAAGTGGCACTCCTTCAGTGCTACCTCTGTCACCCAATCGCTTGCATCCGTGACCCTATCCAAGTTCACCACAGAGCTATTGAGCCACCGGTAGCTTCCGCCTTCCCAGTAACTTGCGTCATCCCGCCGGGGTGTCGAACCATTGCCAACCGTCGCCACATAAACGATCGGCTTGATCCCCCAATGCGCGGGCACTTGGCCAAGCCAGTCGATGCCGCTGTCTTTCATGGGCACGGTGGGGTCGAGGCCTTGGGTGACGGCCTGGGTGATGAGGGCTTGGCGCT
>CAZSOU010000155.1:0-3991 GCA_964608595.1 uncultured Rhodanobacteraceae bacterium
GTGAAGGTGTGTTCGTCTTCCACGCTCATCACGTCGCTGACCTGGGCCACGCCCATCAGCGCGGCCACGCGCGGCATGAGGTCTTTGCCGAAGGTGGTCGAGGGCGCGAACACGTGGCTGTAGCCCGCGGCGGCCTTGACGATCTGCGGCGCCAGCACGGCGGCCAGAGCATGCGCGTTTTCGGCGCGAGCGGCGGTCAGGACCTTGCTGACACCGTCGATTCTGGCGGCTTCGGCAGCCACGGTGTCGGGGTTGTCGGACAGCACCAGCACGTCGATGGCTTCGGGTTTGACGGCGGCGGCGGCGCTCACGGCGCGCGCGGTGGCGATGTTGAGTTCACCGTTGAGGTGTTCGGCGATGACGAGAATCTTGCTCATGGAAATCTCCGATGGCGTGTGTCGGCGCGCATGCGCGTCCGGTGAATGCTTTTTTGCAGGAGCGGCCGGTGGCCGCGATGGAGCGTGCGGCAAGGGCGATCGCGGCTACCGGCCGCTCCTGCAGGAGTACGGGGTCACAGCAGGCCCTTTTCCTTGAGGGCCGCCACCAGCGCGGCGGCATCTTCCACCATCTCGCCCTTCTCGCGCTTGGCGGGTGGCGCGTAGTGCGTGGTTTCGATGTGGTCGCCGGGCTCCACGCCCAGTTCGTCCAAAGCCTTCACGTCGACGGGCTTGCGCTTGGCTTTCATGATGTCGGGCAGCTTGATGAAGCGCGGCTCGTTCAAGCGCAGATCGGTGGTCACGACGGCGGGCAGATCCACTTCGATGGTTTCCAGCCCGGCATCGACCTCGCGCGTCACCGTGGCCTTGTCGCCATCGACCTTCAGTTCGCTGGCGAACGTGGCCTGCGGACGATCCCACAGCGCCGACAACATCTGGCCGGTCTGGTTGCTGTCATCGTCGATGGCCTGCTTGCCCAGAATCACCAGGCCGGGTTGCTCGGCCTCGATCAGCTTCAGGAACACGCGTGCGGCGGTCAGCGGCTGGATGGCGGCATCGGTCGACACGTGAATGGCGCGGTCGGCGCCCATGGCCAGGCCGTTGCGCAGGTGCGAGGTCAGGTTCTCGGGACCGATGCCGGCGATCACCACTTCCTCGGCCACGCCGGCCTCGCGCAGGCGCAAGGCTTCTTCGAGGGCGATTTCGTCGAACGGATTGGCGGACAATTTCACGCCATCGGTGACCACGCCCGAACCGTCGGGCCTGACCTGAACGCGCACGTTGTAATCGACCACGCGCTTGTAACCGACCAGAATTTTCATCAACACATCCTTTCAGCGGGGCGCCGCAGGCGCCGTGCATGGAAAAATCAGACGCCCATTGTAACTCGTGGTCTGCCGCCTGACAGAACGCACGGACAGGGGATGTTGAATGGCAGGAGCGCATTTCACGTGCGCGAGTCGTACGGGTCGATGGGACGCCGCACCCTCGCGCAGGAGATGCGCTCCTGCATACGGTTCAATCGGAACTCCCCGGGGCGGAGCGCCGGGCATAGGGATACGCGCCGCTCGGTTCGGCTTCGTCGCACAGTGCGGCGGCGGTAGTCATGTGTTGCCCGGCTGCTTTTGCGGTCAAGGCGATGATGCGCTCGACGGCATGGGCGAATGTGCCGTCGACTTGCCCGGTTTCGGCTTCGAATTCCCAGGTATCCAGATGCGCGTCCAACAGCGGGCGCAAGGCGCTCGGTCGCACCCAGAACATGCTGCCGGCCACGAATGAATCGTTTTGGGTATCTGGTGGCGCAATGCCCAGACGTTGGGTCAGATAATCGACATTGTCACGGTTGGCGCCCCAGAAATAGTGCAAGGGCTGCACATGGCCTTCGGGTGCCACCAATCCCAGCGATTCATCGCTGGCAAAGGCGTCCAGAATGCGATGCACCCGTTGCGGGGACAGCAGGCGCTCGAGCAGATCCCGGCGCCAGCTGTCGCCGTCGCGACGGTGAGTGGAGCGCTTGGTGTGCAGTTTGAGTATCGGTCCGCTGCCTTCATTGACGAGGCGGTCGGCGACGCGCAGAAACGGCAGGATGTCGCGCCCCTGATTGTCGGCGACGATGATTTCGGCGGAAAGGCCGAGGTTGTGCATGCGTTTCTGCACGGCGTCGGTACGGTCGGGCGTGGTGGTGATGATGATCCGCCACCGGATGCCACATGCCTGCAGGGCGGAAACCATTTCATCCAGCAGCTCGACGTACCAGACGTGGATGACGGCGCAGGGACGCGGATCGGCAGGTACGGCCGGTTTCGCGCTTTGCTGCAATGCGCGCCGGGTGGCGGCCAACCAGGCGTGACCGAGACGCGCATCCGGTTCCAGCACGGCGCCTTCGGCCCATTCGTTCCACGCGTTGACGAATACCAGACGTCGCGATGTCGGCAACGATGTCACGCGGTTTTCAATCGTTGCCTTGAGCCAGTCTTCGTAGCCGCGTGGCGATGCGTGTGCATACACACGTCCCCGGCCCGAGCGCCGCGGCTCGTTGTCCCAGCCTGCGTTGATGCCGGGGAACAGCGGATAATCCGGCATGGAACGCCGGGCGGTCTCATCGGCCATTTCACGCCAGTCCACGACCTGACCCCGATAATGGGCATTGATGAGCCGTTGTTTTGCGCTCAAGTCGGTGGGGCTGGTCATGTTGGGCGGAAATTCCACCGCGGCGTCGAACCCGATGGTGCGTGGGTCGGTGCGCTCGAAGCCCTGCACACAAGCCAGGAAAATATCGCCGACGCCGTGTTCGCTGCACCACTCGCGCCAGCGACCTGCCGTGGCGGCCGGGTCCGGCAGCAAGTCGACGCGGTAGATCAGCAGCAGCGGTTTCGACTCGACCCTGAAATAGCGTGGGTCGCGAAGGTAATCGGCCACGTGGGCAATGAACGCAAGGTCGTCCTCGGGGCTGTGTTGTTGCGCGATGAGAATGTCATCGGCGCGGCCGTCCCAGCGTCTGGACCAGTTTTCATTGGCCCAGCACAGGCATAGCGGAAGATCCAGTGACGGGTCGTCCAGCCATTGGCGCAGCGGCTGTTCCAGCAGGGTCTTGCCGGCAAACCAGTAGAAATAACTGCAGAATGCGCCGATGCCGTATTCGCGGGCCAATTGCATTTGACGACGCATCACCTCGGGCACACGCAAATCGTAAAAGCCCAATTCGCCCGGCAGACGCGGCTGGGTGTGCCCCTCGAACTGCGGCAACGCACGGGTCACGTTGCGCCACTCGGTGAAGCCCTTGCCCCACCATTCGTCGTTTTCGGCGATCGGATGGAACTGTGGCAGATAGAAGGCGACCAGCGTGGCCGGAAGCGGTGAAGGCAATGAATCCTGTTCGTGCGGAACAAAGCCGATGGCCGTTTGCCCCGCTTGATGGCGCGCGACATGGGCGTGAAAATCGGGCTCCTGTATCTGACCCTGTGGTGCGTCGGGAACCAGATCGGCGTGGTGATTCAGGAAATACAGGCGCCAGCGGTCACGCCTGGCCTCCGAAAGCGGCAGCATGCGGAAGCCGAATCGCAACACCTGGAACAAACTATTGCGGGTGGCCTGGGCTAGATTCATCGCGTCAGTGTAATGCGCCGCCGGATGTTATTGATCGACTGGTCCCCAAACAAAACCGCCACCCGAAGGTGGCGGTTTTGCGTTGCGAACCGAACGCGCGACTTATTCCAGGTCGAGGAAGCTCCGCAGCTGCTCCGAACGGCTGGGGTGGCGCAGCTTGCGCAGGGCTTTCGCCTCGATCTGGCGGATGCGCTCGCGGGTGACGTCGAACTGTTTGCCGACCTCTTCCAGGGTGTGGTCGGTGTTCATGTCGATGCCGAAGCGCATGCGCAGCACCTTGGCCTCGCGCGGGGTCAGGCCGGCGAGGACCTCGCGCACGGTTTCCATCAGGCCGGTCTCGGTGGCGGTGTCGATCGGGGACTCGATGTTGGCGTCCTCGATGAAGTCGCCCAGGTGCGAATCCTCGTCGTCGCCGATCGGGGTTTCCATCGAGATCGGTTCCTTGGCGA
>CAZSOU010000156.1:0-1752 GCA_964608595.1 uncultured Rhodanobacteraceae bacterium
TCACCGCCGCACCCCCGCCCACGCCGCCGCATCCGCCAACTCCGCGAGCAGCAGCGACCCGGCGACCACCAGGCCCACACCCGTGAGCACACCAGCGGTAAACCATGACCTCATGACGCCACCGCCTTCACGCGTGCCTTCTCGGACGCCCGATAGACGCGGTGCGCCGTCTTGCACACGTCACACCGGCACTTGTACGTCTTGTAGCCGGTCATGCCGTGCGGCACCGGCCGGCCCGCACGCCGCTTCGCCGCCCGCTCCTTCCGCTGCTCCAGCCCAGCGATGCAGTCCACGCACCGGCACCCCGCCGCATACTGGCGCTTGGTGCCGTGCGCATGCCCCGCCTCGACAGCCCCGCCACCAGCGACGGTCTGCAGCAGCCGCCACGGGTGCGCATCCCGGCCCACATCGATGCCCGCCCACATGCCGTGCGTGGGCCGCAGATCCAGCGCCGCGCGAGCGCACGCCTGCTTCATCGGGCACGTGTAGCAGATGCTCGCGGCGTCTTGCTGATCCTTCGCGTCGGCGCTGAACCAAAGTTCCGGGTTATCCCGGCACGGCGCGGTCATGATTCCTCCAACGGGTATTCGAGATCTCGGGGGTGGACGGTGTGGATGCCGTCGGTGAAGGCCGGATGCCCGCTCGCGGTCGGGTCGGCGAGCCATGCGCGGCCGAGCGCATCCCGGACACGCATGCCGGCGGGGACGGTCTGCCAGCGGTGCCAGATACGGGGCAGGCTGGTACTCATGCGGCCGCCTTCTGTCGTGCTTTCCAGCAGGCTTCACACATGCCACCCGAGTACATGGGCACCGTTCCGGGCGCGGTGGACGCCTTCCGGTGACTGCGCCGCAGACGCCGCCCGCAGGTGCCCGCACAGTCAGTGATCTGCGGGCGGCCGGCAGCACGCTTGGCGATCTCCGCACGATCCGGGGCGAACGCCTCCCACAAGGCGGGGTCCCGCCGTAGCGGGGTGCGGGTGGGCTGCAGCTTGATCTCCCGCTGCAGCCGGTCCCGCCACGACGGGGTACGGCCCAGCCTGGCACCATCCCGGCAGGTGGCACACAGGCCCGAGTCGTTCACGGTCGGCCCAGAGTTCGTGCGCATCCCGCGCATCGCGCCGCACCGGATGCACGCTGGCTGCGGGATCATGCCCCCACCCCCAGGTAGACGAACGCGACGAGCGCGAGGACGGCCCCGGCGGCGAGAGTGACGAGCCCGTAGGCGATCCGGTCAGCCAGGGTGGGCGACCCGTGCCGCGGCCCCACCTCCTCGTGGAACTCGTCGGCCGTAGCGATCGGATCACCCTGGTTGTTCATGCGGAAGATGCTCACGACGCGGCCCACCCCTCCAGGTCGTCCAGGTAGGCGGGGCAGAATGCGCTGATCCCCGAGTACATGAACACGCCCTGCTGCTCGCCCGTCGCCGCCCCATCGAGGCCCTGCGACACGAGGAGCGCCAGCATCGGGATCGTGCCGCCCGAGTCGAGCAGGTCACAGTTCGCCTCAGCGGACTCGACGGCCGCCTGATCGAAGCCCGGCGTGTCCGGGAACCCGGCGGCATGCAGGGCGTCGGTGAACTTCCCGGCCGGCGTCTTACTCATGGCGGCCTGCGCGTTGTGCACGGCGGGCGCGGCGGTAGGGGTGTCGCTGCTGTTGCAGGCGGTGAGGGGGAACGCCACGGCGGCCGTGAGGGCGGCGGCGGCGAGGATCTTGCGGTTCATGGTTCAGGTGCCTTTCAGGCGGCGATGTGGGC
>CAZSOU010000156.1:1852-3909 GCA_964608595.1 uncultured Rhodanobacteraceae bacterium
GTGGTGATGGTCTCGCGGATGTGGCGGTCCATGACCAGCCTCCTTCATGGTGATGATTTCCCGGCATTGCCGTGCCGGTACCTAGACCGTATGCGAACGTCGGCTGACTGTCAACACACAATCGTGGGCAAACAAAAAGTCAGTCGTCCTGCGGGATCGACTTCCGCTCGGCCAACTCCCGCACCAGGCGCAACACCCGCTCCCGCGTCTCCGCAGACGCCGGCGGCGGGCCACCAACCGCCAACACCTCCGACACCGGGGCAGGCTGCCGGGCCGCATCCCGCACCCGCTTCGTGATGTGCCCCGGCATCAGCCAGTCAGTCGATGAGGTGAAGTGCTGGTGCACCGCCTCCACCGCCGTCGCCAGCGTCCACCGGCCGATCTGAGACACCCGAAGCCAGTTGTTGACCATCAGGCCATCGATGTTCCGGCTGTCGTAGCCCTGCACCACCTGCAGCAGCTGCACGATCTCGTCGCGATCCATATCCGTACTCCTCCGCTAGCTGGACGGCTCTCGGGTCGGGGTTGTCTTTGAGTAGTTCGGCCTGCAGGTACTTCTGCTGCCGTGAGGTGAGCCCCTGCGGGGCCGGCCGGGGCGTGCGGTCGGGGAGCGGGTCGTCGGTCCAGCAATCGCCGTTGAGCCATGTCGCCCCGTGCTTGGTGAACGCGTCCTCCCGGTTCGGGTCGTCCCGGTAGCGGGCGGCCCCGGCGATCAGTTCCTCGTCGGTGGCTCGCTTCCGTGCGCGCCGCCAGGCGGCGAGGGCCTGGCGCTTGCCGGAGCTGCGGGGGTAGACGGCCCAGAACTCCTCGAACTCGGCCGGGTAGCCGGTCGCGGTCGTGCTCGACGGCGAAGCCGGTGAGCGAGAGTTCTTTGTACTTATATGGGTCGGGTCGGGTCGGGTCGGGTCGGGGCGCCGCAACACGTCGTCACTGCTGCAGGAGTGTTGCGGCGCAACATTCTCGGAGTCGGCTTCTTGACCTGCATGTTTCGCTCGACGGCGGGCACGACTGGCTTCCATTCGCGCCTTACTCGCGGAGCGTTCGTCTTCTACTCGCGCCTTACTCGGGTTGTATTCGACCCACGAACGGAAGACGAATCCGTCGTGTTCGCGGTCCCAAAGTCCCGCAGACACGAGTGCATCAACCACTTTCGGCGTCGCTCCCCACTCGCGGATCATGTACGCCGGCACATGACCATCGGTCAGTTCCTGGGAGCACCACGAGCCTGCGACGGTCCACAATCCGACTGCGGCGAGCCGGTGGCGGGCGGGGATGGACTTGACTTTCTTGGACGTGTGGAACGTGTCGTCCACACGGAACCACGCCACGTCTAGCCCTCCTCGAAGCCGGTGGCGAACTGGCGCAGTGCCTCTTCTGCGCCGGGCTCGCCACGGTGGTCCATGAGGATGGTGATCATCTTGCGGAGCAAGGGCCACCCATAGTTGCCGTTGGTGCCACCGGGGAGGCTGGCGTAGGCGTCCATGATGGTCTCGGTGTCGGCGTATTCCATGATGGCTTCTCCTGTGCTGCATGTGCCGCAGGCGGGGCAGGCCCGCCATGCTGTCGTGGGCATCAGAACGGGGCTTCCGTGTCCTGCTGCGGCGCGCTGCCCCACGTGTCGCCCTGCGGCTGCTGCCCGCCACCAAAGCCGCTGCGGCCGGCCTTCTCGACCCTGGCCGTCGCCCACCGCAAATCCGGTCCCACCGTGTCTGCCGTGATGTCCAGGGACCGGCCCTGCACGCCGTCGCGGGTCGTGTACTCGCGGGTGCGGAACTGGCCGGTGACGGTCACCCGATCCCCCTTGTGGAGCGATTCGGCGGCGTTCTCGGCGAGGCTGCCCCATGCGGCGATGCGATAGAAGGTAGCCCCGTCGTCCACGTAGGCGTCGCCCTGCTTGGTGCGGTGGTTCTCGGCGATCGTGAAGTTCGCGACCGCCTTACCTGCGGGGGTGAAACGCAGCTCGGGCTCGGCGGTGATGTTTCCGGTGGCGATGATCGTGCTCACTGGTGGTTTCCTTTCCAGATTCGGATGGGTGCCCCGCGTCGTGCGGGGCGGCG
>CAZSOU010000157.1:0-3824 GCA_964608595.1 uncultured Rhodanobacteraceae bacterium
AACCAACGAAGCGGTCAGCTCCATGGAGCAGACCACGTCCGAGGTGGTTCACGGCGCACGCCTGGCCGAGGACGCCGGCACGGCACTGGGCGACATCGAAAACGTGTCGAACAACCTGGCCGGTTTGATTCAGAGCATTTCGTCCGCGGCCAGCCAGCAGTCGACCGCGGCCACCAACATCACCACGACCATGAATTCGATTCAGGAAATCACGTCGCAGACCTCGTTGGGTGCGAGCCAGACCGCCGAATCGATCGGCAACCTGGCCGAATTGGCCAATGATCTCAGACGTTCGGTGGCCGACTTCAAACTGCCGGGTTGAAGTCGTGAAATCGGCGGGTAACGGAGGCGCATGGCAGCGTTCGGGCCGGGATGGCAAAAGCGTGTCCGTTCACCCGACGTTCGCTACGGAGTGGTCTGGAGACAGGTAGTAATAGTCATGAAGTTGCAACACGGTGCTTCGATCGGGTTCGAAGCCTCTCCAAGGGGGCGCGACAGCGCATGAGACTGGAAGACGACATCGATTTCACCACGTTGAACTGGGTCAAGCCCGAGCTGGACGAGGCCCTGACACGTGCGCGCCAGGCGTTGGAGGATTATGTTGAGGCCCCCGACAATGCCGGCCCCATGCATGCGTGCGCGGCCGGGTTGCATCAGGTGCAGGGCACCTTGCGCATGGTCGAATTGTACGGCGCGGCCATGGTGGTTCAGGAAATGGAGAGCCTGGTAACCGCGCTGCTCGAAGATCGCGTGGCACAACGTGAAGACGCCTACGCGGCGTTGATGCGCGGCCTGATGCAGATGCCCGATTATCTGGAGCGTCTGCAAAGCGGCTATCGTGACATCCCGGTGGTGCTGCTGCCGCTGCTCAACGATTTGCGCACCTGTCGCGGGGCGCAGGTGTTGCACGAGTCGGAGCTGTTTCGCCCCAATCTGGAATCGCCGTTGCCGACTCAGGCGCCGGGCGCGCCACAGCCGTTGTCCGCGGATGAACAGCGCCGTGAAATCATCGCATTGCGTCCACGCTTCCAGCAGACGTTGCTGAGCTGGTTCCGCGGTCAGGGTGGTGCTGCCGCGTTGACCCGGATGCGCGATACGCTGGATCTGCTGGCAGCCCATTGTCATACGCTCGCCGGCCGGCGATTGTGGTGGATTGCCGCCGGTATCCTGGATGGACTGGGACAAGGTTCGCTGGATGCCCACGGCAAGGAAGTCAAACAACTCATCGGCCGTGTGGATCGCTGCATTCGTGCCTTGATCGAACATGGCGAGTCGACGCTGGCCGAAGGCGAAGCGATCGAGCTCGAACACAAGCTGCTTTATTACGCGGCACGTGCCGAAGCCGGCAGCGCGCGGCTGCAGGAAGTGCGCGAAACCTACCGGCTGGATCAACTGCTGCCCGACGCGGTCGAAATCGAACACGCACGCAGCTCCATGGCCGGTCACAATCGCGAACTGCTCGATACCGTCGCGCACGCCATCAAGAACGACTTGCTGAGCGTCAAGGACGCGCTGGATCTGTTTCTGCACCAGGTTTCCGGCGACCCGGCGCAATTGGGCGAACAGGCCGACGTGCTCGATCGCGTCGGTGACACACTGGGCATGCTGGGCCTCAACGTGCCGCGCCGCATCGTCGGTGAGCAAAGACGCGTCATCCAGGACATGGCCAGCCATACGCGACCCGTCGACGAGGACGTGCTGCTGGATGTGGCCGGGGCCTTGTTGTATGTGGAAGCATCGCTGGACGATCACATCGAGCGTCTCGGCGCGCACGGCGGCGAGCCTGAAGACGAGCGCGCCCTGCCACGCAGCGAAGCGCGTCAGGTCATGGCTGCACTGATGCGCGAAGCGGTCGGCAACATCGGCAAAGTCAAGGACATGCTGGTGGCTTTCATCGAGTCGCCATGGGATCACGAACAAGTCACCGGCGCGCCGCTGTTGCTGGAAGAAGTATGTGGCGCATTGCGCATGATCGACGCCGAGCGCCCGGTGAAGCTGGTGCAGGGCGTCAGTCGCTTCATCAACAACGAACTGGTCGTGGATGCGCGAATTCCGTCGGCCGAGCAAATGGACAAGTTGGCCGATGCGCTGGCGTCCATCGAGTACTACATGGAGGCTGCGCGGGAACATCGCGGCGGCCTCGGTCACATCCTCGAAGTGACCGAGCAAAGCCTTGATCAGCTCGGTTACTGGCCCGTGCCGCCGGCGCACCATGCGCTGCCGGCCGAGGAAGCGGGTCCCGCCGACGCGGAAACGACGCCATTCGCGTCGCCAGCGCCGGAGACGGATGTCGAAACCGCCGGGCCGCTGGAGCTGAGCGAGCCGGTGAGTGTGGCCGAAGGGTCGGATGTCGGCGATCTCGTTGTCGGCGAGAGCATGCAAGACATGCCCGAGGGCACCGACCTCGACGGTCTGCATCTGGCGGAAACCGATGACGGCACCCCGACCGCCGGCGACGACCCCGACTGGGTCGAAATCGAAGAAGAGATCGAGGAGCGGGTTGCCGTTCCCGATGCCATGGCGGCTGCCGCCGGCTTCCAGGCTGCGGCCGACGAAATCGATGCCGAAATCCGCGAAGTCTTCCTGGAAGAAGTGCAGGAAGAAATCGACGCCATTCATGGGCAGGTCGATGCCTGGAAAGAAAAACCCGAGGACATGGAACGGCTGGCCCCGATTCGTCGTGCATTCCATACCTTGAAAGGTTCCGGTCGCCTGGTCGGCGCGCAGGTGCTGGGCGAATTCAGCTGGAAAGTCGAGAACATGCTCAACCGTGTGCTCGACGGTACCGTCGCGCCGCACGCCGGTGTGCAGGCACTGGTCGATCATGCCGTCGACGCACTGCCCGGCTTCCTTGCCGCGTTGAAAGATGAAGGCACGCCTGACGCGCCGTTGGTGGCGATTACCGAGGTGGCTGATCGCCTGGCCGCCGGCGAAACCGACGTGACCGTGGAGCAGGTGGCCGAACCGCAGATGCAGACGGTCAAGCGCATCATCAAGCGTCGTGTGCCGCGTGACATCGAGACGCCGACCGAGGAGGTGCCGACCGCCACGTTGACCGATGCCACCGTCGCGCCGGCCGAGGACGAAGTCGACGGCGGGGACGCGGCGGACGATTTGCTGGTCACCGATTCCGGCGAAATGCTGGATCTGCCGACGTTGCCACCGATGGATCCGGTGCTGGTCGACATTCTGCGAAGCGAAGTCACACAGCATCTGGCAAATATCCGCGCGTGCGTCACCGAGGCCGAGGGCGGCGACGTCGCCACCGCCGAACCGTTGTTGCGTGCCGTGCACACATTGCACGGCGCCATTGCCATGGTCGACATCCCGTCGTTGACCGGCTTGCTGTCGCCACTGGAAAGCTGGCTCAAGCGACTGCGTGCCCTGGATCGTCCGGTCCCGGCCGAACACGTCGATGCACTGATGCAATCGGCCGATCTGATTGATCAGGTGGCCAGCCAGTTTGATGCCGCAAAACCGGTATTGCCCGACGCCTCGGCACTGACGTCGCATGTGGAACAGCTGCGCGACGATTTGCCCGAACCGCAAATGGCACACCCGTTGTACGACGAGTCGGGAGTCGAAGACAGCGACGACGCGTCGACGCAGGAAGACGCGCTTCCATTTGAAGCGGAGGCGGCGTCCGACGTCGAGGCCGACCTGGAGGTTGACACTGGCTCCGAAATCGAGACGGACTCCGAAGGCGGGGCAGACTTTGAAGCCGAGACTCGATTCGAGCTCGACGCCGAGTCGGAAATCGAGGCGGAGCCCGAAGCCGAAGCCGAAGCCGAAGCCGAAGCCGAAGCCGAAGCCGAAGCCGAAGC
>CAZSOU010000158.1:0-3810 GCA_964608595.1 uncultured Rhodanobacteraceae bacterium
GGAAGATGCCGACACTGTCGTGGTCGAAGCCCTGCCCCTCGTTGGGGAAACCAGCCGAGGCGGGGACCGCGGGGTTGGAGAGGACCCGCAGGTTCGACTCCACCAGGGCGGTCGCCAGCGCCGCCTTGATGGCGTTGTCGGACATGCCCATCGCCCGGCCCTGCGCGATGATCGCCCTAGCGTTCGCCTGCTGCGATTCGGACAGGCCACCATCAGCCATCGCCCGAATGTTGGTGCGGGGGATGAGCGCATAGCCCATGCGCTTGGCGGTCTCCACCAGAATGTTGGTGGCCCGTGCCCGCTTGGAGGGGGCACCAGGGATGAAGGCTTCCCACCCTGTTTCGCCCTCCGCCCACCGGACGGGGCCGAGGCCGGTGTGCTGCACGATGCCCTGGCCGTTGCCGTTGCGGATCTGGGCGGTATCCAAGGCACCCTGGGCGCGCTGCCGGATACCACCACGAGCGAGACCACCGGTGTTCCACGCGCCGTTCACCACCGGATTCAGTAGCTGCTCGGTGATCGTCACCGTGTGCGACGACGACGTGTGGATGCCGTTCAAGCCCTCGATCTTGGCTCGCACCGATGCGGCATTGTCATCGATATGCACCGACCCGTCAGCGAGGGTCGTCGTCTTCACGTTCAGCGCGTCGAGCAGCCCGATCACCTCGGTACTGTTCGAGTCAACAACGATGTTCTTGTTGTTGTCGCTGTTCACCAACTGCTTCAGGGTGTTCAGGGCGTCGATGCTGTACACCTCGCCAGACGACGTGACCACCACATTCTTCGTGGTGTCCTTCGCCAGACCGTTGATCGTGAGCAACGCGGCCTTGGCTTCATCCGTCGTCGCCGTCACTGTCACACCAGTCTGCCCATCCTTCAGCGTGTCCTGAATGAACAGCCCCAGCCCGCTCAGCTTGTCCCGCGCATCCTTGTCGAGAACCTTCGGGATGAACACGGCATCATCGGAGAGCGTCTGGAAGTCGTTGCCGATGACACCCAGAATGTCCTGCGCCTGCTCCACACCCTCCACATGCACAGCCATCACCTTGTCCGCCGGCATACCGATCACCTGGTTCACCAGAGCCTCAGCAGCCTCACGAGACATACCGGTCGCCTCAGCCTGGCTGATCCAGGCGTCCCGCATCTCAGTCGCCTTGGCGATGATCTGGTCCATCGGGGCGCCCTGCTGCTGCATCGCCGCGATCATGCCGTTGATCGCGGAATCACCATCCCGCAGCGACTCAAACAACGTCTTCCCAGACTTCGACATCAGATCGATGTTGCCGTTGGCGTCGAGCGCCCCGTCACCGATGCCCTTCAGCCCCTCGGCGAACCCGCGGGTCGCGTCACCCCACGCGACCATCGCATCCTGCACAGTGAAGCTGTCGTCAGTCAGCCCGTCGAGCGCAGTCTTGAGGCCCTTCACCTGGTCGGTCGCCGACTTCGAGCCCTCCTCGATGTCCTGCATCGCCTGCTTGATGGAAGCGATGCCGGACCCGGAGATGTCGATGTCGAAGACGGTGGACAGTTTGACGCGCGTCTGCTCGGCCTTCTGCGCCGACTCGGCCAGCGCCTGCTGCGCCTCATGCTGCAGCTGCTTGTACTGGTCGGCCGCCTTCTTGTCGTCGTTGTCGCCGCGGAAGATGCCGAAGATGCGGCCCAGGTTCGCCTTCAGGTTCTTCAGGCCGAACGCTTCGCCCGTGTCCGGCACATCCGAGGCGTCCCACAGCTTCGACAGGTCGAACTGCCACTTCTTGCCGGACGCGGCCTCCAGCTTCGCCATCGTCTCGTCAGCAGCGCTCGACAGGCCCGCGAGTCCCTTCGCTGCCGTACCCGCATCGACACCAACATTCTGCAGCGCGACCGCCAGCGACTTCGAGCCATCCGCCAGCTTCGTGGACTGGATCGCAGCCGTGGCGGCGTTGGTGCCGGCCTCCGTGTACTTACCGCCCGTCTTCGCCAGCTCGTCGGCGAGGGTGGAGGCGGCGGCCTTGTTGGCGCCCATCGCATCGGCTGCCCGCCTGCTGCTCGACCACAGCGAATACGCGGCGGCCGCTGCGGCGGCGATACCCACCACCCACGGGCCACCGAGGAAACTGATTACACCCGAGGCAGCGGTCTTCAAACCGCCGAGCGCGGTGCGGCCCACGGTGCGGGCGGTGGTAGCGAACCCGTTCAGCCCGCCACCAGCGAGCGTGAACTCGGTAGCCAGCAGCCGCGCCGACGCGGCCGCGCCCCCCGCCTTGCCGACGAGCCCGCCGAGCGCGGACGCCCCGGCCGTGATGTTGCCGGCGAGCCTCGCGCCGAGGCTCGTCTGCAGCCCCATCGACGCGACCTTGAGAGCTGCGAGCGCGACCGCCAAATCCTTGATGGGGGCGGGTAGGGCGCCGATCTTGCCGACCAGTCCACCCAGCCCGTCCAGGGCGGTGGTGATACCACCGAACACGGCGGGGGCGGCCTTGAAGGCAGGTTCGGCGAGTTGTGCACCGAACCGGCCGAGGGCGGCACCCATGTTCTTGAAGGCGCCCGACACGGTGTCGCCGGACTTCTTCGCCGCCCCACCCATGCCCTCCTCCATGGCGTTGGCGAACGTCTGGAAGTCGATCTTGCCGTCCGACACCATCTTGGAGATTTCGGCCGAGGTGTGCCCGGTCTCCTGGGCGAGCAG
Source organism: uncultured Rhodanobacteraceae bacterium (assembly GCA_964608595.1). Classification (GTDB taxonomy): domain Bacteria; phylum Pseudomonadota; class Gammaproteobacteria; order Xanthomonadales; family Rhodanobacteraceae; genus Oleiagrimonas. Next base: position 2,669 of record CAZSOU010000158.1, read on the forward strand.
CTGGAGGACGGGGATACCGCGGGACATGAGCTGCAGCATGTCGTCGCCCTGCAGCTTCCCGCGGGCCGCGACCGACCCGAAGATGACGCCCATGTCGGCCATCGAGGATCCGGCGATGGTGGCGGTGTCAGCCACGGTGTTGAGGACACCCTGCAGCTGCTGGCCCGGCTTGATACCGGCAGCGACGACACCCGCCGCGGTGGTGGCGGCTTCTTCGAGCCCGAAGCTCGTGCCCTTCACGCTGGCGAGGGCGTTGTTCATGATCTCGGTGACCGACGCGGCACTGTTCCCGAGACCCGACAGTTTCGCCTTCGCATCATCGATTGCAGTCAACCGTCCCCAGCCCTTGGCGAGGGCAGTGGCGAACACGGCGCCCGCAGCCAGACCCGCGCCCGCGGCCGCACCGGAGGCGACGATCCCCAGCCGCGACTTCAGCGCATCCCCCGCCGACGCGGCAGCAGCCGCGAGCGACGGGGTGAACGACGACTTGAACTGCTCGCCAGACTCCTTGCCCGCCTCGCCCGCCGCCTTCGACGCTGCACCCTTCAGGCCGGTGCCGAACCGTAGTCCGCCCTGCCGGCCCGCCTCGCCCAGGGTGGTGGCAGCGCTGGTGCCGGTGGTCTTGGCGGTGCGGTCGAGGTCGCTCAGCGACTGCTTCGCCGACGCCATGCCCGACTTGAACTGCCCGTCCCGGATCTCGAGTTCGGCGAACAGCTTGCCCACGTTCAGCGCCATCTAGTCCTCCTGGATGGTGAGTCGCCTGCGTAGGCGGGAATCGGGGATAGCCACGAGCCCCATGACGCGGGTGATGAACCAGCGCATCGAGCGGGCACGGAGGCAACCGTCTTCGAGGTCGATGCCGTAGACGGTGTGCATGTCGAGTTCGAGGGCCACCCAGGCGTCGAGGATCGCCGCCCACGACAGGTCGAGGCGCGGCCCGGTGGGGGCGGGATCGGGGTTGCGGTACCAGTCGCGTAGCCCGGTCTGCGGGTTGTAGGGGCCGCCGCCCGGATCGTCTAGGCCGTAGGCTCCTGGGCGGGGGTCGTACTCCCCGTACGGGCCTTCTTCGAGCTGGGGCTCTTCCGGCCCGTCGTCTTGGCCCCCGTCTGCGGGGGCATCTGGTTTCCCGGCGTCGCCAACCC
>CAZSOU010000159.1:0-3802 GCA_964608595.1 uncultured Rhodanobacteraceae bacterium
TAGTAGCTTCATGATGAACCCCCTTCGCAACAAGATTGTTGAGCCTAACGCTTGAAGTAAGCGGCGGCGAAACCGCGTAGCGGTTTTGGCGTCCGCTTGACTGAACTGTTAGGCGACAGCACGGTACCGTTGCCAGCCGACGAGACACCAACCACACAGTAAGCCAGCAGAGCCGCCAACGATGATGCCGATTGAAAAACTGTAACCCACTATGTAGTTGAATACTGCGCCCACGGCAAACCCCACGAAGATGAGGTTGCCAACAAGACGGCCTTCACGGCGACGAGAACTTGTCTTTGCAGGACCCCATTCAGTGACGCCCTTTACATTGAGATCTTGTGGAAGTACGGCGCTTAGAAGTGCCTGCGTCTTCGGTTTCATTTGTGAAGTCCTTTCTCCTGGTGCCTAACGCCTGAGCTCAGCCGCCGACAGACCGCGTAGCGGGATGGCGGTCGGCTGCAGCGATTTGTTGGGTGCCAACGCCAGCAGACGACTGGAACGCGGCGGCATTGGCAACCTTGCCGCGTAACATTTTGGACCAGAGTAATTGCTTTTTCTCAGCGGATGGAACTTTCTCCCAAGGGATAAGGTGAATGCCGGCTTTGGCGTAATCTCCCTTTGCCCGCATGGCAGCGTAGTTCTCTTCGAAGGTGACAATGTGAACCTGCTCGCACTCGCGCACAGTTTCCACGAACTCGGAAGGCGAGTGGAGTTTGCTAGCGTTGTGGCGTTGCACGAGATTGGTAAGGGTAGTTTGAATTCGCTTGAAGTGCTCCAAGCGTAACCGATGCGCAGGATCTGCAGCCGCGCTGACGGATACCTGACCGGTAAACATGCGGACCCGTCGCTTGACGCTTTCTGCCATGACATGGGTGTACCACGCGCGAGCTCGGCTTGGCGTAACGTTTCGCCGATTAGATAGCCACATAATCTCCTCGTAGATTGACACGAGATCATTGTGTAGCTCTTGATCCAACTCGCCTGCCATTGCATCCCCTTGGCACCCAACGCTTGAGTTAAGCGGCCGGCAGCCCGCGTAGCGGGTTGACGGTCCGCTTGGACGAATTGTTAGGGCGCACTGGTGCGAAACCCCCGAGCTACCCAGCCGACGCTCCAGCCGAGTAGATACAGTAAGGCCGCGCCCACCAACCACCAGCCGAGAGCTTTAAGCCAAAACAGGCGCTCTTGCTCCGGAAATGCCGCAACTTTGTTGCCATATTCTGCATTGATACGGCCTACCTGTACCGAGAATGCGCGCTGGGCCTGAGTTGGCGATTTTGCGACCTGTCGAAGCCAAGCGACGCTTTCTTGCCTGCTTTTGCCAAGAAGCCGCTCTTGGACGTCGAACTGGGTGACCAGCGTGTCCTCTTGCTTTGATATTGCTGCTGCGATTGCACCGGAGGCGGAGCCGAACCACTGCTGATACGTCTGGTCCAACGTCGGGCGGATGGAGTACGCAACAAATGTGACGAGTGCCGCATACAGAACTACCAACACTACCCAGATGCGCGTCCATCCCCCGAGTTTCATGATCTTCCCCTTGCGCCCTAACGCCTGAATTCAGCCGCCGACAGCCCGCGTAGCGGGATGGCGGTCGGCTGCAATGAACTGTTGGGCGTCATTCCCTCAGGTGAGCGCCGCTTTGATCCGGTCTTCTGCGACCTCAGGCGACTCTACTAGAAATTCGTGAGCGAACCCATACGCGTCCTGCCAGTTTGGGAATGTTGCCTCGAACATTTGAATTGCTTCAACCAAGCTCCGTCGGGCTTCCGCCGCGGCAGCGTTTCGTGCGATGACCCCATCCACAACCATGGCCAGGAGTGTATCGCGAAATTTATCCTCGAACTTTTTATAGGCGGCCAACCCCTTGTCCCTCCCCAAGATGCTTTTCTTACCTCGACGATTCGCATAGTCCGCCATAGCCATGGTGAGGTGCTGGAGGGCATTAAACGTGTGCGGGTACCGAGCTTGATATGTCTCTGCGTTTTCCCAATTTGTAGTCGCCACGGTTACCCCCTCAATGACGCCCAACGCCGGAAATCAGCGGCGCGGGAACCGCGTCCGCTGCATTGACATGTTAGCGCTCAGCTCCATTGTGCTTAATTACGTATTTGGCGAAATGCTTCCAAGCTCCATCCGATTGTTGCGCTTGGAGTACCAATGACCAAGAATCTTCATCGGGATGGTAAGTCAGCGTGTCCCGGAAGGTACTACTTGGATAGGGAATCTTGAACGTGATCGTGTTACCCGAGATGGAGCCCGCTCCATGCGGTGTCGAGTTCGCAGCCCCTGTGCTGTCCAGCCAGTGCACGATGAGCTTGCCATTCTTGGCAACTCCAATGAAAACGCGTGCCTCGTACTGCGACGGAACCTCCACATCCTTCATGTGTATCTCAGTGAACACGCCTTGGAGCGTTGGGAAAGCTTCCATGTCGTACTTTACTGGCTTGCCCATGACGTCACCAATCATGATCCAGTGCCCGTCAAGCGATGTGAGTAGCGCCGGACGATTTTGCTGTCCGGCAGCAATCGCGGATTGCCATGGTGACGCAAGGCTAAAGGCGCAGGCTAAAAGAGCGCCAACAAGAAGTTGTGGGGAGATGCGCATAGTTCCTCCTGAGCGCTAACGCCGGAAATCAGCGGCGCGGGAACCGCGTCCGCTGCATTGACTTGTTAGGCAACGGCACAGGTGGTCGACACGCGCCCATGTTCGTTGCAAGCACGCGCTACAATTGAGTAACGGTGTAGCCATCTTTGCGCAGATGATCGAGCAGATTGTGTGCGCCAAACAAGTGCGGCGCACCAACCACGACGAAGACCGGCTGGCCGGACTTGCTAAGCATGGCGGCTAACGACTTGGTCCAACGGGCATGGCGGCTGGTGACAATGGCTTGGTAGAGGCCAGGGTAACCCTTGAAGCTGACATCAAAGTGTTTGGCTGAACTTTGCATGTTGCCGGCTGTCCATGCTTTGCGCGTCCCACGCTTGTTTTGAACGGCCGATTTCGGGTGCATAACCGAGTTTACTGCTTGCATTAGCATGGCTACTTGCAGTTCGTTTGACAAATTAGCCATTATCTTTATTTCCTGCTTTTGAGTATCCAGATAACTGATCGCCATGTGGCGTTGCTTCGCCATAAGTTTGAAGTTTCGGTAGCGTGGATGCGGCGTGTGTCCAGATTTTTTCTCTGATGCATGGGCAATGTGCATAAGTACGGCCCAAGGTTGATCGTGCTGAACGTCCGTGTAATTTATGCCAAATGCGCCTAGCAATATTTTGGTGTGTTGAAGTTGGATGTCGGTCAGTTCATCAGCAAGGACACGCCCTTCAGCAAGCGGCTCGTATTGTTTCATTAGGGCTTTGAATTTTGCTTTCGCCTTTGGCCCTACGTCCCCCTCCATGACGAGCAAGGTAGATTTTTCGAACGCCTCTTTGGTGCGCTCGGGAACAGGGCGGACATCGAGCGGGATACCCATGGCACCGGTGACGTACAGGGTGCGCTGGGCGGATGTGACTTTCCAGAGCGGAAGTTTATTTGCCTTCGGCGTGCTGGACGCGAAGGCAGGTGCACAGACCGCGCACATGAGGACGACAATGGCGGTCAAGACCGTATATGGGGAACTGCATCTGAACACAATGATCTCCTTGTGTGTCTTGCTGGATCTTATTCGCAGAAGGCAACTATACGGACATTGCTACCATTGCATAGTCCATCCGTTACCCAACGAGCGGCATACATGCGGTGCCTAACGCATAGCTAAGCCGCGGCAAACCGCGGAGCGGTTTGGCGTCGGCTTGAGCG
>CAZSOU010000160.1:0-3617 GCA_964608595.1 uncultured Rhodanobacteraceae bacterium
TGGTTCTCGTCGCGCATCGGCGCGGTGCAGCCTTCCAGGTAGGACACCTCCGCGTCTTCCTCGGCGATGATCAGCGTGCGTTCGAACTGGCCGGTATGGCCGGCATTGATGCGGAAGTACGTCGACAATTCCATCGGGCAACGCACGCCCCTGGGAATGAACACGAACGAGCCGTCGGAAAACACGGCCGAATTGAGCGTCGCGAAATAGTTGTCGCCCTGGGGTACGACACTGCCGAGGTATTGGCGCACCAGGTCCGGATGTTCCGTGATCGCATGGCTCATCGAGCAGAAGATCACGCCAACCTTGGCCAGTTGCTCCTGCGCCGTCGTCGCCACCGACACCGAGTCGAACACGGCATCGACCGCGACGCCGGCGAGCTTGTTGCTCTCATGCAGCGGCACGCCGAGCTTGTCGTACGTCTCGAGGATTTTCGGGTCGACCTCGTCCAGCGACTTCGGCTTCTTTTTCGGCGCCGCGTAATAGCTGATCGCCTGCAGGTCGATCGGCGCCAGATGCACGTGCGCCCAGTTCGGCTGCTTCATCGATGCCAGCCGCTGAAATGCGGCCAGCCGCCACTCGGTCATCCATTCCGGTTCGTTCTTGCGCGCGGACAAGGCGCGGATGATGTCCTCGTTGAGGCCCGGTGGCAGGCTGTCGGTTTCGATGTCGGTGACGAAACCGGCTTCGTAACGCCGCGACAAGGCCTTGGCAACTTCCGCGTTGTCACGCAAGGCAGCCGTGTTTTCGATCGATTCGGGAATCATGTTGCTCCTCGGAAAAACTTATCCACGTACGAGCGGGTGGGGCCGTGGCTGGGGTTTGGACTGCAACGGATGCAGCATCTCGGCGAGGCTTACGCCGCGCAACGCACTGCCGATCACGCGGTTGATGCGCCGCCAGTTGCCACGCACCGTGCAATACGCTTCGCGCGGGCACTTGCCCGGACCGACGCTGCATTCGGTCATGCCGAGCGGCCCTTCGAGCGCCTCGACGATTTCGGCCAGGCTGATCTCGGATGCCGCGCGTGCCAGGCGATAACCGCCGTTGACGCCGCGGAAGGACTGCACCAGGCCCGCGCGTCCCAGCAGCTTCAACAATTTGCTGACGGTCGGTGGCTCCAGCCGCGTGCACTCGGCGATTTGCGCGCTGTTGAGCACCTCACCGGGGCTGGCGGCAAGACAGGTCATCACGACCGTGGCGTAATCGGTGAGCCGGCTGATGCGGAGCATGCGCAAGGACCCTAAAGAGGACCTTTATGGTACGGTTTTATGTGTGCGCTGTCAATCCGATGGACGTGCCGGAGATTCACACGGATACGGATTTGTGCACGATCAGCATGGCCAGTTCCAGCGACTGCTCGTAGTTGAGCCGCGGATCGACGTTCGTCTTGTAGGCGCGCTGGAGGTCGGCTTCGGCCAGTCCGCATGCCCCGCCGAGGCATTCGGTCACGTCCTCGCCGGTCAGCTCCAGATGCACGCCGCCCAGGCGCGTACCGGCTGCAGCATGCAAGTCGAAGGCCTGCTCCAGTTCGCTGCGGATGTTGGCGAAGCGCCGCGTCTTGTAACCGTTGGACGTGGTCTCGGTGTTGCCGTGCATCGGATCGCATACCCACAGCACGCGCCGCCCGCATGACTTCACCGCCTTCAGCAATGGCGGCAGTTCGCGCGCAATCTGGTCGGCGCCCATGCGATGCACGAGGGTCAGGCGCCCCGGCTCGTCATGCGGGTTGAGTATCTCGATCAGGCGCAACAAGTGGTCGGCCCTGGTGCCCGGCCCCACCTTGACGGCAATCGGATTGCGAATGCCGCGGCAATATTCCACGTGCGCGCCATCGAGTGCCGACGTGCGCTTGCCGATCCATGGAAAGTGCGTCGCAAGGTTGAACCAACCCCATTGGCGCGGCACACGGCGTGTCTGCGCCTGCTCGTAGTGCAGCAGCAAGGCCTCGTGCGAAGTAAAGAAATCCACGCGCGACAGGCTGGCGAGCGGCTCGTCGGCCAGCGTTTCCATGAAGCGCAATGCCTCACCGATGTCGCTGACGCGCTGGCGGTACTCGTCGGCCAGCGGCGAACCGTCGACCCAGCGCAGGTTCCAGTATTCGGGGTGGCGCAAGTCGGTGAAACCGCCATCGATCAGCGCACGCACGAAATTGATGGTCATCGCCGAACGCGCGTGCGCCTGCACCATCCGCCACGGATCACAGCGACGCGCGGCCGCGGTGAAGGCAGGGCTGTTGACGATGTCGCCGCGATAACTGGGCAGCGTCACGTCACCACGGGTCTCGGTGTCGGCCGAGCGCGGCTTCGCATAGTGGCCGGCAAAACGCCCAACCCGAACCACCGGCAGCTTCAAGCCGTGCACCAGCACCAGGCTCATCTGCAAAAGCACTTTCAGCCGGTTGGGGATGACGGGGGTGGTGCAGTCGGCGAAGCTCTCCGCGCAAGCGCCGCCCTGCAACCGGAAGTGGCGGCCTTCCTGCGCCTCGGCCAGGCGCCGCTTCAAGGCCAGCACCTCCCACGAGGTCACCAGTGGCGGCAGGCCGGACAGTTGTTCAAGCGCACGATGCAATTCGACCTGGTCGGTATAGGTCGGCTGCTGGGCGGCGTGACGCGTGCGCCAGGAGTCCGGTGCCCAATTGACCGGTTCGTTGACTGCTTCAAGCGGGCTGTCGTTGATCGACATGGCGTGGATCGAGCGTTTCATGTACCAAGGCTAGCCAGTATGACACCAGGGGCGAAATGGCGAGCCGGCATGAGCAAATTTGCCGCGCTGCCTGTTCAGGCTTGTCCGCGATGCGCACAGGCCGCCCAAAGAGCTCCGAACGCCAGCAGCACGAACCAGATCAGCGTCCACCAGGACATGCTCAGGCCCAGGAATGTCCAGTGCACGACGGAGCAGTCGCCGGAACCGGCAAACACGCCCTTGAACACGCGCAGCCAGCTTTCGTGCTGGAACTGGTAGGCCAACGGCGCGCCGCAACCACCCAGGAACGAACCGGGTGGACGGCTCTGCAGCCACAACTGGCGCGAAGCCGCCACGATGCCCCAGATGGCACCGACCAGCACCAGCAAGGCGTAAATCCAGCGCGGCCAGCGCCGAGGCGCATGCAGGCCACCGACCAGGAAGCACAGGCCCATGAAGATGAAACCGACCCGCTGGAAAATGCACAATTCGCACGGGTGCAACCCTTCGTGATGCTGCAAGTACAATGCGAACGCCATCAATGCCGCACAGACGAGAAAGCCCAGCAAATAAACGGAACGGTAGGACCAGCGCAACGGGTTCATGGCAATCATCATGACGAGGGGTCACGGCAAGTTAGCGGTTGCCGACAACCGGGGCAAGTATCTTCGCAACCCCTAAAGCGACGAGGCCCCGGTCGACTTGCGATCGGGGCCTCGTGTCATCCGGATGACGGATGAAGTGGAATTACTCGGCGTCGGTCGCCGCTTCCGGACGATCCACCAGCTCGACGTATGCCATCGGCGCATTGTCGCCGACGCGGTTGCCACACTTGAGGATGCGCAGGTAGCCACCCGGGCGCTGGCTGTAGCGCGGACCCAGGTCGGTGAACAGCTTGCCGACGGCTTCCTTGTCGCGCAGGCGCGCGAAGG
>CAZSOU010000161.1:0-3404 GCA_964608595.1 uncultured Rhodanobacteraceae bacterium
AAACCGCCACCGCCTTCAGCTGGGAAAAGACCGACAAGGCCGACGCCCTGCGCAAAGCCGCAAAGCGCCGCTAAGCCGTCGCCCGGAAAATCCGGTCACGGCCGACGGCCGCCTGAACTCCGGAACAAGCCATGTGGGAGGGGCCGTTGGCCCCGATCGAGAACATCACGAACTTCGTCGGGGCCAACGCCCCCTCCCACAGGCACCATCGCGGCAACATCAAGACATCAGAACGTCAGGCGCACGCCCGCCTGCCAGCGGTCGACATCGTCACGTGAATAATCGTCCACCACGTAGCCGACGCTGACATAGGTGAACGGCAACACGTGGAACAACGCCGTGGCCGCGTATTCGTTGAAGCCGCCGTTGCGCTGGTAGCGGCCCACGCCGCCTTCCAACTGCACCATCGGCAAGCGCACGCGCAAGCCCGCCTCGTAATGCATGCCGCTGTCGCCACCCAGACCCTCGACGGTCTGCTTCGACCAGCCCAGCTTGCCGTACACCGCCAGCGTGTCGGCCAGATCGACAGCATAGCCGGCGTCGGTGTGCCAGGCGGTCAGGTTGGCGCCCGTGTCGGCGACATGGTTGATGCGCCGGTAATTGCCGGACACGAACCAGCCACCGGCCGGATTGAAGCTGCCCTCGGCGCCCCAGCCCCAGCCATCGACCGCCGAGGCATTCATGTGCTGCCCCGTCAACTGCACGTAATTGAAGCTGGGCGCCTCCGCCTGCGCGGCCGGTGCCAGAGCCAGGCCCGCCACGAGCGCCATGCATGCCATGTATTTCATCATTGTTGCCTTTGTATGGAGGGGGTGTCCCGCGATCGGGGCGCATGCTAACGCAAAAGCGGCGTGGTGGAGGGCGGCAGGATCATGTGGCCATGGACTCCCCTGATGAGAACCTCGAAAAACCGTTGCGCCTACCCTTGCGGGAGGGGCCGGTGGCCCCGACAGGATGTTCCGCATGATCCGTCGGGGCCACTGGCCCCTCCCGCAGGAAACTCCGACGATCCGCGGTTATTCGAGGTTCCCTGATGCGAACCACGAAAAGCTTCGTCATCCTCATGGCGCATTGGTTGACATAGTCAACAAAAAAGAGGATCCTGTTGGTTGACACAGTCAACTTTCAAGCCATGTCCACGACACCACCCGGTGATGCCCTGCATCGCCTGCTGCACGCCTACAAACGCGCCATGCGCGATGCCTGGCGCGACGCCGGCATCGATCTGCCGGGCTCGCACGTGCGCGTGATGAAGGTGATCTGCCACCTGCCGCAATGCAGCGCGCACGACATCGTCGCGCGGATGCGACGCGACAAGTCGCAGATCACCCGCATCGTGCAAGACCTGTGTGCTGCCGGCCTGATTCGCCGTCGCCCCGATCCTGCGGACCGGCGCCGGCAAATATTGACCCCGACGGCCAAGGGCAAGCGCCTGCGCGAGCGCGCCCGCGAGGCCGAGCGCGAGGCCGGCCGGCGCATGGTGCACGGTCTTCCGGCGGCTTCCGTCGCCGAGTTCGTGCGCCTGGCCGAGGCCATGGCAGCCAACCTGGATCCCCCGGAGAAAACACCATGAAACGTCCCGACCCCTATCGCTTCACCGTCCTCGCCAAACAGCAGGTGACCCCGCGCATGCTGCGCGTCACCCTCGGCGGCGAGGGCATGCAACGCTTTCCCGCCGACCAGGCCAGCGCCTACGTCAAGCTTTTGCTGCCCGTGCCGGGACAAGACGGCCCGGTGCTGCGCACCTATACCGTGCGTGCCCAGCGCCAGGACGCCATCGACATCGACTTTGCCCTGCACGGCGCAGGCGGGGGCGGCCCGGCGTCGGCATGGGCCGTGGCCTGCCAGCCCGGCGATACCATCGACATCGCCGGCCCCGGCCCGAAAAAGCTGGTCGATGACAGCGCCGACCAGGTCCTGATCGTCGGCGACATGACCGCCCTTCCCGCCATCAGCGTCAACCTCGAGCAACTGCCCGCGAGTACCCGCGGTCGCGCCATCATCGAAGTCCCGGACAGCGCCGACATCCAGTCGCTGCCCGGCCCGCGCGATTTGCGCATCGACTGGGTGGTGAACCCCCGGCCCGGTCACCTCACGCCGTTGGTGGATGCCGTCGCCGCACTGGAGTGGCCCGCGGGCCGCACGGCGATATGGGCGGCCTGCGAGTTCACCAGCATGCTGGCGTTGCGACGGCACTTCCGCGAAACACGCGGAGTGACACGCCAGGACATGTACATTTCCAGTTACTGGAAACAAGGCAGCGACGAGACATCGCACAAGGTGATCAAGCGGGCGGATGCCGAAAGCGACCAAGCCCGCGCCGCCTGAGGACTCCCTGAGTGCGTGCCGCGCCCCGGCCCGCCAATGGATGCGACGCCGGGGCGCGTTCCGCCGCTTCCCGCACGCTCAGCGCGCGCCGAACAGCTGCCCCAGGTCGCCATGTGACACGGTGTTGGCGAAGCCGTCGAAGCGCCCCTCGATCATCGGCCCGGCCGCCTGCGTGAAACCACTCCATGCCGCCAGCGCCAGAGCGCCGCCGGTGCTGATGCGACGTACACCCAATTCGGCCAGCGTGGCGAAGCCCAGCTTCGCCGCCGGTCCCAGCAACACGTTGACCGGCTTGGGTGATACCGCCTCGACCACGGCTGCGATCTGCTCGCGCATGGTCAGGCCCGGCGCATACAGGCAATCAGCGCCGATCTCGGCGTAGGCCTGCAGACGGCGCAGCGTTTCGTCCAGGTCCGGCCGCCCCACCAGGAATCCCTCGCTGCGACCGACCAGCATCACGTCCTCGCCACTGGCATCGATGGCCTTGCGTGCCGCGCGCATCCGCGCCACGGCATCATCGAAGGCAAGCAGCGGTTCATCGACGTTTCCGCTGGCATCCTCGATCGACAGACCGGCCACGCCCGTTTCCACGCATCGACGCACGTTCTCGCCCACGCCCTCGGGATGGTCCGCATGACCGGCCTCGAAATCGGCATTGACCGGCAGACCGGTGGCCGCCACGAGCTCGCACAGGTGCGCCAGCATTTCGTCCACCCCGATCTCGCCGTCGGCATGCCCGCGCGAAAACGCATACCCGGAACTGGTGCTGGCAAGGGCCTGAAAACCGGCATCAGCCAACCATTTCGCCGAGCCGGGGTCCCACGGATTGGGCAGCATGAAGCAACCGCTTTCATGCAATTGGCGGAAACGGGCACGGCATTCGGCGAGACGCGACGATGACATGGAACACTCCATACGCAAACGGTTCCCTCACGATACTCCGTCTGCAAATCGGCGACGCCTATACATGAGCAGGCCATCTGTGTCTATACTCGGAGGGCCCGCCCGCTTCCGGGCCGGCCACAATTCGGGGAGGTTCCATGCTGCATCAGTACGGTTTGTGGATCGCGCTGGCA
>CAZSOU010000162.1:0-3320 GCA_964608595.1 uncultured Rhodanobacteraceae bacterium
TGCGCTCGCGGTCGAACTTCAGCACGCGCACTTCCAGCTCGTCGCCGACGTTGACGACTTCGGACGGATGGCGCACGCGCTTCCAGGCCATGTCGGTGATGTGCAGCAGGCCGTCGATGCCGCCCAGGTCCACGAACGCGCCGTAGTCGGTGAGGTTCTTGACCACGCCCGGCAGGATGGCGCCCTCGACCAGGCGCTCGAGCAGCTTCTCGCGCTCCTCGGAGTACTCTTCCTCGACCACGGCGCGGCGGCTGACCACGATGTTGTTGCGGCGGCGGTCCAGCTTGATGATCTTGAATTCCAGATCCTTGCCTTCGAGGTAGGCCGGGTCGCGCACCGGGCGCACGTCCACCAGCGAACCGGGCAGGAACGCGCGCACGTTGTTGATGTCGACGGTGAAGCCGCCCTTGACCTTGCCGGAGATCTTGCCGGTGACGATCTGTTCGTCGTCGAAGGCTTCCTCCAGGCCGTCCCAGACCATGGAACGCTTGGCCTTTTCGCGCGAGAGCTTGGTCTCGCCGAAGCCGTCTTCCAGGGCCTCCAGGGCCAGTTTGACTTCGTCACCCACCTCGACTTCGAGATGGCCGTTCTCATCTTTGAACTGCTCGACCGGAACGATGCCTTCACTCTTGAGGCCGGCGTTGATCACGACCACGTCAGGACGGATCTCCACCACGATGCCGGAAACAATGGAGCCCGGCTTGAGTTTGGCCAGCGTCTGCTGGCTCTGTTCGAACAGTTCGGCGAAACTTTCAGTCATGTTGATTCCAGAAAACAAGAAAGGCCGTCACCCGGTTCCGCAGGCAGGTTGGTTGCTGCCATGCGCCGGATCAGCGGCCTACCGGTTGAGGGTGTGAATCCACACCGTTGACCATTCCCCACGCCGTGTCGCAGGGTCCAAATCAGCCCCGGGAAGCGGAAGTTTCCGATTGCACCAGGGCCAGCACTTTCTCCACCACCTCGTCGATGGACATGCGCGTGGTATCAATCATCACGGCGTCATCGGCGGGTTTCAGTGGAGCGACGGCACGCGATGCGTCACGGGCATCACGCGCCTGTATTTCTTCGAGAAGGCTCGCAAGTGTAACGTCAAGCCCCTTTGCTTTCAACTGTTTATAGCGCCTTTGCGCCCGTTCATCCGCACTGGCGGTGAGGAAGACCTTGAACGGCGCGTCGGGAAAGATCACCGTGCCCATGTCGCGGCCATCGGCCACCAGTCCGGGCGCTTTGCGCAGCTCGCGCTGCTTGTCCAGCAACGCCTTGCGCACACCGGGAAAGCCCGCCACGGCGGATGCCGCCGCGCCGCAGGTCTCCGTGCGCAGTTCATCGCTGGCATCCTGGCCGTTGACGATGACATGGCTGCCGCTGCCGTCTTTTCCGGGTCGAAACGTGATGCGCACGGTTTCAGCGCAATGCACGATCGCTGCCTCGTCGGTGAAATCGTGCTTGGCCACGCTGGCGGCGTAGCCCACGGCGCGGTACAACGCGCCCGAATCCAGCAAGTGCCACCCCAGACGATCCGCCACGCGGCAACTGATGGTGCCCTTGCCGGCGCCTGACGGACCGTCGATGGTGAGTACCGGAGCATTGTCTGCTGAAACCATGAGCGTATTTCGAATAACGGCGGCCGGCGCCATGGTAACCCGAAAGGCCCGCGGGGGCGCTGCCGGATTCCGTATCAACGCACCTGCGCACGGGCAGGCGTCGCCGGATGCCGATTTCGTCGGTTTTTCAGAAAGCCGCACCTTCGTGGCGACGATCCCAGCCACGCAAGTCATCGCGGATGTGGGCGATGCGCTGGCGCCCGAGCGCGTTGCGTTCCTCGTCCAGCACCAGACCTTCGAGCAGCTTGGCCAGACGTTGGGCAGTGGGCAGCATGGTGTCCCAGGCGTCCAGCGCAGGCAACGGCCCCGGCAACGTCATGAAAAAACTCAGCCCCGGCGTCTCCAGCGTGGGCATGGCCGTCATGTCGAAGCTGCCGGGTTTGACCATGTTGGCAACACTGAATACGGCACCCTGTTCGGCCTTGCCGTCCAGCAGACGGTGAAAAACGTTCATGGCGCCGAATTCCAGTCCGGCCTTTTCCATGGCGACGACCAGATCCGGGCCGTGGAAGGTTTCGCCTTCGCGCGCCACGACGAACAAACTGACGATGCGCTCGACCGATTGCCCTGCCGGGCGCTGTCCCAGCGTGGACGATACGGCCGCTGGTGCCGGAGCGGGTGCCGGCGGCGTTTCCGGTGCGCTTGGCTCGGCCGTGGCGGGTGGCGGCGTGTCGTCGACCGAAGGTGTGACAGGCATCTCCATGGCGTGGTCACCGGCAAGGGTGGAACCCAATCGTTCCAATTCCTGGCGCATGCCCATGTCCAGTTCACCCTGGTGCGGCGATGCATCATTGTCCCTCGCGGACGTGCTCTCGTCATCGAAAGAATCGATGGCGTCATCGTCACCCAGCGACGGCTCCTGTCGCGAGGCGGCATGTTTCGGCGGCACGCGCTTGCCTTGCCCGGGCTTGCGTGGTTGACCGAACAGCCAGATCAAAGCCAACACGATCAGGCCGATGATGATTAGCGGGATGCCGACGGCGGGGTTCCAATGCATGCGCGTATCCTAGGAGTCTGGGCGGTAGAAACACAAGCGGCTGCAACTTCGCGGTTTTGGCCAGCTTTCCCGACCATTTTCGTTGCATGGCTACGGCTATTCGCCTCAAATGATCGAAAAATCTGACTCAAAACCACTTTGCCTCGCTCGCATGGTTTCTACCGCCCAGGCTCCCAGCCAATTGCGTCAACAGTATCCATCACCCGGTCACTTGCGGTCACCTGTCGTTGCGTTTCAGGCGGCACCGGCGAGCTTGGACGCCTCGGCCAGATCGACCTGCACCAGACGCGACACGCCGGGCTCGCGCATGGTCACGCCGCACAACTGTCTGGCTGCCTCCATGGTGGCCTTGTTGTGGCTGATGAAGATGAACTGCACGTGCTCGCTCATTTCGCCGACCATGCCCGAGAAGCGACCGACGTTGGCTTCGTCCAGCGGCGCATCCACTTCGTCCAGCAGGCAGAACGGCGCCGGGTTGAGGCGGAAAATGGAAAAGACCAGTGCGACGGCGGTCATGGCCTTCTCGCCGCCGGACAACAGCGTGATGTTGCTGACCCGCTTGCCGGGCGGGCGCGCCATGATCGCCACACCGGTATCGAGCAGGTCTTCGCCGGTCAGTTCCAGGTAGGCATGTCCGCCGCCGAAAAGGCGCGGGAACAATTCCTGGATGCCGGCGTTGACCTTGTCGAAGGTTTCCTTGAACAGCTGGCGGGTCTCGC
>CAZSOU010000163.1:0-3241 GCA_964608595.1 uncultured Rhodanobacteraceae bacterium
ACATGTCCGACGCCCCCTTGTCGACCATCAGTTTGAGGAAATAACCGATGTCCATAGGGCACCTGTGGTGAAACGATCGTTGATGGTAAATTGTACGCGTCAAACATGGATTCGAATGTCTCGAAGGTCACGCTTTATGACACCCACTCGTGTAATTGCTCCGCACACAAAAGCGTTGCTGGCCGCAGCGGCGCTGCTGCTTCTGGCCGCGTGTGCCAGCGTGCCGCCGCCCACCAGCCTGATGCAGCGCGCGCAACAGCAACTGGATGCCGCCGAACAGGCGCAGGCGGCCGATTACGCGCCGGTGGACCTCACCTTCGCCAAGCAGCGCTACCAATCCGCCCAGGCGGCCATGAATGACAGCAAATACGCTCTGGCGCGCGACATGGCGAACGAGTCGCTGGCTGACGGCCGCCTGGCGCAGACCCGCGCCGAACTGGCGGCGGTGCGCGAGAAAATTCAAAAGCAGAATGCCGAAAACAAGCGACTGCAGGCGCAGTTGCTGAACCCGCCGAAACCCGACACGCCTGCGCCGGGCGCGCAAGGTTCATCCAATGGCGGACTGCCGGCGCAGATCGTGCTGCCGCAGCCGGCATCCAGCGCCTTGGCGCCGCCAAGCACGCTGGATCAGTCGTCGACCACCCCGGATCAGCAGCCGACCACGGAGGGCCAGCCGTGAAGATGTCACGCAGAATACTTGCCGCGGCCTTGCTGGCGGCGTTTGCCACGACCGCGATGGCGGCCGATGTCGACCTCGACTACCAGCGCCTCAATCAGAGCCTGAGCAAGCTGGCCAGCGACCCGGTGCTGAGCCGCTACGCCCAGGCCGAACGCTCGCTGGCACGCCAGGCGCTGGAAAAACTGCCCGACGCCAGCCGCAAGCGACGTCCCTACGTGTTGTACATTGCCGAGCGTCGTGTCGATCTGGCCAAGGCGGCCGCACAGCTGGCCGATGCGCGGCACAAACTCGATCAGCTCAACGCCGAGCACAGCAAGATCCTGCTCACGGCCAGCCGTCGCGATGCGGCGGCCACGCGTCGCGAACTGGAGCGCGAGCGAATGCAAAACCAGCTCGCGGCCGAACAGGCCGAGCGTCTGCAGGCGCAGGGCGAGGCGTATTCGTTGGCGGCGAAACAGGCGCAGGCCGCGGCCGCCCAGGCCAACAAACTGGCCAAGTCGCAATCGCATGCCGCCGCGCTGGCGCGGCACGAGGCGCAGTTGGCTGAACGTGCCGTCAAACTGATGCGCCAGCAGTTGGATCACCTGAAACCGCACCAGGGCAGCGAAGGCATGCAGATGACGCTGGGAGGCGTGGCGTTTGCCACCGGCCAGACCCGTCTGCGGCCGGAGGCCAAGGCGCATCTGGGCAAGCTGGTCGAGTTTGTCCAATCGCAACCGGACAAGCACATCCGCATCGAGGGTTACACCGATTCCAGCGGCAATGCGGCCGTCAACCAGTCGCTGTCGCTCAAGCGTGCGCAGTCGGTGCGCAGTGCGCTTGCGCAGCAGGGCGTGAGCGCCTCGCGCATGACGGCCGTGGGCATGGGGGAAACCAACCCGATCGCCAGCAACGATACGGCTGCGGGGCGTGCCAGGAATCGGCGCGTGGTGGTCATCCTCGAAAGCAAATGACCGCGTCCGACGATGCTTTGTGCGACATCGGAGTGTTCAGCTTTGTCGTGATTTTAACGCTTTGCAACTCATTGTTTTAACCGAAATTTTCTTGTCGAGGCGCGTGCTTGCAGCCGCCGTCGGGGTGGAGTAGGGTCAAGTTGTCGAAGCACTCCGGCTTCGACTTGCCGGTCAGCCTCATGCACGCATTCCGTCCCATCCAGAACGCCACCACCGGATCGGTGTGGCGTGCATGTTCGTGCTTGCATGTTTTTTCGCACGCCCTCGCGCAGCCGGCCGCGATGGCGTGTTCCCGTTTGATGGAGATCGCCATGTTTGAAAATCAGCAGCGTGATGACATCGAAGCCTTGATGAAGGCCAATACCGAGTTCCGTCGTCTGTACCAGCGACATCAGAAGCTTGACAGCAAGGTGCGTGATGCGGAGATCGGCGCGTTACCCATGGATGGCGACACCCTCGCCAGCATGAAGCGCGAAAAGTTGGCTGCCAAGCATCGCCTGCTGCGCATGTGGGATGCGCATCGACATCACACGACCCACTGACCATCGACTGCCTTGTCCATCGACCGGCGCGGATCGTGCTTCGATCCGCGCCGGTCGTGCATGGCGGCCTCGGTTATCATGGCGCCCTTACCGCACCGACGCAGCGTCAAAGGAGCTTGCATGAGCGCTCATTCCAGCATTCTCGAATTGATCGGCCACACGCCGATGTTGCGCGTGACGCACATTGATACCGGCCCGTGCGAGCTGTATCTGAAGCTGGAAAACATGAATCCGGGCGGCTCGGTCAAGGATCGCATCGGCTTGTCGATGATCGACGGTGCCGAGAAGGCCGGCAAGATCCGACCCGGTGACACCCTGGTCGAAGGCACCGCCGGCAATACCGGTCTGGGTCTGGCCCTGGTGGCGCAGGCCAAGGGCTACAAGCTGATCCTCGTGGTGCCGGACAAGATGAGCCGCGAGAAGATCTTCAACCTCAAGGCCATGGGCGCCGAGGTGGTGCTGACCCGCTCGGATGTCGCCAAGGGCCATCCCGAGTACTACCAGGATCTGGCCGCGAAGATTGCCGAGGAAACGCCCGGCGCGTATTTCATCAACCAGTTCGGCAACCCGGACAATCCGGCCGCGCACCGTGCCACCACCGGCCCCGAGATCCTCCAGCAGATGGACGGCAAGGTGGACGCGCTGGTGTTCGGGTGCGGTTCGTCCGGCACCATGACCGGCCTGTCGCAGTATTTCGCCGAGGCCTCGCCGGGCACCGAGCTGATCCTGGCCGATCCGGTCGGCTCGATCCTGGCCGAGTACATCAACGAAGGCACCAAAAGCGAAAAATCCGCGAGCTGGATGGTCGAGGGCATCGGCGAGGATTTCCTGCCCGTCATCAGTGACTTCTCGCGCGTGAAGAAGGCCTACGCCATCAGCGACAGGGAAAGCTTCCTCACCGCGCGCGAACTGCTGGCGAAGGAAGGCGTGCTGGGCGGCTCGTCCACCGGCACGCTGCTGGCTGCCGCGCTGCGCTGGTGCCGCGAGCAGAGCGAACCCAAACGCGTGGTCACGCTGGTGTGCGACACCGGCAACAAGTACCTGTCCAAGCTCTACAACGACTACTG
>CAZSOU010000164.1:0-3184 GCA_964608595.1 uncultured Rhodanobacteraceae bacterium
CCAAATTACCGACAAGCAGTTGATCCAGTTGCAGCCCGAGAGAACGGATACGCACAAGGTACTTTTTGTTCCAAAGCTTTTCCGCGTCCTCTGCGAGAGCCGCCCAGTAGCTAGTGAGCGAGGCATCATCGCCGCTTGCGAACTGCTTGAGTGCTTTGAAGCGCGCCTCTTTGTACGCGCCACCTGAGCCAGCACCCGGATTTATGCCAAAGAACGCGATGCCACCTTGACGATAATGCTTGCCCACACTGAACGGCTGGGGCATACCGATACCAGCGCGCTTGAGCGGCAGAGATTCAAAGCACGCATTGCACCCAAGAACGCTACGAGCCAACGCTACATCAGTCTCTGAATTACTCACCAAGCCTGCTCCTGGGGCCCAACGCTTGAGCTCAGCCGCCGGCAGCCCGCGTAGCGGGATGACGGTCGGCTGCAGCGATTTGTTGGGCGGCACCATACCGATGGCGACGCATTTACGCTAACCGGAAAAGCCAGACAAAACCTTATATGTAATTTCTGTATTTGTTGCGCTAATTACTTTTAGACGAGCCCCTTTGTAGCCGACAACTTTGGACGCGGATAAATCATAATCGGCAGAATTACTGAACGCAGGCCGTGCAATGTCGTTGTAAAATTCGCGATAGCCAAGCGTAATTTTGCTTCCAATTTTGCCATTGTATAAGAGAGTTTGCTGAAGCGTGTCTTCGCTAACTGAATCCAGCCTCTTTTTCAAGACGTACTTCGCCGACACGCATGTATTCGTGTCTTCAAGGCACAAGTAACCGTCGGATTTTCGCATGTAGATGTCTTCATCCGGGCCTTCAAATGAAATGGAATCCGAATCTTCTTCATCATATTCATACGTCCCTTTGGGGAACCGATACTTCCCTAGCGTTACGCCTTCTTTAAGCTCGAGGTCAGGGACAACGATTCCCGTTCCGCTTTCCAGAAGCGCTTCGCCAACTCCCCGCGTAGCGATACTGCCCACCGCCGGAACCGTCACGGCCTGCCGCCGGACAGGATCTGAACCACATGCTGAGACTACGCATGCCAATGCGATGACGATCAGTGCTTTTACATGTTTCATAACTTCTCCTTGGAAGCTGGAGTTCGACGATATGGTACCTGCGCGTCGTATAAATCCTACATTCCGCTTAGGGCCGACTGTGCCGCCCAACGCTTGAATTCAGCCGCCGACAGCCCGCGTAGCGGGATGACGGTCGGCTGCAATGAACTGTTGGGCAACCACGCCGGCAACCCACTGCCACGACTTGCGCACGGGTGTGCGCCGTGATACGTTGAAGATGCAAACGGCCCCAATGTTCCAACGCTGCTCATGCAGTGCGTTCGGCGGGTGCCGTTTTTTTATTGTGTGTACCTGTTGATGGCGCCAACACTGTTCAAGTACTCCTCGAACACGAGGCGTTTGACCTCGTGCTTCGACTTCTCGGACAATTTGTTCGGGTAAGGTTCGCGAGGGTGTGTAGATTGATGCTTTGGGTCAAGAGTGTCCACCAGGGCATGGACCACAACGCCATACACCAGCAGTTGCTGGCGTATCGCTTTCTCTTTTGACCGCGCGAGGAGCTGCACCAACGGCTCACACCAAACTGACGCCGGAGCTGCGCCGCCAATCTTCTGTTGGAACTCAACGACACCTATTGTTCGTAGCTCTCCCGTAGGCGACAACTCAGTCGTGAGCTCGCCGATTGCGTTCTGATGCGTTCGGTTGACCAAGCGTATCTGAGGTGAACCAAGGCACGCGACAAATTGTTGAAGCTTGACAGCTCTTTTATCGGAGCTAAGTGAAACGCCCAAGCTTTGCCGTGCAAGGATTTCGAACTTTCCCCAAAGCCGCGCATAAAGGTACACGAGGCCGATCAGATCTGGGTTGAAACCCGCATTCTCGGCGGCTTTGTCGTGGCGCATGAAGAGCTCAAAATCGCGCCCTGCAAGCGACTTCGTCTTGCCAATTACTGCATCCGCCGCCTTCAGAATCGGGTCTAGGTGCGCGTTTATCAGTGCCTTGGCAGAGCTACGTTTACCAAGCGCATCCTTAACCCATGTGTAGGCGTAATCGATGAATCTGGCCACTACGCCACCGGATATGGCGGCGATGACCAGCGATGGCAGAATATCTTTCACTTACCCCCCAGTTTACTGAAAGCTACTTTGGGTGCCCAACACCTGAAATAAGCCGCCGCGTTAGCGGTCGGCTTGATTGATTCGTTAGACCACATGCTACACGGCCAGAAGCGCGGGGTCATACCAGACATCCTCGTGCCCCGGTGCCAAAAGTACGCGCCAGCCGGGAGCAAGCCCAAGGTACGGAATAATTGCCGGAGCGTGCTCAATGAGGTGGTGGACATGAAGCGGCTGGAAGAAGTCCGGCTTGTCAGATAGCTCGCCGCCCCATATGTACCAACCGCAAGTCTCGTCTTTCGCGGGGTGTCGTAGAGCATTGAGTGGTACTTTAGAGAGCGTGGCGAGTGCAACACCAAGGCGATCGTCTTCGCCAGGCTGGGAAAGGGCCGAGCCGAATCTTTCACATACATCAATTTGCGATAGAGGTTGGCTCATGTGGTCTAACGCAAAGCTAAGCCGCGGCGAACCGCGTAGCGGTTTGGCGTCGGCTTGAGCGCCGTGTTAGGACGATGGCGCATCATAGTTGACCCAGACGCGGTAGAAAGTTACGCCTTTGACCGCATAGCTAGCAAAGGAACTGAATACAACCCGGCCCTTCGCTTGTGAGACCGGAGCCATCTGTACCTTCGTACCTTTGCCGACAAGAGCCTTCGCCTGGCTGGCCAAAACCTTGATGTCTGTACCCTTGAGGCTGGGGGTTTCCAATGCGCCGTGCAGCTTTTGTAAGCAATTGTAGGTTTTTACCCATCCTTCCGTAGCTTGATCGAGACTGTTGCCCTCGTAGGTGACGACAACGATACGCCAGAGGTGACCACCCTTGAGATAGAACTGGACGTTTTCCTTTTGCCCACAGAAAGTAGCGTTGTAGGTCTCTAGGTCGCCGTTAGTGAAAGTGTTATATGGGCCGTGACCCGTGACTGCGCGAATCTCGGCAGCGGTCATTCCGAATGTCCAAGGACCGAAGCCACTGGCAAGCGCAGTGGGCGCAATAGCGAGTAGTGCAAAAAATGCCAAAAGTCTCATTCGCGAGTCCTAACGC
>CAZSOU010000165.1:0-3179 GCA_964608595.1 uncultured Rhodanobacteraceae bacterium
CTTTTCGAGCTGGCTGGCGGCGCCATAGTCGCTGGT
Source organism: uncultured Rhodanobacteraceae bacterium (assembly GCA_964608595.1). Lineage (GTDB taxonomy): Bacteria > Pseudomonadota > Gammaproteobacteria > Xanthomonadales > Rhodanobacteraceae > Oleiagrimonas. Next base: position 37 of record CAZSOU010000165.1, read on the forward strand.
CATCACGTACATGGGAAAGTCGACCAGATCCACGATGGCCGAATCGCTCTGCCCGATGCCAGCGGTTTCGACGATCACCAGGTCGTAAGGCTGAGCGCGCAGAAAGTCGATGCAGTCGTGCAGCACCTCGGTGACCGCGACATGACGCTGGCGCGTCGCCATCGAGCGCATGAACACGCGATGGCTGCGCAAGCTGTTCATGCGGATACGGTCGCCCAGCAATGCGCCGCCCGAGCGCCGGCGCGTCGGGTCGACAGCCAGCACGGCGATGCGCATGTCGGGGAACGCGTGCAGAAAGCGCAGCAACAATTCGTCCACGGCGCTGGATTTGCCGGCGCCGCCGGTGCCGGTAATGCCGACGACCGGCGTCGTCGGCCGGGACTCGGAGGAGCCTGCGGTCCACTGTTCACGCAACTTGGTCAATTCGGCTTCGGCGTATGTGCCGTCTTCAAGCGCACTCAACACGCGAGCGACACTGATTTCATCCGTGACATCCACATCGACAGCCCCCGGATCCCGGGTTGTCACGCCCGACTCCCGAGCTTTCGCGGCGCGCTCGACCACATCCTCGATCATCTCCACCAACCCCAGTTTCATGCCGTCGTTGGGGTGATAGATGCGCTCGACGCCGTAATCCTGCAATTCCTTGATCTCTTCGGGCGTGATGGTGCCGCCACCGCCACCGAAAACACGAATATGACTGGCGTTGTGTTCGGCGAGCATGTCGATCATGTATTTGAAATATTCAACATGTCCGCCCTGGTAGGAACTGATGGCGATGGCGTCGGCGTCTTCCTGCAGTGCGGCGCGCACGACATCCTCCACGGAGCGGTTGTGACCCAGATGAATCACCTCGGCGCCTTGATCCTGGATGATGCGGCGCATGATGTTGATGGCGGCGTCGTGACCGTCGAACAAGCTGGCGGCGGTGACAAAGCGCAACGGGGTCGCGTCAGCCTGGGGGGTGCTCGCGGGAACGTGCTTGGCGGGCGTGCTCATCGCATCTCCGAATTGATGTTCTGCAAATGGCGCATTGTATCGCGGATGCCGTTCAAAGCTCGGTAACGTCCCCTGCCTGCATTTGAACCGAACCTCATGAATGTGGTGCATGTGCATGACTTGAATAGAAATGCGTACATCAACCACGGTCCCGAAACTTGTCAAGCGCAGGTTCAATCGCTGGTGTCTAAGCTTTCGTACACTCTGATGACGGAAGGGGACAAACCGTGAAACTTCGCATAGTTGCCATCTGCGCCGCGATGGCGCTTCTCGCCGCTTGTGCCACATCACCGACCGGGCGCAGTCAGTTGATGCTGGTCTCGCAGCAACAAGTGCAGCAAATGGGCATCGAGTCTTTCAACCAGATGGGCAAGGAAGGCAAATTCGCCAATGCCCCGAAGGAACGGGCCTACGCCACCTGTGTGGCGGATGCCTTGATACGCGTGCTGCCAGCGCCCTTCAACAAGCAGAAATGGGTGGTGCAGATCATCGACGACAACACGGCCAACGCATTTGCGCTGCCCGGTGGACGCATCGGAGTCAACAAGGGCATGTTCAAAGTGGCCACCACGCAGGATCAATTGGCAGTGGTGCTGGGACATGAGCTTTCGCATGTGGTGGCACACCATGCCGCCGAGCGCGTGTCGGACAACATGGCGGCACAACTGGGCGTAACCGCCGCCAGCGCCTATGGCGCCACTCAGGGCGTGAACCCGAACGCCGTGCAGGCGTTGCTTGGCGTCGGCGCACAGGTCGGTATCCTGCTGCCCTTTTCCCGCACGCAGGAAAGCGAGGCGGACACGCTGGGCCAGCGCTTCATGGCCGAGGCCGGGTTCAACCCGGAAGCGGCGGTAACCCTTTGGCAGAAGATGCAAAAGGATTCCGGGGGTCACTCGTCGTTCCTTTCCACCCACCCGTCGCCGGGACAGCGCATCAGCAACATGCAGCGCGGCGCGCAACAGTTGATGCCGGTCTACAAGAAAGCGCGGGCATCGGGCCACACGCCGAGTTGCCACAGGTAACGCGCCCTCACATCACCAAACCGCCGCTGAACATGGCCGCCGCTCATGTCAACAGCGGCGGCCATGCGTCGTTTTGATGCATACCCCGCACAGGAAACATCATGAAGATCATCGGAAAACTGGCTGCCCTGGCCGGTGTCTGCCTCCTGTTTGGTGTGGCGGCAGGCGGCATCGTCCCCGAAGCTCATGCGGGTACACGCATCAGCTTTCATATCGGCATTGCGCCGCCTCCGCCGCGCTGGGAACGAGTCCCCGCAGCGCGTCCGGGTTACGTCTGGATCCCCGGGTTCTGGCGCTGGTCGGGCGTCAGCTACATCTGGGTCAGCGGGCGCTGGCATCCGCGCCGCGTCGGTTACCGCTACGTCCGACCGCGTTGGCATCATACGCGCAGGGGCTGGGGCTTTTCGCGCGGGCACTGGCTCCGCGTGCGCCATGTACGCCGCTACCCGCGGCGACATTACCGGCGCCACATCCGCTCGCGCCATGACCATGGCCGCCACCGCGGCTGGCGCAATCACGGCAGACGCGGGCACAGCAGACATCATCGGCACCACTGACCCGAGCGCTCCACCCGGACGAAATGACCTCCCACATGGCAGGCAATCGCCCCAGGTACTAAACTACGCGCCGCACACCACCGCCCCAGCCCACCGCTGGGGCGATGCACATGCAGTCAGTGCACTGATTCAAGAACCGGAACCGCGCGCAAGGCGTGCGGCCCCGGCACCGCTGCCGCATTGCGGCAAGTCAAACCACGGAGTCCGTTTCCGATGATCTTTGAAACCATTGCTACCACCGACCACGAAGAAGTGGTGTTCTGTCAGAACAAGGACGCCGGCCTGAAGGCCATCATCGCCATTCACAACACCGTTCTGGGCCCGGCCCTGGGCGGTTTGCGCATGTGGCCCTACAAAACCGAGCAGGAAGCGGTCAACGACGTGCTGCGCCTGTCGCGCGGCATGACCTACAAGAACGCCGTGGCCGGCCTGAACCTGGGCGGCGGCAAATCGGTGATCATCGGCGACCCGGCCAAGGACAAGTCCGAAGCCCTGTTCCGTGCCTTCGGTCGTTTCATCAATTCGCTCAACGGCCGCTACATCACCGCCGAAGACGTCGGCATCG
>CAZSOU010000166.1:0-3171 GCA_964608595.1 uncultured Rhodanobacteraceae bacterium
TGGTGCGCATCGTCGCCCACGCCACCCATTCCCAGGAACCGGAATGGTTCACCACCGCCCCGGTCAGCGCCATGCAAAAGGTACTCGACAAGGCCGGCTGGAAGGCCGAAGACGTCGATCTGTTCGAAGTCAACGAAGCCTTTGCCGTCGTCACCATGGCCGCCATCAAGGAATTGAATCTCGATCCGGCCAGGGTCAATGTCAATGGTGGCGCTTGCGCCTTGGGTCATCCCATCGGGTGCAGCGGCGCGCGCATCCTGGTCACGCTGATCCATGCTTTGCGCCAGCGCGGCGGCAAACGCGGCGTGGCGTCGTTGTGCATTGGCGGCGGCGAGGCCACTGCGGTGGCCGTTGAAATTGTCTGAGTCGGTCGATGGCAGGGTATCGACGATTTGAATATTTCCTGAAAACGGCACGCGTGCGCACTGGATTTCACCCGGCGTTCACGCTATTAATGACGCGCCACTTTGGCAAATCACGGTTCCATGGAGATCTCGACATGAAAGTTATGCGTACCCTTCTCGCCGGCGCTGTCGTCGCTTTGCTGGCAGCTTGCAGCAACGGTAGTGCCCCGCAGAATTCCGCTGAACAGGCACAACAGGCGGCCAACAATGCTCAGCAAGCCGCTGACACCGCGCAGGACGCCGCCAACAATGCGGCCGACAACGCGGCAACTGCCACGGAAGCGGCTCAGGACGCCGCCACCGCGGAAAGCACACCGGCGGCCGCCAGCACCACCGCCAGCAGCAATTGGGAACAGGCCAAGACATCAGCCAAGAATGCCGCCGCCAGCACCGGCGACGCCATCAAGAATGGCGCCAAGGCTGCTGCCGACAAGACCAAGGAAGCCGTCAACAACGCCAAGGACGCGATGAGCGGCAACGACGGCGAATGAAGACATAACAAGAAGAAAACAAAAAACCGGCTGCGACAGCAGCCGGTTTTTTTTGTTCGTGACACAAGAAAAGACGTTCCGTGAACCCGTGAAAAACGGATATGACCGGTTTAATGCCTGCTGAAGGTATCCGTTCATATTCTGGCGCAGGGATGCCAATCGCGCTATTAATAGGTGATGCCACTGCGGCATATCACGGTTCAAGGAGAAATCAGCATGAAAGTCACGCGTACCCTTCTGGTCGGCGCCATTGCTGCACTGTTGGCAGCCTGTGGCAGCGGCGCAGACAATGGCAACAATCCCTCCCAGGCCGGCAGTGCCATGATGCCCGCCCAAAGCGCCACCAGCGCGGGCGCCGCCAACATGGGCGCCACCGACAACAACGCCGGCATGATGGCAGGCAACAGCTCGTCCAGCGCGACGCCGGGCATGGCCGGCACAAGCGCCAATGCATCGCAATCGGGTGCCACGAACTGGTTCGGCGGTCCAATCTACACTGGCGAGCCGGCGCTGAAAGCCACTGCCGCACTGGTCAAGGCCGGCGGCGGTGCCGACAATTTCTCGTTTGCGCAGGCGCTGAACGCCATGCTGGGCGAGGACACGGTCAAAGCCGAAGTCGACAAACTCGACAAACAATATGGCAAAGAAGCCGTACAGCATTTTCTGGATGGCATGACGTTTGCCGTCAATGACGGTCTCAAACGCGCCACCGAAGCCGGTGTGTCGCTGCCGACGCCACCTGACGACCTCACCGGGAAAAAGCTCGCCGGCGCGCTGGTCGATGCCGGTACGGCTCCGGACGGAACCTTCTGGGCTGGTTACATGTTCGACCACGCCATTTCGCACAAGCTGCACAACCAGGTGATGGCCGACATCGACGCCAAGTTCAGCCACGAAGCCGACAAGAACACGCACAAGATTCTCAACCAGGCCATGTACGACGTGGCGCAGGCGTTGGGCAAAAAGGACGTCAAGCTGGCGGATCTGCACTAGGAGTCTGAGCCGCAGAAATCTTCCGGCCTGCAAAAGCGCCTGCGCGGTCCATATTTCCGCCGATTCTTGACCCATAGAACCACTATGGGCCGGCGAACCGACGAAAATCTGTCCTCTCGCAGTCACTTTTTCGGCGCGAAAGTTTCTACGGCCCAAGCTCCTAGCTGTCTGTTCGCGGACCACAGGTGCGCCGGTGAAGGCAGACTGTTTGCCTGTCGAGCCGGCGCGCCGCGGAGGTACGCTCGTGCACCCACGGGTTGAACCGGCGTTCCCGCCAGCATTCACGCAGGCCTGTTTTGCGCATCATTCATGCCGCCAGCGAGACAGGCTTGGCATCCGCCCTGTTCGCACATCTGGATTATTCAACCTGATAGCGGCAAAGTAAGCTTGACGAGAAACCGATCGGGGTTTCCCGCATCACGCGGAGGGTTGTCTCATGACTGCAAAGTTCGTCTGTTCCATCGGCTCGTTACTGGCCTTGCTGCTGCTGGCCGGATGCCACCGTCCCAACAATGGCGAGATCCCGCCGGCCGGCGAATTGCCGACACCCTACCCCGAACAAAGCACCACGGCGGCGACCGGCACGTCGTCTACCGCCGCTCCGGCAACAACGACCGCGACGGCTGCATCCGCCGCGGTGGCGACGTCTTCCGCCGCAACCGCCAGCACTTCGGCACCACCGGCGGCCCGCCAACCGGCCACTGCCACGTCATCCGGCGCCAAGCACTGAGTCGCCGTCAGATCACGCTTCCGCGCCATGTCTGCGGCTGAAAGCGGATCGAATTTTGGCGCATGTCGGCGCGCCCACGTATCATGGGTGTTTCGCCATCGGAACATTCATGCCATGACCCAGCTTGTCAGCCAGCTCGATACCCGCAGCAACGATTTTCAGGCCAACAGCAAGCGCATGCGCGCCTTGGTGGACGATCTCGACGGTCAGCTTGAAAAGGTCGCGCTCGGTGGCGGCGAACGCGCTCGCGACAAACACCTCGAACGCGGAAAAATGCTGCCGCGCGAACGCGTTCGCGCCCTGCTCGATGCCGGCTCGCCGTTTCTGGAACTCTCGGCGCTGGCCGCGCACGGCATGTACGACAACGCCGCGCCGGGTGCCGGCATCATCACCGGCATCGGCCGCGTCAACGGCATCGAAGTGCTGGTGGTGGCCAACGATGCCACAGTCAAGGGCGGCACGTATTTTCCGATGACGGTGAAAAAACATCTGCGCGCACAGGAAGTGGCGCTGGAAAACCGCCTGCCCTGCCTGTACCTGGTCGACTCCGGCG
>CAZSOU010000167.1:0-3154 GCA_964608595.1 uncultured Rhodanobacteraceae bacterium
CCGTTTTCGGCAGATTGATGGTGTTCTTGTAATCAGCGCTCATGGGTAACCTGTGAATTGGACACGGCCAGAATGCGGCGCGCGGCGACGGCGTCTTGATGCATCTGTGTCACCAGGGCATCAACGCCATCGAACTTTTCTTCGTCACGCAATTTGGCCACGAAAAAGACACGGATGCGACGACCGTACAAGTCGCCGGCAAAGTCGAACAAGTGCGCCTCCAGCAACGGCTCGGGCACCTCGTTGACGGTCGGACGCACGCCCAGGCTGGCCACGCCCGGATAGGTTTCGCCATCGACCGTGACACGCACCGCGAACACGCCTTCGACGGGGCTGGAACGGCGACGCAAATGCAGATTGGCCGTCGGATAACCCAACTCGCGGCCCAGGCGATTGCCCGGCACCACATGGCCGCCGATCGAAAACGGTCGCCCCAGCAGGCCCTCGGCGCCGACAAAGTCGCCATCCGCCAGACACTCGCGAATCCGCGACGAAGACACGCGTTCGCCGTCGACCTTGAACGGCGGCATGGCGCACGCGGTGTAATTGATTCCCTTGCCCATGCGCTCCAGCAGGGCAAAATCGCCGCCGCGCTTGTGACCGAAGCGGAAATCGCCGCCCACCCAGACCTCACGCACGTTCATGCGCGTGACCAGTACCTTGCGCACGAAATTTTCGGCGCTCATGGCCGTCAACGCGTCATTGAAGCGCAGCAGCAGCGTTTTCTCGATGCCGGCACGAGCAAAACCCTGCAACTTGTCGCGAACCGACCCCAGACGTGGCAACGGGCGGCGCGAAAAATACGCGCGCGGCAAGGGCTCGAAGCTGACAACCGCCGGCACACAGCGAAGCGCAGCCGCGCGGGCCCGCACCTCGGCCAGCAAGGCCTGGTGTCCCAGATGCAGTCCATCGAACGCACCCACGGCGACGACACTGCCGAACGGAGCCACGCAGGGCCCTGCGACATCCCGGAAAACCTCAGTCATTTTCCCAGTATAGCCGGGCTCAGCGTGCCGGCATATGGCTTTTCCGGTATTGCGTGCCGGGGCCCGGCAAAAGGACTGGCGGGCCCCGAGCCACCATCAGCTTCAATCAAAACCGTTTTCAGGCATCCATCGGGCCGCGCAATTCGCGCAGGCGGAAGCCCGTCGCGAACATCACCCCGACGTATGTGGCGCCCCCGGCCGCCACCAGCACCAGCAGATGCCAGATGCGCATCCAGAAACCGACGGATACCCAGTGATCCCAGAACCACATGCCCACGCCGAGCACCACGGCCATCACCACACAGGCCAGCAACACCCGTCCCAGATGCCGCATCCAGCCCGGTTGGCGCTGATACACCCCGGCGCGTTTCAGCCAGACCCACAGCAACAGACAATTGATGTAGGCCGACAACGCCCCGGCAATGCCCAGCCCCATGTGCAAACCCGGTACCCGCGCGATGGCATCGAGCAGTGGCAACTGGCGCACACCCGCGGGCGCCCACCATTCGAACAGAAGCAGGATGAATCCGACGTTGAAGACCATGTTGGCCACCAGCGCCACCACCGCCGCGCGCACCGGCGTTTTGGTGTCCTGACGCGCATAGAACGCCGGGAGCAGTACCTTGACCAGCGCATAAGCCGGCAGTCCGGACACGAAAGCCAGAATCGACAACGTGGTCATGTGCGTATCGAACGCGGTGAATCGCCCGTGCTGAAACAAGGTCGCCACCAGTGGCGTGGCCAGGAACCACAAGGCGACCATCGCCGGCAGGGCAATCAGCAACGCCATGCGCAAGCCCCAGTCCAGCGCTTCTGAAAAGCCCGCACGATCCGTGCCCACGTGACGCCGTGACAGCGCCGGCAAAATCACCGTACCCAGCGCCACGCCGAACACGCCCAGCGGCAACTCCAGAAAACGCACCGATTGCGCCAGCCACGTCTGCGAGCCGGTGATCAGCAACGATGCCAGAACCGTATCCAGCAGCAGGTTGATCTGTGCCACGGACGAACCCAGCAAGGTCGGCCCCATCAGCCGCAGAATCTTGCGTACACCGGCGTGACGACCGCCCCAGCGCGGCCACGGCATCAGTTTCAAGCGGCGCATCGACGGAAGCAGGAACACGATCTGCAAGATGCCGGCGGCCAGAATGGCCCAGCCCAGCGCCATGATCGGCGTATGCAGCAGCGGCGCCAGCCACAGCGCGCCGACGATCATGCACACGTTGAGAATCACCGGCGTCAGCGCCGGCATCGCGAAACGTCGGAAACTGTTGAGCACACCGGCCATCAGTGCGACCAGCGACACGCACCACAAAAACGGGAATGTCAGACGCAGCAAATGCGTCGTCATGGCCAGATCGTGCGGCTGGTTGATGTAACCGGGGGCGAATACCGTCACGACCTGCGGTGCGAAAATCAGCCCCAGCGCCACCACCAGCAACAACACCGCACTCAGCGTTCCCGTCACCCGTGCGACAAGCTCGCGCAACTCCTCGTGGCTGCGCGTCTCCTTGACCTCGGTGAACACCGGCACGAACGCCGTCGAAAACGACCCCTCGGCAAACAGCCGCCGCATGAAATTGGGGATGCGAAACGCCACCCAGAAGGCGTCGGTCGCCGCCGAAGCTCCGAAAGTGGTGTTGATGGCAATGTCGCGCGCCAGGCCCAGCACGCGTGAAATCATGGTCATCGAGCTGAACGACAACAATCCGCTGAGCAACGTCGGTTTCTTCACGGAGCCGGGAACTCGCAACAGGAAAGCATCAGGCAAGGATAAATGACAGCCCGCCCAACGGATACGGGCACATCACCGGTCACGCACACGCTGCCCGGATAATGGCCGCAAACCATTGACTATGCACACCCGGACAGTCATAATTGCGCTCTTTTCCACCCTGAACGTATTCCGGAGTCACCCTTGGCCAACATCAAGTCAGCGAAGAAGCGCGCGCGTCAGTCGGAGAACAACCGTCAGCGCAACGCCAGCGCCCGTTCCATGGTGCGCACCGCACTGAAAAAGGTCGTCATCGCGGTCGAAGCCGGCGACAAGAAGGCCGCCACCGAAGCCTACCAGACGGTCGTGCCCCTGTTGGACCGTCACGCTTCGCGCGGACTGATCCACAAGAACAAGGCCGCTCGCCACAAGAGCCGCCTGAATGCCGCGATCC
>CAZSOU010000168.1:0-3153 GCA_964608595.1 uncultured Rhodanobacteraceae bacterium
GGAAGCTTTGCCACTCGTTTTCGAAGATGTAGCTGCCGGTCCATTTTTCCTCGAATTCGACGGCTGGCTGCCCGTCACTCCCAGTGTCGCTGCCGGACGCATGGGCCACGGCAGCATCAACATCGGTGCCGGCGGGCACCTTGATGATTTCCTTGCGTGACTGGTAGTCGAAGTCGACGGCCCAGTAGTCCACCCAGTCGGTCCAGGTTTGCGTGAGCATGTCGCGCGTGATGACGCCGTTCTTGTCCTTGCTGATCTTGACCAACTGACCCTGGTCACAGATGACGCTGCTCTTGCCGTCCTTGATCGCGGCGATGGCCGCCTCGGCGGCGCCCTGGTTGTAGTAGACGGAAAAATCGACAAGCTCGATCTGCAGCGTGAGCTTGTCTTTCGCCGACTTGCCCCTGGCGTAGCGCGGCGTGGCCTCGACGAAGCTGATGTCGTGGAATACCACTTGGCCGCGGTCGACGGCGCGCTTGTCGAACACTTCGGCGGGGATGTATCGGGGCGTGAGGGCGATGCCCTTCTGCTTCGCTTCTTCCAGCACTGCCGGGAACAGGCCCATCTCGAACTCGAAGGCCAGCACGTCGACGCGGGTGGCGCCGCGTTTGCGCGTCTCGACGATCACCTCCTCGACGAACAGGCGCCCGACCGGCAGGTTGATCGGACCGATCACCACCAGCCGGCCAGCCTGCTTGCCGTCGAAGAAGGCGTCGTTATCCAACGCCTCGCCACGGTAGGCGCGCAGGATCAGTTCGCGGAACTCGCGCTCCTTTTGTGCCAGTGCCTGTTCCTTCTGTTCACTGGTCAGGCGACCGCCGACGTTGAGATAGGCCTGGCGCTCGTAGCGGCCCAGGTTCAGTACCTCGAAGGCGCGGAAGTTCTTGTCCGCCGCCTTCAGCTCGCGTTGCACGCCGATCAGGCGCTTGCGCGTGGTGTGGATGGCGAACTTGCCGAGGTCGGTCGAGATCCACTTGCGGCCCAGCTTTTCGGCTACCGCCGCCGTGGTGCCGGAGCCACAGAAGAAATCGGCGACGAGGTCACCTTCGTTGCTGCTGGCCTTGATGATGCGTTCGAGCAGGGCTTCGGGCTTTTGGGTGGGGTAGTCAACCCGTTCTTTGGCAGTTGGAGCTAAAAGCATATCCGTCCATAGCGTTGAAGCAGCAACCCCAGGACGCTCATCAAGGTAATATTTGATGTATGGCTGCCCTGTGTTCGAGTAGTAGAGTTTCTCCGCCTTTTCAAACTCCTCCATCTTGGCTCGCGAATACGCCCAGTACCGGCCTTTCGGGGGAGTAACACCGTTCCATTCATAAGACGTATCACCACCGGGTTTCGCTGCTGTCGGTGTTACGAGCCTGTAACGTCGGCCATTCTCAACTTTGTTGTACTGAGCTTCGATCTGCTCATCTGAAAACGGTACATACTGTGTTGCCCACTGTTTTCTGGATTCTTCACGCGCATAGAAGAATATGGTGTCGTCCACAGTATCGAAATGCTGCGCACCCTGTTTAGCGTCTCCATGCGCTGTGGTCCGCCGCCAGCAAATTTGATTGACAAAGTTTTTGGCGCCAAAGACTTCGTTTAGCGCGCATCGCATCCACGCATTCACCCGCCAATCGCAATGCACGTAGATGCTTCCATCCTCCGCCAGCAAATCGCGCATCAGGATCAGCCTCTCGTAGATCATGCTGATGAAGCTGTCCGCTCCGCGTCCCCACGTATCGCGATAGGCGATCTGCTCCAGCAGGTTGGGCTGCTTGTGGAAGGTCTCGCCGCCGATTTCGATGTCCATCGAGAAATCCGCGCCGACGTCGAACGGCGGGTCGATGTAGATCAGCTTGAGACCGCCGGCGTCCTCGATCTGGCGGCGCAGGGCGCCGGCCTTCAGTGACGACAGGATCAGCTTGTTGTCGCCCCAGATCAGCTTGTTGGTCCAGCCTTGGGTCTGGCGGCCACGGGCGTCGAACAGCTCGTGCTGCACTTTCGTTTCCGCGCGCGGTTCGTCCACGTGCTCCAGGGTCTGGAACGGCAACACCGTGGTGCACACGTCGCGGGTCTTGCCGTTCCACACCAGCTCGACCTCGCGCTTGTCGGCGAACAGGATGAAGCGGTACTTCTCCGGCAGGCTCTTGCCCTGCTGGATCAGCTGTGCCAGGTCGCGCTTCTCGGCATCGGTGAGTTCGTAGGCGGGCTGGTTGGACTTGGGCATGGCTTTGGAAGGCAAAGAGTGGACAGGGGGCGATTGGGCGTCAAAAAATGTTATACAAGTTATTGATTTACAAGGATAGAGCAACTGACTAAAGCGCTTCTAAGAGGATATTTCCGATGCAGATGTCTTAGGCGTGATATGCCATCGTGCCCAGCGTCGGCTTCCCTCGACACGGATGCGCCCCTCATCACGCAACTCGTGTAGCAGGCGTTGAACCTGGGGGCCGGTCAACGCCGGCAGCACTTGTCGGAGTTCGCGAAGAGGACTGCCATCGGCATCGTTGTCGCGGATGTGCCTGAGCAGGAGCTCCTTGTTGGTTTCGTGGTCCAGTCCGCGCTCGCGCGTGTACGCACCGCGCCGCCCCAGGGCCGCGTACAACCCCCGCGACAATATGTACCGTACCCCGCGACCACGCCCGTAGCGCTCCACCACCCCTGCCTCTGCCAGTGCGGGCAAGCGCGATTCCAGCGCAGGGGCCAGGCAGTGATGGCGCCTGAGCGCGTCAAGTACCAGGAAGTCATGAGTGGAAAAGCCCTGCAACCGCTGCTCGCCGATACGCTCCAGGAAGCGGATGAAGGCGGGGTCCTGTACGGTGCCGGCCAAAGCGAGGCGCACTTCGTGGGCGGATGAACCCGCAAAATCGGGCAGCGGCTTGCTTTGCCGAACGGCGTTTTCCACCATCAGGTTCAGACCCTGTCCGGCGCGTTCGATCAGGCCGCACTTGGAAAGCGCCTCGGCCAGACGGCGATTGCGCGGATTCTGCTGGTCGAGAATGTTGTCCGGCGTGATGCCGGCGGGAAAGCCGCCGGGGCTGACGACTTCCAGCCGACGCGCGTACTGGCGCACAAAAATCGAGCCACCGAGCCGGTAATCGCGATGCGCCACCGCGTTGAGCAGGGCCTCGCGGACGGCCACCTCGTCGAATGTCGGGATGTCATAGC
>CAZSOU010000169.1:0-3103 GCA_964608595.1 uncultured Rhodanobacteraceae bacterium
CGCTGACGCTGACGCCGATGATGTGCGCCTACCTGCTCAAGCCCGACCAGCTGCCGGTCGGCGACGATGCGCACGAGCGCGCGGCCGCCGATGGCAAACGTACCTGGTGGACGCGCACCGTGGACGTGTACGCGCGTTCGCTGGACTGGGTGCTCGAGCATCGCCCGCTGACCATGATCGTGTTCGCGCTGGCGCTGGTGGTGACGGTGTGGCTGTACATAGTGATTCCCAAGGGGCTGCTGCCCGAGCAGGACACCGGACTCGTGACCGGCGTGATCCAGGCCGACGACAATATTGCCTTCTCGGCCATGAAAAAGCGCGTGGAGGCGGTGTCGAACGCGATCCGCCACGATCCGGCCGTTTCCGGTGTCTCCGCGTTCGTCGGGATCGGTTCCATCAACCCCACACTCAACCAGGGTCAGATTTCCATCGTGCTGAAGGACCGTGACGAACGCGGCAACCTGGACGAGGTGCTGGCCAGTCTCGACAAGGACGTGGAGGGCATTCCCGGGGTGGCGCTGTTCCTCAAGCCGGTGCAGGACGTCACCATGGACAATCGCGTCTCGGCGACCGAGTACCAATACGCGATGAGCGACGTCAACGCCGACGAGCTGGGTGATTACGCCAGCAAGATGACGCAGGCGATGCGCGATCTGCCGGAAATCACCGATGTCAGCAACAATCTGGCCGACAAGGGGCGGGCGCTGCACCTGAACATCAATCGCGAAAAGGCCAGTCGGCTGGGTGTGCCCGTACAGACCATCGACGACACGCTTTACGACGCCTTCGGTCAACGCCAGATTTCCACCATCTTCACGCAGCTCAACCAGTACCGCGTGGTGCTGGAGGTGGCGCCGGAGTTTCGCAACCCCGATGCACTGATGAACATGCTGCGCGTGCGCAGCAACGGCAGTGGCGCGCTGACTGGTACCAATGCCACCAGCTACGGCATGCTGAAGTCGTCCAACTCGTCGACGGCGACCGGTGTCGGCCAATCCAACACCGGCATCGTCACCGGCGGCGGTGGCACCGTACCGTTGTCGGTGCTGGCCAGTGCCGAACAGACCAACGCGCCGCTGGTGGTCAGCCATCAGAACCAGTTGCCGGCCGTGACCATCGCCTTCAATCTGGCGCCAGGCTACTCGTTGTCCGAAGCGATCAAGGCCATCCATCATCTTGACGCCAAAATGAACTTCCCGCCGCAGGTGCGCGGCCAGTTCATCGGCAAGGCAGCGGAGTTCGCCGGTTCCATGGGCGATGAGGTGTTGCTGCTGCTGGCCGCGATCCTGGTGATCTACATCGTTCTGGGCGTGCTGTATGAAAGCTACATCCACCCGTTGACCATCATTTCCACGCTGCCGCCGGCGGGCGTGGGTGCACTGCTGGCATTGATGATTTTCGGCATGGAATTGTCGATCGACGGCATTGTCGGCATCGTGCTTCTGATCGGTATCGTGAAGAAAAACGCGATCATGATGATCGACTTCGCCATCGAGGCCAAAAATGCCGGCATGAACGCGCACGATGCCATCCGTCGCGCCTGTCTGCTGCGTTTCCGGCCGATCATGATGACCACCTTCGCCGCCCTCTTCGGTGCGCTGCCGCTGGCGCTCGGCACCGGTATCGGTGCTGAACTCCGGCGTCCGCTCGGCGTGAGCATCGTCGGCGGTCTGCTGGTGTCGCAATTGGTGACGCTTTACACCACGCCGGTGATCTATCTGTACATGGAGCGTTTCTCGGACTGGGTGAAGGCGAAGCGGTCACATCGGCTGGAGGCCGAGGACGGAGGCGTGGCCTGATGCGCGAGGGGATTTTTATCGAGACCCGAATCGGGCAGCCTGTCATCGCCGTACGCAGCCAACTCTCGCAACGATGAACATCGCCGCTCCCTTCATCAAACGCCCCATCGGCACGTCGCTTCTGGCGGCGGGGCTTCTGGCCATCGGCGCCATCTGCTATACGTTGCTGGGTATCAGCGCGTTGCCGCAGATGTCGTTTCCGGCCATTTTCGTGATGGCCAACGAGCCGGGCGCCGATGCCAGTACCATGGCTTCCACGGTGGCCGCACCGCTGGAGCGTCACCTGGGCCAGGTTCCCGGATTGCAGCGCATGTTTTCGCGCAGCTCCGAAGGCAGCGCCTTCGTGTTCCTGATGTTCCAGGACGGCGTCGATCTCAACGAGGCGGCCAACAAGGTGCAAGCCGCACTGAACGCTGCACAATCCGATTTGCCATCCGGGCTGGCGTCGCCGCCGACTTACCGCAAGGCCAATCCCAACAACGATCCCGTGCTGCAACTTGCGCTGACGTCGGACACGCAACCGCTGGCGCAATTGTTCGCGCGTGCCAATACGCTGTTGCAGCCGCGCCTGTCGCAACTGCCGGGAGTGGCCTCGGTGGATGTTTCGGGTAGTGCACAGCCGTCCATTCGCGTGGATGTGAATCTGCACGCGCTCAATGCCATGGGCTTGACGTCCAACCAGATTCGCAATGCGCTGCGTGCCGCCAACGTCACCTCGCCGCAGGGGTTCTTGAGCAACGGCCATACCACCATGGCGGTGACGGCCAATGATCAATTGCACACGGCGGATGACTTCGCCAACCTGGTGATTGCCACCCAGAACGGGCATCCGGTCCGTCTCAAGGACGTGGCAAACGTGTACGAGGGTTCGGAAGACAATTATCAGGCCGCGTATTTCAACGGCCAGCCTTCCATCGGCATCGACATCTTCAAGCGGCCCGATGCCAACGTCATTGAAACGGTCGACGCGGTCAAGGCGGAATTGCCGGCCTTGCGCCATCTGTTGCCGCCGGGAACCCATCTGACGCCGTATTACGACGGCACTCCCACCGTACGCGATTCGATCGTCGATGTGCAGATCACGCTGCTGATCAGCCTGGGCATGGTGATTCTGACCATGCTGTTTTTCCTGCGCCGGCTGGCGCCCATGCTGATTGCCGCCACCGCTGTGCCATTGTCGCTGGCCGGTGCATTCACGGCCATGGCGATTCTCGGCTACACGCTCGACAACATGTCGTTGCTGGCTCTGGTGATCGCCATCAGCTTCGTGGTCGACGATGCCATCGTGGTCATCGAGAACATCA
>CAZSOU010000170.1:0-3067 GCA_964608595.1 uncultured Rhodanobacteraceae bacterium
TGCTGGTCGACCTGATCGGCAAGCCGCTGACCGGCAAGGACGCGGAAGCCGCCCTGGGCCGCGCCCACATCACCGTCAACAAGAACACCGTGCCCAACGACCCGCAGTCGCCCTTTGTCACCTCGGGCCTGCGCATCGGTACCCCGGCAGCCACCACCCGTGGCTACCAGGAAGCCGACTGCATCGAGCTGGCCGGCTGGATCGCCGATGTGCTCGACGCGCCCGAGGACGAGGCCGTCGCCGCCCGCGTGCGCGAGCTGGTGCAGGCGCAGTGCGCCAAATTTCCGGTGTACGGCTAGACTCCGGGACGTTCGAGCCGCGGCGGCCAGTGTTCCCGTGGCCCCGGTTCCCCGGAGCCGGGATCGTATTTCCCGTCACCTCGCGGTTGCGGCGCGGCGTGGTGGGAAGTACGTGCCGGGCGCCGCCGTCATCCGGCGGGAAGCCCCTGCATCGGCTTGCTCCCCGGTCGTGGCGCCGGTCGGGGCGTGACGTGATGGTCAGCTGTTCGTCCACGGTTCCATGCGTGCCAATTTTTCCGGGTTCTGTTTGCGGATCACGCAAAACGGATTGCCGGAAGGATCCTGCATGACCCACCAGGTTTTCACCTTGTATTTGCGTCTGCCACCGGCGGCCTGCATGCGCGCCGCTTCACGGCTGACCGAATCGGTCTCGAAATCCAGATGCACGCCGGGGTCGCTTTCCACCTTTTGCAACAG
Organism: uncultured Rhodanobacteraceae bacterium; assembly: GCA_964608595.1. GTDB lineage: Bacteria > Pseudomonadota > Gammaproteobacteria > Xanthomonadales > Rhodanobacteraceae > Oleiagrimonas. The sequence continues at coordinate 717 of CAZSOU010000170.1, forward strand.
GACGTCGGGATCTCCCGGCCTGGTCTTGAGCGTGACGTAGCGTTGGTTGGCACTCGGCTTGCGTGGCTTGGGCGCGCCAAAGGCCTGCGCCCAGAAGGCGATGCACTCGTCGAAGTGTTCGGCAAGGCAATCGATGACAAGATTGGAAAGGCGGCTGCGATGCATGGTGAATCCTCCGGTGTCTCCGGGTTCAAGGGACAAATGCCCCGGCGTGCTTGACGGGTTCATCAACATAACCCCTTGAACTGCATTTGAAGGTTACGTTAGCTTTGCATGATGTAACTTGTCAATGAAGTATTGGTGGTTATGTTTTGGAGCGCTTCTTGTTGCGTCCATGTCGCGTGGGCCCTCGCACTACACTGATGCCATGACAACGCGCGCAATCGAAACCGCATGGTTGGACCACATCGAAATCGTGGGAGGGCACCTCGCGCTGGACTTCGTGAATACGGTGCACTCTCGAACCGAGGCCGTGACACGCGACTACCTGGACACACCGAACCACCTGCTCGGGTGGTGCGTGCATCAAAAGGTCGTGGACATGGCGCAAGCCGGCAGACTCGCTCGCCTGGCCGGGTCGAAACGCGATCAACTGCTGACTCGCGCGCGTCGCCTGCGTGCGACCTTGCATGCACTGTTTGATGGGTACCTGCATGGCCATTCCGATTCGGAGGCGCTGGACGCGTTCAATCGCGCTCTGGGAAGGATGTCGCGATGGCGCAGGCTGGGTACCGAAGACGAGGGGTTTGCCTGGCGCTGTCACGTGGCTCCCGCGCACCCGGAGAGCCTGTTGGCCCCGATCGTCTTCGCCGCCGCCGAATTGTCGTGTTCGACGGATCTGGCGCGGCTCAAGGCGTGTCCACCGCCGCAGGGCTGCGGCTGGCTGTTCCTGGATCGCTCGCGCAACGGCAGCCGCACCTGGTGCAACATGAAAACCTGCGGCAACCTTGCCAAGCAGCGGCGCCACCGCGCACGTCAGGGGGCAGGCGAGAGCGCTTGATGGAGCCGCGGCAGCCATCCCATTCAAGCGCCCGACGCAATACACTGTCCCCATGCACTGTCCCTTTTGCCAACACGAAGACACCCGCGTGATCGACTCGCGCCTGGCCGACGACGGCGCCACCGTGCGTCGGCGTCGGGAATGTCCGGAGTGTGGCGAGCGTTTCAACACTTTCGAGACGGCGGAACTGAAATTGCCGACGATCATCAAGAGCGGCGAACGCAGGCAGATGTTCGACGAGCAGAAGTTGCGCGTGAGTTTCGAGCGCGCGCTGCAGAAACGTCCGGTGTCGGGTGACGCGGTGGACGCCGCCGTGCGTGCCGTCATCGACGACTTGCGCAAGGTGAGTGAGCGCGAAGTGCCGTCGCGTCAAGTCGGCGAGCTGGTCATGCGCGAGCTGAAGAAGATGGACCAGGTGGCGTACGTGCGCTTTGCATCGGTGTATCGCAAGTTCGAGGATGTGCACGCGTTCCGCGAAGAGATCGAAAAGCTGGAGCGCGATCTGCCGACGCTGGATGAAAAGCAGATGTCGCTGCTGGGTGGCGACAAGCACGACAAGTCATAAAGTACGCTTGTCCCGGTAGCGTGGGCTCCGGCCCACCGAATGCTCGATGGTGGGCCGAGGCCCGTTTTGCCTGGTTTCTGATTCTCGTGACATCGATTGATCGCCAACACATGACCCGCGCGCTGGAATTGGCGGCGCACGGTCTGTACACCACCCAACCCAATCCGCGCGTGGGTTGCGTGATCGTGCGCGATGGCGAGGTGGTGGGCGAGGGCTGGCATCAGAAGGCGGGCGCGCCCCATGCCGAGGTATTTGCCCTGCGCGCGGCGGGCGAACGCGCGCAGGGTGCGACCGTTTACGTGACGCTGGAGCCGTGCTCGCACCATGGCCGCACGCCGCCGTGCGCCGATGCCCTGATCGAAGCCGGGGCGGCGCGCGTGGTCGTCGCCTGCACCGATCCGAACCCCAGGGCGAGGGGTGGCCTGGACAAATTGCGCGCCGCGGGCATCACGGTCGAAACCGGCCTGATGGCGGGCGAGGCGCGTGAACTCAACATCGGCTTTTTCAGCCGCATCGAGCGCGGCCGTCCGTGGATACGGATGAAGTCGGCCATGAGTCTGGACGGCCGTACCGCGTTGGCCAGTGGTGACTCGAAATGGATCACCGGCGAAGCCGCGCGCGCCGACGTGCAACATTGGCGCGCCAGAAGCTCCGCCATTCTCACCGGTTCCGGCACGGTGCTGGCCGACGATCCGCGGCTCACCGTGCGGCTGACCGAACCCTTCGCGCCGCCAATGCGCGTGGTGCTGGATCGTGCGTTGCGCACTCCGGCGGACAGTCATGTGC
>CAZSOU010000171.1:0-3065 GCA_964608595.1 uncultured Rhodanobacteraceae bacterium
CGGACAAGCAACCCGAAGCCATCGAGAAGGTCATCGAGCAGGCGAAGCTGCTGGCCGACCAGTGGGCCAACGACCCCGACTGATGCACGGCCGGCTCAAAGCTGCTGGTCCGGGAAGCTTTCGGCCAGGAACTCCATGAATGCCGTCACCTTGGGGCTGACCAGCCGCCGCGAACTGTGCAGTGCCCACAGTTCCACCGTGCGTTCGGGCTGGTGGCTCCACAGTGTCAGTCGGCCTTCGCTGATGTCCCTGTGGGTGAGCGAGCGCGGCAACAGCGCGGCACCGGCGCCGGCACGGACGGCGGCGTGGACCATGGTCAGCGAGGCCAGCCGCAGGCGGTAGTCCGGGGCCAGATGGTGTGTCTGGCCGTCGCGCTCGATGCACCACGCGGCGGCGTCGGTTTGGCGCGCCATGGCCACGGCCGGTACGGATGCCGGATGGTCCGGGTCGGGGGCATCGGGTATCGGTAGTGAAGGGGGTGCCACGAGGTGCAGGGCGTCGTGCGCAAAGCAGCGTCCGACCAGCTCGCTTCGCGGGTGGGGGGTGACGCGGATGACCACGTCGTAGCCTTCTTCCACCGGGTCGACCATGCGGTCGTTCGCGTCCAGCAGCACGCGTACCTCGGGGTGGCGCGCGGCGAATTCGGCGGTCAGGCGGCCGCCGAGCATGCCGGCGAACAGCACCGGTGCACTGATCCGCAGTTGGCCGCGTGGCTGGTCGTTGCCGGAAGCCAGGTTGCGGCCGACGTCCTCGATGTCACGCAACAGGTCGTGGGTACGTTCGTACAGAGACCGGCCCTCGGCCGTCAGGCGCAGGGCGCGACCGCCACGCTCGACCAGGCGCACGCCCAGAGAGGCCTCCAGGTGACGAATGCGGCGCGACAATGTGGCTTTGGGGCGACCGCTGTCGCGGCTGGCCTTGCCGAGACTGCCGGCGGCGGCGACGCGCTGGAAATCGGCCAGGGCGGATAGGTCCATGAAGGTGTACCGATTATGGAACGATGAGTATCAATCATATGGCTTACGGACGAATGATGGAACGGTCAGGATAGGCATGTCGCCGCGGTCGGTCCCGAGTGGACCGGTACGACGCGAGATTCACCCATTCCGGAGAACTGTCATGAATGCCGTTTCCAAAACCATTCCGTCCGCCTCGCGTTCCGCGATCTGGGACCCTGTCACCGTTGGCCGCATGCGCCTGCCGCACCGACTGGCCATGGCGCCGATGACCCGTGGCCGTGCCGGCCCGGATGGCACGCCCGGCCCGTTGACGGCCGAGTACTACGCCCAGCGTGCCGGTTTCGGCTTGCTGATCAGCGATGGCACCCAGCCGTCCGCCGACGGGCAGGGATACCTGAACACGCCGGGCATCCACACCGACGCCCACGTGGCGGGGTGGTCGCGGGTGACGTCCGCCGTGCATGAACAGGGCGCTCACATTTTCATCCAGCTGATGCATGTCGGCCGCATGTCGCATCCGGACAACACCCCGCATCACCGCCAGCCGGTGGCGCCGTCGGCGATTGCGCCGGGTGTGGACATGTTCACGGCCCGAGGCATGCTCGACATTCCGGCTCCGCGCGCGCTGTCGATCGGCGAAGTGCGGGCCACGGTGCGGGATTTTGCCGATGCTGCCGAGCGCGCCGTCGAAGCGGGTGCCGACGGCGTCGAGATCCATGGCGCCAACGGTTATCTGATCCAGCAGTTTCTGGCCGCCAATGCCAACCATCGCGATGACGCCTATGGTGGTGGTATCGACACGCGGGTGCGTTTTGCGCTGGAAGTGGCGGCCAGCGTGGCCGAACGCATTGGCCCGGAGCGCACCGGCATCCGTTTGTCGCCCGGCAGCACTCTGGGGGGCATCGACGAGGGTGCCGAGACGCACGATCTGTACCATCGCCTGGTTTCCGGTCTGGCCGAATTCGATCTGGCGTACCTGCATTTGATGCACCTGGGTGATGACGCGCTGCTGCGCGACATTCGTCGCCTGTGGCCCAATGCGTTGCTGGTCAACCGCGCCAACCGCTCGCTGGAGGATCTGGGTGCCGACATCGAGGCCGGTCTGGCCGATGTCGCACCGGTGGCGCGCTGGGCGTTGGCCAACCCCGACTTCATCGAGCGGCTTCAGCACGACGCGCCATTGAACACGCTGGACGCGACCACGCTGTACAGTGGCGGAGCGGCCGGCTACACGGATTATCCGACCCTGGACGGGCCCGCCGCCGACCTCCCGACGCATTCGGATGCGGCGGGAAAGAAACGGGATGTGCTGCGGGCGCCGTGACGGGCCCGGGGACACGGTTGTCCGTCGTCCATTGGGCGCGCTCGCCGGGCACTGGTGCCATACTTGCGTGCAGGTTCCCCGAACGGTTGCCGATGTGAGTGAAAAAGCCGTACCCGACGACAAACGATTGGCAGCCCTGGCCGGTGAAGTGGCCGAAGCCGCCATCGCGCGGCATCAGCGCGTGGTCACCGCCGAGTCGTGCACCGGCGGCTGGATCGCCAAGGCCCTGACCGATCTGCCCGGCAGCTCGGGCTGGTTCGACGCCGGCGTGGTGGCATACAGCTACGAAGCCAAGGAAGCGTTGCTCGGCGTCAATCCGCGCACCCTGGAAGTGACCGGTGCGGTCAGCGAGGAGACGGTGCTGGAAATGGTGGCCGGCGCGTTGGCGCAGTTTGGCGCCACGGTTGCGGTGGCCGTGACCGGAATCGCCGGACCCGGCGGCGGCACCGGGGACAAGCCGGTCGGCAGCGTCTGGATTGGCTGGAAGCAGCGTGGCGGCTATGCCCAGGCGCAGTTGTTCCAGTTCGACGGCTCGCGCGAGGACGTGCGCCGTCAGACCGTAGCCGAAGCCTTGCGCGGACTTGCCGATTTGCTGACAGCCTGAGTCGGTGCTTTCCGGCAGCGACGGGTTGCGCGGTGTGGGATACTGACGCGCGTACCTGGCGGCCGTGTCGCAAGCCCTGAGACCGCAGGCTGTCAGGCTGTGTCCAACATCCAGAACATCTTTGCGAGGAACCCACGATGGACGACAACAAGCGCCGCGCGCTCGATTCCGCCCTCGG
>CAZSOU010000172.1:0-3050 GCA_964608595.1 uncultured Rhodanobacteraceae bacterium
TGACGGTGGACCTGGCCGACGACCTGAACGTGACCAGCGTGACCACCGGCAACACGGTCATGAACAATGACGGCGTGACGGTGGATGACGGCACCCACAGCACCAGCTACGGTGCCGGTGGCATGAGCATCGTCGGAGGGCCGCAGATCACGGTGGCCGGCATCGACGCCGGCAACAAGAAGGTCACGAACGTGGCCGACGGAACGGACGATTCCGATGCGGTGAACAAGGGCCAGCTGGATGATGCCGTCAATGGCACGACCACTGCCGGCATGAACTTCACCGGCAACGACAACTCGGCCGGTGACGTCCATCGTGACCTCGGCCAGACCCTGGCAATTCTGGGCGAGGCCACGACAACCGGGACCTACGGCGGTGGCAACATCAAGACGGTGACCGACCCCGCGACGGGCGCCGTACAGATCCAGATCGCCGATTCGCCCAAGTTCGGCAACATCACGATCAACGTCGATGGAAGCGGCCGCATCACGGGCGTGGCCAAGGGCGTCGACGGTACCGATGCGGTCAACAAGGATCAGCTGGACGCGGTCCGCAACGTGGCCAATACCGGCTGGAACGTGAGCGCCCAGGGGACCAACGCCAGCAACGTGGCACCTGGCGAAACCGTGGATCTCAACAATGACGACGGCAACATCGTGGTCAGCAAGACGGCTGGCAGTGACGATGTGACTTTCGATCTGGCGGACGACATCAAGGTAAACAGCGTCAGCCTGGGCAGCGACATCAAGCTGGATGCAACCGGGTTGCTCATCGTCGACGGCCCGAGCATCACTGTCAACGGCATCGATGCCGGCAACCTCCGAGTCACTCATGTGACCGCGGGTACCGATCCCACCGATGCGGTCAACGTTTCGCAACTCGATGCGGTATCCGACAAGGTGAGTCAGGTTGCCGACAATGCCGTGCAGTATGACGATGCCGGCAAGGGCAAGGTGACGTTGGGCGGCAAGACGTCCACGGATGGCGGCAAGACCGGGGGCACGGTCGTCGACAATGTGCATCGTGGCGAGGTATCGGCTACCAGCACGGAGGCCGTGAACGGGTCGCAGTTGTACGAGACCAACCAGAAGGTGGCCGGTAACACCGATGTCATCAACAACATGCAGCAGGGCAAGGGCGGCTATTTCCAGGTCGACGATACGTCGGACCAGGGTCTGCCCAAGGCTTCCGGCAAGGATGCCGTCGCCGGTGGCGCCGGGGCCGTCGCGTCGGCCAAGGACAGCACCGCGCTCGGCTCGGGCGCCAATGCCAGTGCCGACAACAGCGTGGCGGTGGGTGCCGGCTCCGTGGCCAAGCGGGCCGACAGCGTGTCCGTGGGTTCGAAGGGACATGAGCGCCAAGTCACTCATGTCGCTCCCGGCACCGCCGGCACGGACGCGGTCAATGTCAATCAGCTCCATGGCGGTATGGATCAGGTCGCCAATTGGGCCAAGAGCTACACCGACAAGCAGGTCAACGTGCTGACTCGGGATATCGACCGGGTCAGCCGGCATGCCAATGCCGGCGTGGCGTCGGCGATTGCCATGGCCAGCCTGCCGCAGGCCTACCAGCCGAACCAGAGTGCTGCGGCTGTTTCTCTGGGCAGTTTCCGCGGCGAGTCCGCCATGGCCGTGGGCGTATCGACCATCACGGACAGCGGGCGGTACGTGTTCAAGCTCAATGCGACCGGCAATACCGAGGGCGATGTCGGCGTGGGCGTCGGCGCGGCCATCGTGTGGTGACACGGTATTTCCGCCAAAGGGTGTCCTGTCCGGCTCGATCCGGGCAGGACATCAACACGAACCCAGTTGCTGCACCGAATCGAATCGAGGAAAGACACATGCAGTCGGATTTTCGTATGCTCGTCAAAGTGGTCTTCATCGCTGCGGCGGCTGCCGGCATGGCAGCCTGCGGCAGCCTCAGCAAAAACATTGCCCGCGACGGGACCAGTGCCGAGGAGCTCGTCTGGCCGTCGCCCGACGACACCACGCCGATGCACGATGGCGGGACCACTCCGACCCTGGACAGCCTGCGCCTCATTCATGCAGGCATGGACAAGAACCAGATTGCAGGCCTGATCGGGTACCCGCATTTTCATGAGGGTGTGGCCTGGAGCGTGCGTGAATGGGACTACCTGTTCCACCTCCGGCACGACGGCCGGCAGATCCAGTGCCAGTACAAGATCCTGTTCGACAAGGACAAGCTGGCGCAGAGTTTTTATTGGAAGCCGGCATCCTGTGCCGACCTGCTGCACGAGCCGAAAGCCGAAGCGACGGCCGAAACATTCACGTTGTCAGCCGATGCCCTGTTCGCGTTCGACAGCGCCGATCTGCGTCCGGAAGGCGAAGCGGCGCTGGACAAGCTGGCAAGCAGCATCAGCGAGCACCAAACCGACATCAAGGCAGTCCGCATCGTGGGTTACACGGATGTGATGGGCAGCAAAAGCTACAACGGGTTGTTGTCGCGGCAGCGTGCCTTCAGCGTCATGCGCTATCTGCAAGACAAAGGCGTGCCGGAGGGGCTGATGACGGCCACCGGGCTCGGCATGGCCGATCCGGTCAAGACCGGCTGCAACGATGATTCCGGTCGTGCGGCGCGCATCGCCTGTCTGGCGCCGAATCGGCGCGTGGAAGTGAAGGTGTTCGGCAAGGGATAAGCTGCGTCGCGCGTGGAGTTTGTTCCTGCCATGCGGGGCGGGCGCTGCCCGCCCCGCGACGTTCAACTCTGCGGGGCGTCCAGAGCCTCGTCCTCGTCATCCGCGGCCAGTCGTTCGGGCATGGCCTTTTTCGGCTTGACCCCGAAGGCACGCAGTTTTTCCGCCTGCCGCACCAGGCCGCGACTGGGATCGTTGAGGGCCTTTTCGGCCTCGCGCGCACTGTCCCTGGCCTTGTCCAGATGGTTGTTGATGGCAACGATGTGCTCGCCGAACTTTCGTGCGGCGTCGTACATCAGCTCGCCACGCTTGACGATCTTGTCCATGTTGCGCGTGGTCTTTTCCACCCGCCAGATGTATTCGATGGTGCGCAGCACGGTGAACAGCGTGTTCGGCG
>CAZSOU010000173.1:0-2887 GCA_964608595.1 uncultured Rhodanobacteraceae bacterium
CGGACTTGGCCCCGGTCGCACCGCTGGCCTTCCCCTGGTCGTCCTCGTCTCCATCAGCGGTTGCGGCCTTGATGACCGCGCCGATGGCCTCCTGCGCCTGGCGCAGGGAGTCAATGTGTTTGCCAGCCAATACCCGGCCGGCCTTCATCTCGTGCTCCAGCACGTCGGTGACCGCCTTGACGGCCACGACGGACGTGTCCTGGTTGGCGCCCACCGGAACGAAGCTGAACTCGTAGACCTTGAGCTTCCGTAGCTCGTTGGCCGTTTCGTCCTCACCGAGGTCGGTCTTCCCTTCCTCGAGTACGTCGAACGCGAACGAGAGCTGGTTCAGCCGGCGCCCTTTCACCAGGCGGTAGACCTGCTCGCCCTTAGGGGATTCCAGGTCGAACTTGCCCTTCACCCACCAGCCATGGTCATCCTCGCCCATGTCGACCGCGCCGGCGACGAAGTAGTCCGGGTCATCCATCCGGTGCCCGTACAGTCCGGGCAATGTGTTGCCCGAGTCCTTCCACTCCTGGATCGTGTCCGCGAACGCACCCTTGGCGACGACGTCGCCGTAGGCGTCCGGCTTCCGCGTGAACGTCGACGGGTAAACAAGGAACTCGCCCTCGTCAAGGCCGTCATCCGGGCCTGCCTTGACCTGCCCGATGGGCAGACTCTTGATCTTCATCACTCGCCCTCCTTAGGGCCCTCGTTCTGCGACCCGGAGTCCGCCGGGGACGCCTGGCCGCCGTCGATCACGTTCAACGGCACTATCAGCTCGTCGGCCCCCTCGATCGCGGGAAGGTTCATGCGGGCACGAGCCTCCGAGCGGAGCATGTATGGGCCACCCACTGCACGTTGCAGGGCGTTGGCCTGCTCCTCGAAGTTGCCCTGCAGCTTCTCTGCGATGTTGAACTCGGCATAGAAGCTCTCGGGGTCCATGTCGAGCATCGGGATCAGGAACGCGTTGATCTTCGCCTCTATCTGGGCAAGCAGCGGACCGAGCGTGTCGCCATACAGCATCTTGCGGAACTCGCGCACGTTGCTGTAGTTCGCGCCGTCGTTCTGGCCGACCATCGTCGGGTTCACATGGAAGGCGGACGCGACCGTCACCATCGACAGCTTCGCGGCCTCTACGAACTCCTGATCTTTCGCGCTGAAATCGACTCGGTTGAGCGTCATGCCGTCCTCGAGGATCGGCGTTCCGCCGGCGCCGGGGCCGTTGCCGGTGTACTTGCTGTACCAGTCGTCCCGGAACGTCTCGCGCGCCTTGTCGCTCCATTCCCCAGCCTCGACCGGCCGCTGGATCACTGCGGACACGCGCCCGCCGCGCTTCCACACCTGCGCCCGATATTGGGCCGCCTGCACCTGCTCCTGCAATGTCTGCCGCAGCGACTCGACGGTGGGCGAACCCTTGAGTGAGTTCGTTGGCGAGTACCCCGTGAAATCCAGGATCTGAGCTGCGGGGACGCTGACGCGCTTGTCGACGAGCTGACCGACCATGTAGGAGTCGACAGTGAATGAATCAGCCGCCACCGGGGCGACCCATGAAGGCGGCAGCCGGCGAAACATCATCCCGGACCGCGTCGACGTGGAAGGCACGACGAGCCAGTAGGCCCTGTCGTACAGCAGCATGTCACCGACCGTCGCGTAGACCAGGTCATACACAGTCATCGCCGCATCGGGGTCCGGCAGTGCAAGCGTGCGCGCCAGTACCGACGAGCGGTCTCTCACGCGATCCGTATCATCGACTCGCTCGAAGACCTGCAGCCCGAGCTGGGCAACGTTGCGCGCCAGGAACGACACCACCGTCCGCAGGTGTGGCTGGGTCCTCCACAGCGAGTCCGGCGACGCGTGCTCGACAAGGTCGCGCATGAACGGCAGGTTCGACACGGGGAGGCGTGGGTCGATGTACTCGACCCGAGGGGAGAAGTAGGCGTTCGGGACGACATCCCTGCCCATCAGTCGATCCCAGAATCCAGCCATGCTCCCCTCCTTCCTCAGATGGTTAGAACGCCACGCGACTCGTACGCGCTCACTCGCGGGGCTTCAGGACTGCTCGCTCGCCAGGCGGCCAACGTGGCCGCCTCCAACGTGCTCGTATCGATTCCGGACTGGCGCTTCCATGCCCATCGGCCGACCGAGTCGCGACGCTCGCCATGCTCCACTGCCCGGTCCAATGGCCCGTATGACTCGTGCCTCAGGTGATGTTCGCGCACCAGTCGGTCGATCGTCCCGCACGCCGTGAATACCTCCTCGGTCTTCACGACTCGCAGCCGGATGCTTTCTCGCTCCAGTACGGGGATCAGCGAGGTCGCCGGAGACTTCGGGTCCACGACCACGTCGACCCCATGCGCCTCCTGCAGCTCCTTCAGCCGGTCCACGATCCACCCCGTGCCTGGCGCGTGCTGCAGCGGACGCACATGCGTCAGCCCGTCATCGTCGACTCCGGCGGCGACGATCGCTGCGGCATTCAGGTCGGTGGGCAGGGCCAATGCGAGACCCGACATGGTCAGGCCATCCGGCCGCGTGCCCTGACATGCGATCCAGTCCGACATTGCGAACGCGGCAGTCTTGCCGAAGTCGTCCCAGATGCCGAGCGCTTCTCGCAGGAAAGACGGCGTCGTCAGCTTCTTGCGCATCCGCAGGATCGACGACAGCGGCGTCCGGTGCGGATATGACGGATTCGCGATCTCGTATTGACCACGGTCGTCCGGGTCGACACCCTGCTCGCACCCGCATTCGATCCATGCCGTGTCGGGGTCGCCGTCGATCGCCTGCTGGCGCATCTGCCGGAATGCCTCGGAGTTGTCCTCCGGCTTCGGCGGCGTGCCGATGTATAGCTGCAGCCCGAACCGGGACGTGTTCAGCGTCGCGACCATGTTGTCCATGGCCCGCTCAGACA
>CAZSOU010000174.1:0-2881 GCA_964608595.1 uncultured Rhodanobacteraceae bacterium
TGTCTGAGCGGGCCATGGACAACATGGTCGCGACGCTGAACACGTCCCGGTTCGGACTGCAGCTGTACATCGGCACACCGCCGAAGCCGGAGGATAACTCGGAGGTCTTCCGGCTGATGCGCCAGCAGGCGATGGATGGTGACCCTGACACGGCCTGGATCGAGTGCGGGTGCGAGCAGGGCGTTGATCTGGATGATCGCGACCAGTACTCAGTGGCGAATCCGTCCTATCCGCACCGCACGCCGCTGGCGTCGATCCTCCGCATGCGCAAGAAGCTCTCCGAGGCCTCGTTCCTACGGGAGGCGCTCGGAGTATGGGACGACTTCGGCAAGACGGCCGCGTTCACGATGGGCGACTGGATCGCCTGTCAGGGCGCCAGGCCAGCAGGCCTGGCAATGACGGGCCTCGCGCTCGCAGTCCCTGCCGATCTGAATGCAGCAGCGATCGTCGCGGCCGGGGTGGACGGAGACGAGGTACACATTCGCCCTCTGCAGCATGCCTCGGGCACAGGCTGGGTGGTCGACCGACTGAAGGCGTTGCAGAAGGCGCACGACGTCGACGTGGCGGTGGACCCGAAGTCTCCAGCTACGTCGCTGATCCCCGTGCTGGAACGCGAGGGCGTCCGACTGCGAGTGGTCAAGACCGAGGAGGTCTTCACGGCTTGCGGGACGATCGACCGCCTGGTGCGCGAACACCACCTGCGGCACGAGTCATACGAGCCCTTGGACCGGGCGGTGGAGCACGGCCAGCGCCGAGAGTCCATGGGCCGATGGGCGTGGAAGCGCCAGTCGGGAGTCGACACGAGCACATTGGAGGCGGCCACGTTGGCCGCCTGGCGAGCAAGCAGTCCTGAAGCCCCGCGAGTGAGCGCGTACGAGTCGCGTGGCGTTCTAACCGTCTGAGGAAGGAGGGGAGCATGGCCGGATTCTGGGATCGACTGATGGGCAGGGATGTCGTCCCGAACGCCTACTTCTCCCCTCGGGTCGAGTACATCGACCCACGCCTCCCCGTGTCGAACCTGCCGTTCATGCGCGACCTTGTCGAGCACGCGTCGCCGGACTCGCTGTGGAGGACCCAGCCACACCTGCGGACGGTGGTGTCGTTCCTGGCGCGCAACGTTGCCCAGCTCGGGCTGCAGGTCTTCGAGCGAGTCGATGATACGGATCGCGTGAGAGACCGCTCGTCGGTACTGGCGCGCACGCTTGCACTGCCGGACCCCGATGCGGCGATGACTGTGTATGACCTGGTCTACGCGACGGTCGGTGACATGCTGCTGTACGACAGGGCCTACTGGCTCGTCGTGCCTTCCACGTCGACGCGGTCCGGGATGATGTTTCGCCGGCTGCCGCCTTCATGGGTCGCCCCGGTGGCGGCTGATTCATTCACTGTCGACTCCTACATGGTCGGTCAGCTCGTCGACAAGCGCGTCAGCGTCCCCGCAGCTCAGATCCTGGATTTCACGGGGTACTCGCCAACGAACTCACTCAAGGGTTCGCCCACCGTCGAGTCGCTGCGGCAGACATTGCAGGAGCAGGTGCAGGCGGCCCAATATCGGGCGCAGGTGTGGAAGCGCGGCGGGCGCGTGTCCGCAGTGATCCAGCGGCCGGTCGAGGCTGGGGAATGGAGCGACAAGGCGCGCGAGACGTTCCGGGACGACTGGTACAGCAAGTACACCGGCAACGGCCCCGGCGCCGGCGGAACGCCGATCCTCGAGGACGGCATGACGCTCAACCGAGTCGATTTCAGCGCGAAAGATCAGGAGTTCGTAGAGGCCGCGAAGCTGTCGATGGTGACGGTCGCGTCCGCCTTCCATGTGAACCCGACGATGGTCGGCCAGAACGACGGCGCGAACTACAGCAACGTGCGCGAGTTCCGCAAGATGCTCTACGGCGACACGCTCGGACCGCTGCTCGCCCAGATCGAGGCGAAGATCAACGCTTTCCTGATTCCGATGCTCGACATGGACCCCGAGAGGTTCTACGCCGAGTTCAACATCGCCGAGAAGCTGCAGGGCAACTTCGAGGAGCAGGCCAACGCCCTGCAACGCGCCGTGGGCGGCCCGTACATGCTCCGCTCAGAGGCTCGCGCCCGAATGAACCTTCCCGCGATCGAAGGGGCCGACGAGTTGATCGTGCCGTTGAACGTGATCGACGGCGGCCAGGCGTCCCCGGCGGACTCCGGGTCGCAGAACGAGGGCCCTAAGGAGGGCGAGTGATGAAGATCAAGAGTCTGCCCATCGGGCAGGTCAAGGCAGGCCCGGATGACGGCCTTGACGAGGGCGAGTTCCTTGTCTACCCGTCGACGTTCACGCGGAAACCCGACGCCTATGGTGATGTCGTCGCCAAAGGTGCGTTCGCGGACACGATCCAGGAATGGAAGGACTCGGGCAACACGCTGCCTGGCCTGTATGGGCATCGTATGGACGACCCGGACTACTTCGTGGCCGGCGCGATCGACATGGGCGAGGACGATCACGGCTGGTGGGTGAAGGGCAAGTTCGACCTAGAGTCCCCCAAGGGCGAACAGGTCTACCGCCTCGTCAAGGGCCGTCGCCTCAACCAGCTCTCGTTCGCGTTCGACGTGCTCGAAGAGGGCAAGACCGACCTCGGCGAGGACAAGACGGCCAACGAGCTACGGAAGCTGAAAGTCTACGAGTTCAGCTTCGTTCCAGTGGGTGCCAATCAGGACACATCCGTGGTGGCTGTGAAGGCCGTCACGGATGCGCTGCAGAACGAGTTCAAGGCCGGCCGAGTCCTGGCCGGCAAGCACATTGACTCCCTGCGCCAGGCGCAGGAAGCCATCGGGGCAGTCATCAAGGCCGCGACCGATGGAGACGAGGACGACCAGGGGAAGGCCAGCGGTGCGACCGGGGCCAAGTCCG
>CAZSOU010000175.1:0-2865 GCA_964608595.1 uncultured Rhodanobacteraceae bacterium
GAACGTAAATTTACTACTTTTCTGTCAATCGAAGACGTTTACCAGCCATTGCGGCAAGCTGTTTGTTGAACTAAACCTACGGTAGCCTTCCGCACTATTCCGTAAGTTTGCATTTCACTTAAATTCAATTTTTTTATGACAACGAACTGCAAAGCACTCACGAATACAAATAATAAAAATAAACACATCATGAGTAAAAAAAATCGCCGGAAGAGTTAAGATACAACAAATACCTCAACCGTGCCTGTCGCGAAGTTAATGGATTTTCTGAATTATTACGCCGCTTTGAACGTAATATCAGTATCCTAGGTCGAAGTCCGAGAACATTCGACAATTACAGCCGTCATGTAGCCGCCATGGCTTTGCATTTTGGCTGCCTACCCACTGAACTTAATCCTGAGCAAGTTCAAGATTATCTCTACGAACTACAACAACGTAGCAAAACACCTTCCCAAACTTATTTTAAACACACTGTCTATGGACTTCGATTTTTGCTGAAGACCGAAGGACTGCCTTTTGAGTATCTAAAACTTCCCTCTATTCCACACGAAAAGAAATTGCCGGTGGTATTGAGCAGGGAAGAGATTTGGAAGATGCTCACCGGTGCGAAATTACTTAAACATCGCCTGGTTATAGGCTTGCTCTATGGCTGTGGTCTTCGGTGCATGGAACTAAGAAATCTTGAACTGAAACATTTGGATTTTGACCGAAAACTCTTGCACGTTGTAAGAGGCAAAGGCGGTAAAGACCGATATGTTCCCCTTTCCAAGCATTTGATTCGGGGTATTCAATCTTATATAGCAGCTGCTCATCCTCAAAAATATCTGTTTGAAAATACCGCTTGTAAAACGGATCAACGTGATTTTGACGGAAGGTACTCTCAGAGAGGCTTACAATGGGTGGTCAAGACAATAGCCAAACAAGCAGGTATTCTCAAGGATGTGCATGTACATACCTTCCGACATACCTATGCCACCCACCTGTTGGAAGATGGTGCCGGCATTTTGACGGTACAAAAACTCTTAGGTCATGCTAATATCCGAACCACCTTAGTGTATTTGCACATCTGTACTCCACCCGAACAATTAGTTAAAAGTCCTTTAGACAAAACTTTTGAACAATGCAGCCGAAGTGGGGAATAGCGGATGTTATCCGGCAGATAAAGCTCTCGGATAAAGATTTTACGATACATCAGCAAAAAACCCTACGAGCCATTGCTCAATGTCGAACCGCGGCTCTGGGTGGTCATGTAGATGTTTGCAATGAATGTGGCTCTATTCATATCAGCTACAATAGTTGCAGGAATCGGCATTGCCCAAAGTGTCAGGGGCATAAGCGTGAAGAATGGATACAGGCAAGGGGGCAGGATTTGTTGCCTTGCACGTATTACCATGTGGTCTTTACTCTGCCCGAAGATTTGAACCAACTGGCCTTATACAACCCCAAATTATGCTATAGTAGCTTGTTTCAATCGGCATGGCAAACACTCAAGCAATTCGGGCAAACAGAAGGTGTGCAATTAGGAATGATTTCTGTGTTGCATACTTGGGGGCAGAGTCTAAGCCTCCATCCTCATGTGCATTGCATCGTTCCGGGTGGTGGCATAGATACCCTCGGTCGATGGCAGAAAAAAATACGTAGCAACAAGTACCTATTTCCGGTAAAGGCACTCAGCAAGGTGTTTCGGGCAAAATATGTGGCTGCCCTACGCAGCAAAGGTTTTGAAGATAAGCAGTTGATTGAAGGTTTGTTTAAGAAGCAATGGGTGGTCTATGCCAAGCGTCCTTTTGGTGGTCCCAAGCAGGTTATTGAATATTTGGGAAGATATACCCACAAGGTTGCCATCAGCAATCACCGAATTAAAAGGATTACAGATAATAACGTAACTTTTGATTACAAAGATTATCGTGATAAAGGCCGTAAAAAGCAAATGACCTTGAGCAAGGTTGAGTTTGTTCGTCGTTTTTCCATGCATATTCTACCTCCAAGATTTGTCAGAATACGTCATTACGGCATTCTGAGCAGTAGTTGGAAAAGAGGGAAACTTCAAGCCTTGCAAAAAGGTTTGAAAATTTCCAGACCCGAAATCCAACCAAAGACGCTGCTTAGGAAATGCCCATGTTGTAAAACCGGAACGTTGATTACCATTGAAATCTTTGGTAAACGTGGACCACCCAAAAAATATTTATTGGAAAAACAAACTGCTCCCAAATCATAAAGTTTTGGGTAGGGGAATCTTTGTGCCCTCCCCAATAAAACAGCGCTAAAACACCTGTCTGACAGGCATTTTAGCATCCATTCAAAAAAAACAGGCGTGTCCTGTCTGTTGTAAAGGAAAGAGAATCAAATTGACAACTCCATAGCAGTTCGGACTGTAACCGGTTTCGTTCAACAGCGGTTTCATGGCCTGCACTTCGTGCACCACGAAACCTTAGTTATTGTAGTCAGTAATTGTGTGATGAATCTCGTGCCTAACAAGCTCAAAGCTTTTAATGAAGTTTACCGCATTTTAAAGACAGGTGGGCATTTCAGCATTTCGGATATTGTACTTACGGGAGATTTACCCAAAAAAATAAAAAATGCGGCAGAAATGTATGCCGGATGTGTATCAGGTGCTATTCAAAAGGAGGATTACCTGCAAATTGTTAAAGATGCAGGATTTAGAAACATTGTGCTACAAAAGGAAAAACCCATTATTATACCCAATGATATTTTGAAAAACTATTTAACGGATGAAGAAATAGCGATTTATAATGCTGACAAAAATAAGATTTACAGTATAACGGTTTATGGAGAAAAACAGGCGCCTTGTTGTGGACCAAATTGCTGTTCGTAATCCATTGATTGCGTAAAGATAAAATGAAA
>CAZSOU010000176.1:0-2762 GCA_964608595.1 uncultured Rhodanobacteraceae bacterium
GATGGAGACGAGGACGACCAGGGGAAGGCCAGCGGTGCGACCGGGGCCAAGTCCGACGCCAGCGGTGAGCCCGACGGGGCTCGTAGCCCGTCCGTGTCGGATGAGGACCAGGAGTCAAGTCCGTCCGTCGATCCAATCCTGGCGGCCATTTCCGTTCAAGAGAAGGAGATCTGAGGTGAACCTCAAGCAGCAGCGTGAGGCCGCGCTCAAGGCCGCCCGCGAGATCGCGGAGCGGGTCAAGGGCGAGAACCGTGGCTTCACCGATGAAGAGCAGTCCGAGGTCGAGCAGCTGATGAAGCAGGTCGACGACCTGAAGGCGCAGATCGAGAAGGCCGAGCAGGGTGATGCCCTGATGGCGAAGATCGCCGAGATGCCTTCGGGTGAGCGCCGCGACGGTGACGAGAAGCCGGAGGCTAAGTCCCTCGGCGAGGCGTTCGTTCGCGGGCTGAAGGATGGCGACCTGTCGAACCTGAAGGCGCGCACTGGCTTCTCGGTGTCGTCTCCGGATTTCAAGGCCGCCACTGATGCGCAGACGAAGCCGTCGGCGCTCGACCCGGCGACCACGCAGGTCGACACGAACATCGTCCGCGCGTTCCGCCGGCCGACTGTGTCTGACCTGTTCGGCCAGGGGACCCTGTCTGGGTCCGCGATCACGTACTTCGTGGAGTCGGCCACTGTCGAGGGCGGGTATACCAGTGTCGCGGAGGGCGGCCAGAAGCCGCAGCTGCACATCGCTGACCCGACTGCAGTGACCGAGACGCTCAAGAAGATCGCCGCCTGGTGGGACGTTTCCGATGAGATGGTCGAGGATCTCGACTTCTGGGTGTCGGAGATCAACAACCGGGCGCTGTACCTGCTGGCCCTCGAGGAAGAGTCTCAGCTCCTCAACGGTTCCGGCAGCGGATCCGACCTCAATGGTCTGCTGAAGCGCACCGGGGTACAGACTGAGGCACTGACCTCGGCTGACGACACGGTCGCGGACGCACTGTTCCGGGCGATGACGAAGATTCAGACGGTCACCGGACTGAGCGCAGACGCGCTGGTCATCAACCCGTCCGACTATCAGGGCCTGCGCCTCGCGAAGGACGGTAACAGCCAGTACTACGGCGGCGGTTACTTCTCCGGCGAGTACGGCAACGGTGGTGTCGCCATCCAGCCTCCGGTGTGGGGCCTGCGCACGGTCGTGTCCGCGGCCGTCGACCAGGGCACCGCTGTCGTGGGTTCGTTCAAGGCCGGCGCGACCGTGTACCGCAAGGGCGGTATCCGGGTCGAGTCGACGAACAGCGACCTGGGCAAGTTCACCAAGAACGTGATCACGAACCGCATCGAGGAGCGTCTCGCGCTCGCGGTGCGGATCCCCTCCGCGTTCGTCAACGTCGACCTGTCCGCGTACGTCGCGGGCTGATCGGCAGCCACTCAACGCTGTGGGGTCGCGCCTGCATGGCGCGGCCCCACGGCCTGCGGAAGGAAATCAGATCATGACGCTGAAGAACTACCGCGTCCGTCTGGCGACCGGCGTCGTTACGACAATGCAGCTGGATGAGAAGACCGCCCAGGACTACAGGCTCACGGATGCGGATCTCGCATCGCATCGCACGGCGGAAGCCAAGCAAGCCGGGAAGCCCAAGAACAAGGCGCGCAAGCCGCGCAATAAGTAGAGGCGGTGTCTCATGACCTGGCCGCCTCTCGTGGAACCTCCCGCCGGCGTCGATTCCGTCGCATGGGCAGCTGCGTGCCGTCGCATACGCGACGAGTGCGGATGGCACATCGCGCCGACACTAACGGAGGACGTTCGCGTCCGCCTGACGGGCCCTGCGCTTGTGCTTCCGTCGATGGAGGTCATCGAGGTCGCGTCGGTGGCGATCGCCGGCCAGGCCCTCAGTGAGGACGACTGGGAGCTGATGCCGGACGAGCCGGTGGTCATGCTCTCTGGGCGCTGGTGGTGCCGTCATCGCGTCGCGACCGTGACCATGTCCCACGGGTACGAAGAATGCCCTGAGGACCTCCTGCCCGTCCTGCGTGCGATGGCGTCGGTTCCCGCGAACCTCGTCGGGTCGCAGGTTCAGGCAGGACCGTTCCAAGTCTCCGCTCCCGCCTATGCGAGCGCCGGTGCATCTTCTCTGTCCGACACGCAGCGGACTGCACTCACGCCATACAAGCGCCCGCCGAGGCCCTGATGAACATCACGGAGCAGTTCCCGGCCGACTGGCTGTGTGAGGTCACCGTGCACCGATCTGGTGGGTACGACGCTAATGGCGACCCCGTCCCGGCCCAGGATCACAACGTCTCCGACTGCCTGGTGGGTAGGCGCGGGACCAGCGAGCCGCAGGATCGTACGGAGCTGACCGACACGACAGCGGTCCTATACGGGCCGGCGGGCATGGACGTCATCTCGACGGACACCATCACCGTCCCAGCACCCCACGGAATGGCCGGGGAGTACACGATCGACGGCGACCCTGGTTTCTGGCCGCTCGGGACTGAAGTACCGCTGAGGAGGCGCTGATGGCATCCCGGTTCAAGGTGAACAAGGCAGGCATGCGGAAGATCACCCGGACCATGGGAGGTGCTGCCTGTCAGGCCGGCGCCGAGCGCGGCAAGAAGTGGGCCGAGGCCAACTCCCCTGTCCGCACGGGCGAGTACCAAGGCTCGTTCGAGGTCGTCCCTGCTGACGTGACCGTGGCCGGCGAGACGCGCAAGGGTGCGCGCCTGGTCAACACCTCCGACCACGCCAAGTGGGTCGAGTGGGGTAGGGGCGCGAA
>CAZSOU010000177.1:0-2743 GCA_964608595.1 uncultured Rhodanobacteraceae bacterium
TGGTGATGCGCCGGGCCTGGTGCGGCACGTTGCCGAGATGTTTGGCCGCCACCCAGACCTGGCCGATGATTTCGGCGGTCGACAGATTGCGGTTGAAACCCTGGGTGGCGGTGGAACAGAACTGGCAGTTGAGCGCGCAGCCGACCTGCGAGGACACGCACAACGTGCCGCGCGTGGGCTCGGGGATGTACACCGCCTCGATGGCGTTGCCACCGTTCATGCCCAGCAACCATTTGTGGGTGCCGTCGCTGGACGCTTTTTCGAACACGGTTGCCGGCGGCCCGACATGACAGACCTCGGCAAGCTTGCCCCGCAGGGACTTGCCGAGATCGGTCATGGCATCGAAGTCGCTTTCCAGACGGTGATAGATCCACTTCATCACCTGGTCGGCACGATACGGCTTTTCGCCCAGTTCGACGAAAAACTCGCGCAAGCCCTGGCGGTCAAAATTGAGCAGATTGGTTTTCACGGCCTCGGTCACGACGACAACTCCGGCGCTTCAGCGCGGGCAAATCTCTTGTTCGGTGAAGAAATAGGCGATTTCGGTGGCCGCCGTTTCCGGAGCGTCCGAGCCGTGCACGGCATTGGCGTCGATGGAATCGGCGAAATCGGCGCGAATCGTTCCCGGCGCAGCCTCCTTCGGGTTGGTGGCTCCCATCAGTTCGCGGTTCTTCGCGATGGCGTCGTCGCCTTCCAGTGCCTGGATCATCACCGGGCCGGAGCTCATGAATTCCACCAGCGCACCGAAGAACGGACGCTCGCGATGCACGGCGTAGAAGCCCTCGGCCTCTTCCTTGCTGAGATGCTTCATCTTGGCGGCCACGATTTCGAGGCCCGCCTTTTCGAAACGCGAATAGATTTCACCGATCACGTTTTTGGCAACGGCATCGGGTTTGACAATGGAAAGAGTGCGCTCCAGCGCCATGGATCAGCTCCGGTCAAGTTGATGTAAAAAAGTCATGGTTGCGTATTCACCCTGCGCACGGTGATGGCGTGATACCCGATCTGCCAAAGTTGTTTTCATGGCGTCGTGCCACCCAAAACGTCACCGAACGCGGCGAACTGACGTTGGCCGGGCTCCCCCCTGACCCTTCCAACACTACGCCAAATCCCTTTTTAAAGACGGATTTAGCTCACAAAATAGTGACAGATTCCAGCCAAATCGCAAGTCTTGCGTTTGACCGGGGCATGATGCGAGCCTATGCTTCAAACGATCGTTTGATACGCATTCAGGGTGCTGCCACGTGTCCTCGTCACGTTTTTCCACCAAAGAACGGATCCTCGACGCCGCCGAAACACTTTTCGCACGCCGCGGTTTCGAGGGCGCTTCGCTGCGTCGCGTGACGTCGGCGGCGGGCGTCAACCTCGCCTCGGTGAACTATCACTTCGGTTCCAAAGACAAGCTCATCGAGGAAGTGTTCCGCCGCCGTCTGGACATCTTGAATGGCCGGCGGCTGGAGGCTCTCGACAAGTTGCCCGCACAAGCCACGCTGGAAGACGTACTCACCGCGTTCATCCAGCCACCCCTGGAGCTCTCGTGCGAGGGGCGCGGCGGCGATGCCTTCGTGCGGGTGCTGGCGCGCGCGTATGTCGAACACGACGAGCAGTTGCGATCGTTCTTGTCGGACAACTACGGCGACGTGCTGAAGCAATTCGCCACGGCCATGGCCGAACGCCTGCCGGCGCTGGACAAGCAGGAATTGTATTGGCGCCTGGACATCGTCACCGGTGCATTGACGTATGCCATGGCCAACTTCGGCATCATCCAGCGCCAGCGGGGCATCAGCGAGCAACGGCACATGCAGCAGGTCCTGCAGCATCTGGTGCATTTTGCCGCCGCGGGATTGCGATCGTCATGAGCCGCCACGCACGCGTCATTTCCTTTTCCATCGGTACACGTCATGCAGAGCGTGCGTGGCCGGCAACTTTTCATCTTGACCTGTTTCGACGGAGATCGGCATGACCAAACCTCTCAACATCCGCAAGGCCGCCGTGCTCGGCGCCGGTGTCATGGGCGCGCAGATCGCCGCGCACCTGACCAATGCCGGCATCGAGACCGTGCTGTTCGACCTGCCCGCCAAGAACGGACCGAAAAGCGGCATCGCGCTGAAGGCCATCAAGCATCTGGGCAAACTCAAGCCGGCGCCGCTGGGTACCAAGTCGCTGGCCGCGGCGATCATCCCGGCCAATTACGATGAAAACCTCGATCTTCTCGAGGACTGCGACCTCATCGTCGAGGCCATCGCCGAACGCATGGACTGGAAACTGGACCTGTACAAGAAAGTGGCGCCGAACCTGCCCGCGCATGCCGTGATTGCCTCCAACACCTCCGGTCTGTCCATCAACAAGCTGGCCGACGCCCTGCCGGAAAACCTGCGCCACCGCTATTGCGGCGTACACTTCTTCAACCCGCCACGCTACATGCACCTGGTCGAGGTAATTCCGGCGAAAACCACCGACGTCGACGTGCTCGACGGCCTGGAAGCGTTCCTCACCACGGCGCTGGGCAAGGGCGTGGTGTTCGCGCGCGACACGCCCAACTTCATCGGCAACCGCATCGGCGTGTTCTCGATCCTTTCGACGATGCACCACACGGCCGCCTTCGGCCTCGGCTTCGACGTGGTCGACGCACTGACGGGACCCACCATCGGCCGCCCCAAGAGCGCCACCTACCGCACCGCCGACGTCGTCGGCCTGGACACCATGGCGCACGTCATCCAGACCATGGCCGACACCCTGCCCG
>CAZSOU010000178.1:0-2681 GCA_964608595.1 uncultured Rhodanobacteraceae bacterium
TCCGCAAAGGCAAGCGCACTCTGACCGCGGCGTGTGAGCACTACGGCGTCCGCCTGGACGGCGCGCACGACGCCACACAGGACGCATTGGCTGCGGCCCGAGTCGCGTGGCGGCTCGCCGAGACCTACCCGGATCAGGTGCAGATCGACCCGGCCCACTTGCACGCCAACCAGATCCAGTGGAAACGGGAGCAGGCCGACTCCTTCGGCGCCTACCTCATCAAGCACGGCAAGACGGACGACGTGTCGCGTGAGTGGCCCCTGCAGCCGCCGCCGGCCGACTGGACACCCGACACAACACCGGAGGTGGCGGCATGAGTCGTCAAACGTTCTGGGCGCTGCTGGCGTTCACGCTCTTCGCATTCTGGGGCCTCATCGCCGCAGTCATCGTCGGGGCGTGGCTGTAATGGACGCGTATCTCGCCGGCGAACTGAACGGCCTCGCCTTCGTCATCGGCCTGCTGTTCCTGCTCGGCACCCTCGCCCTGATCTGGCTACTCGACCGGATCTGGCTGATGCTCGACGACCGCCGCGACCAACGCGCCCACATCGAACCCACCGAATGGGAGCAATCGGAGTACCGGCCATGAACACCTGGTGCCCGAACCGCTCCCCCGAATGCCGCGACGGGAAACACGCCGAATGCCCAGTCAAGTACTGGAACCTCGGCATCCCCTGCACCTGCAACTGCCACGGAGACCTGAAATGAAAACCCCCAAGGCACAGATCTACAAGGCGAGCGACGGCTGGCGGTGGCGCTACATCGCAGCCAACGGAAAGACCCTCGCCGACGGCGGGCAGGCGTACTCCCGCAGGCGAGACGTCTTTCACGGGCTCGTACTCGTCACCGGCGCTGAAATCTGGCTCGACGACGACGGCACAGGATGGCTCGAAGACGTCTCGTCCGGTCAGGTGCGCGCCCACGTCGAGGTGCTGCCATGAGGCGCGTCACGATCGGCGCGCTCGCCGCCGCCCTCTACCTCGGCCTCGCCGTCGCCGTGCTCAATGGCGTCGACCAACGCATCACCGCCCGCCTGGCCAGCGAACTACGCCACCGCCAAGGACAACTCGACGACCGACGGAGGACCTCATGAACATCAGCGAAGCCAACGCCACCAGCCGCCTACTCCAACAGGTCGCGTTCCTTCCCGTCGAACAGCAGCGCGACCTCCCCACCAAGTTCTGGGACGACGCCGAATACCTCGCCCAACGCGCCGAAGACCGGCTCAAAGCCGGCTACGTCCGCCAGCTCATCGCCAAAGCCCGGGAGCGTGCAGCATGAAGCTCTACAAGGCAACCTGCGACGTCTGCGGATACACCACCACCAGCAAGACCCAGGGCCTCGCCGACTACGGGCTCCGCAAACACAACTGCGGCAAGCAGCAGGCCAAGAATCAGCGCGCCGCCGACCACGCCGCACGCATGGCCCAAGTCGACCGCACACCGAAACCCTGCCACCACAAGCGAGCACGACACGAACACGGCACCCACATCGCCTACGTCCAAGACCGCTGCCGCTGCAACGCCTGCCGCGAAGCCAACACCATCTACGAGAACCAACGCGCCAAACGCCACGCCTACGGCTGGTTCGACAGACAATGGGTCCCCGCCGACGAGACCCGCGCCCACATCGCCGCCCTGCGTGCCGCCGGCATGGGACTACGCACCATCCGCAACCACTCCGGCGTCTCCGAATCCACCCTCGGAAAAATCGTCTACGGCGACCCCGCACGTGGCATGGCCCCGTCCAAGAGAATCCGCGCCGACACCGCCCAGCGCATCCTCGCGGTCAAACCACATCCCGACCGGCTCGCCGGCGGAGCAGTCATCGACGGCACCGGCACGCGCCGCCGCCTGCAAGCCCTCGTCTGGCAAGGCTGGTCCGTCTGCCGCCTCGCCGAGCAGGCCGGGATCCACTATCAGCGGTTCCACTCCTGCCTCGCCGGACGCGACGTGCAAGCCGACACCGCCCGCGCCGTCACAACCCTGTACGACCACCTGTGGAACCAGACACCCGCCCACGACGAATGGCACTCCCGAGCCGCGTACAGCCGCGCCAAGAACCAGGCACGCAGAAACGGCTGGGTCGGGCCGCTCGCCTGGGACGACGACAGCATCGACGACCCCGCCGCGACACCCGACCTCGGCCAATCGGCCCTGCGGCCCGGACAGACCACGCGCGCCAAAGTCCATGTCGAGGACATCGAATTCCTACTCGACCAAGAACCCTTCACCACCCACGGCATCGCAGCCCGCATCGGCGTCACCCGCAACACCATCGAAACCCACCTACGCCGCGCCGACCGCATGGACCTATGGGACCGGATGCGCCGCAACGAAACACAGGAGGCCGCCGCATGACCTACCCCACGTTCACCGTCCGCGACAACATATGCCGCTGCGACTACTGCGGCCTCATCATCCCCAACCACTGGCGCGCCAAACAAGGACACCGCTGCATCCACAACACACCGAAGGAGAACCGATCAGCATGACGAAGCTCGCATCAGGACTACCAAAAGGCGAAGGCAACGGACTCGACGCCATCGCAGGCGACCTCATCGAAACCCCCGACGACGTCCACGTCGTCGTCGCGCTCGTCGACTGCAAATCAGTCACCACCGAATTCGACACCGGCGACGTCATCCCCACCGCACGCATCCGCCGTATCGAACCCATCGAA
>CAZSOU010000179.1:0-2594 GCA_964608595.1 uncultured Rhodanobacteraceae bacterium
CGACGAATGCGACCCGCACCGCCGACTGATCAAGGGCGGCGGCGCGGCGCTGACGCGCGAAAAGATCGTGGCGGCGGCATCCGAGAAGTTCGTCTGCATCATCGATCCATCCAAGCAGGTGGACATACTCGGCACGTTCCCGTTGCCGATCGAAGTGATCCCGATGGCGCGCAGCCATGTTTCGCGCGAAATATTCCGTCGCGACGGCCAACCCGTGTGGCGCGACGGCGTGGTCACCGACAACGGCAACTGGATCATCGATGTGCACGACTGGCAAATCACCGATCCGGCGGCACTGGAAACCGAGCTCAACCAGATCACCGGTGTAGTCACGGTCGGCTTGTTCGCGCATCGTCCAGCGGACATCGTCATTGCCGGCGACCAGGTGCTGGATCAGCCGGAGTAGTTGCGCAGGGCGGACACTGCCCGCCATCAATACACCGACCCCTCCCACAAGGTTGGTTACAGCTACAGCCGGAGAAACGAAAAAACCCGCCGAACGGCGGGTTTTTTCGTTTCTGGCAGCCTCGGTAGGATTCGAACCTACGAATGCCGGAATCAGAATCCGGTGCCTTGGACCGCTTGGCTACGAGGCTGTAACCGTTTGAAACCGGTCAGCGCTTGGAGAACTGCGTGGCGCGACGCGCCTTGTGCAGGCCGACCTTCTTGCGCTCGACCTCGCGCGAATCGCGGGTCATGAAACCGGCCTGGCGCAGCGGCGGCTTCAGGTTTTCGTCGTAGTCGACCAGCGCGCGGGCGATACCCAGGCGAATGGCGCCGGCCTGGCCGGTGTCGCCACCGCCGATGACCGTCACCTTGATGTCGAACTTGTCGTTGTTTTCAGTCAGGTCCAGCGGCTGACGCACGATCATGCGCGACGTTTCGCGACCGAAAAACTCGTCCAGCGGCTTGCCGTTGACTTCGATGGCGCCGCTGCCCTTGCGCATGAACACGCGGGCGGACGAGGTCTTGCGACGGCCGGTGCCGTAATTTTGCTGAATTGCCATGGGGATCCTCAGATTTCCAGCGGCTGCGGTTGCTGCGCGGTGTGCGGGTGCTCGGCACCGCCGTACACCTTGAGCTTGCGATACATCGCACGACCCAGCGGGTTCTTGGGCAGCATGCCCTTGACGCCGATTTCGATCACGCGCTCGGGATGCTTGGCCAGCATTTCGCGCAGCGACATCGTTTTCATGTTGCCGACGTAGCCGGTATAGCGGTGGTAGGCCTTGTCATCCAGCTTCTTGCCGGTGACGGCGACCTTCTCCGCGTTGATGACGACGATGTAATCGCCGGTATCCACGTGCGGAGTGAACTCGGGTTTGTGCTTGCCGCGCAGGCGACGAGCCACCTCGGTGCACAGCCGGCCAAGCGTCTTGTCCGTGGCATCGACCACGAACCAGTCACGCTTGACGCTTTCAGGCTTGGCGCTGAACGTCTTCATCGTTGAAAATACCTGTCTGCCGCCCGCAGGGGCGTGCCGAAATGGGTGAAACGAAAGGCGCGAAAGTGTAGCCGAATAACGGGCCACCCGCAAGTAGACCGCGGCCATCGCGTAGCCGCCTATGGTAGCAGCATCGCACGCCTGTATGCCAGCGGCCCTGCCTTCCGATCCTGCGGTTAGAATCGAGGCCTGTTTTTTCGGTCGCCAGCGATGAATCCGACAACCCGCAGCCTTACCCCGTTCGACCGCCTCCTGGATGGTGTGGAAACCGCCCTGGGCGCCGTGCTCGGCAACCCCGCGGCCAACCGCCCGTCGCCGGCAATCGGCACCGAACCGGTGGATCTGGATGACGCCGAGCGTCGCCATGTCGCCGGACTCATGCGCATCAATCACACCGGTGAGGTCTGCGCCCAGGCGCTGTACCAGGGCCAGGCGATGCTGGCTCGCGACGCGGCCACGCGCGAGCACCTGCATCAGGCCGCCGCCGAAGAAACCGATCACCTGGCCTGGTGCGCGGGGCGCCTGCAGGAGCTCGACGCGCCCCCCAGCCGGCTCAATCCGCTGTGGTATGCCGGCAGTCACGCCATGGGTGCGGTCGCGGCGGCCATCGGGGATCGTGTCAGTCTCGGATTCGTGGTGGAAACCGAGCGCCAGGTCGAGGCCCATCTGGCCGACCACATGGGGCGTCTGCCCGCGGCGGATGAGCGCTCGCGTGCCATCCTTGCACAGATGCAGGCCGATGAAATCCGGCACGCCGACAACGCTGCGGCCCGCGGCGGCAAACCCCTGCCTTTCCCGGTGCCAACGTTGATGCGCATGGCATCGAAGGTCATGAAGACCGTCGCCTACCGAATCTGACCGCAATGCACGAGGTGGGTCCCCCCCACCACAGCGTCCGGACCGGGTTCACATCAGGTTGCGGCCGTGGAACAGTTCCTCGATCTCGCGTCGCAACAGGCTTTCGATGCGCCGCCGCTCCTTGAACGACAATTCCGAGGCGTGAGTCTCGAACAGGTAGGTGTCCAGGTCGAAGTCCTTGATGTGCATCTTGGTGTGGAACATGTTCTCCTGGTACACGTTGACGTCGAACATCTC
The DNA here is from genome assembly GCA_964608595.1 of uncultured Rhodanobacteraceae bacterium. Lineage (GTDB taxonomy): Bacteria > Pseudomonadota > Gammaproteobacteria > Xanthomonadales > Rhodanobacteraceae > Oleiagrimonas. Next base: position 2,540 of record CAZSOU010000179.1, read on the forward strand.
GTACTTGCGCTTGATGTGCCGCGCCAGGTAGTCCTGCACCGAGTTGATCTTGTGG
>CAZSOU010000180.1:0-2583 GCA_964608595.1 uncultured Rhodanobacteraceae bacterium
GCACGGCAGGAGCTCCACATCAAAGGGCTAGCGCGCACAGAAAGAGGTCAGCGCAATGTATGAAATCCCGGACGAGAAGAAATCCATCAACCAGAACGTGTTCGAGGTCAAGGTTCCGGACGGCAAGGTCTACAAGCTGCCGAAGTTCGACTACCTGTCTCCGCGTCAGGCGGCCGCGTTCGATAAGGCCGACGAGGATCTACAGTCGATGTTCGACCTGCTGGATGAGATCGGCAAGCCGAAGGGCTTGGGCACGTTCCTGTTTGACTCGCCTTCTGCCTACACCCATCAGTTGATGGATGCCTGGATGAAGGAGTCAGGTGTCTCGGCGGGGGAATCCGAAACCTCCGAAGCCTGATAGCACAGCATTCGGAGGCTCTAGAACGCGACTTGATCTCCCTAGGTCTGCGTCTGCGGTGGCTCGGCACGGACCGGCTGACGTGGCGTGACTTGCTTGTCATCGCGGCGCAGACGTCCCCTGGCGACGAGCTCTACCATGCGCTGTATCCGGATGAGCCGCGACCGGTTCAAATATGGGCGCACATGGCTGAGTTCATGCGTTCGGTCGAGTATTCCGAGCGGTGGATGCAGTGGACGAAGACGACCGATGGTCAGCGGAACCGGAACATTCCTGAACCGTTCAGCTTCCCGTGGGAGGCCAAGCCCAAGAACAAGTACAGCGGTCAGCGGATGACGTGGGATGAGGCTACCGAGTTCCTTGGGTGGCAGAAGAAGAGAGGCGGTGCCTGATGGCCAATGGCGTTGAGTTGGGCACCGCCTATCTCTCTCTGACGGTCGACGGCTCAGGGATTGGTCGGTCGATCAATCGCTCTGTGTCCCGCGCACAGCCTGCCATAGGTCGAACGTCGCGGGGCATCGGTAGCACCATCGCCCATGGCATCGGGAAGACTCTGAAGGCCGGTGCGGTCGTCGTCGGCGCTGCGGGACTCGCAGCCGGGTATGCGGCCGGCAAGGCCATCATGTCCGGCTTCCATTCTGCCGTCTCGCAGGAGAACGCCCAGCGTGTTCTGACGGGCCTGTACGGCTCTGCCAAGCAGGCCACGCAGATGATGAAGGATCTGCGCAAGGTCGCATCTGGGTCGTCGCTGAACTATGACGCCTACACGAAGGCCGCGCAGTCACTCGCGTATGCAGGGGTGACGGGTAAGACTGCCGTCAAGACCTTGAGGAACGTCGGCAAGGCGATCTCGGCGGCCGGTGGGTCGGATGAGAACCTGAACCGCGCCACTGACGCCATCTTGAAGATGGTCAACGCCGGCAAGGTGCAGCTTGACACCTTGCAGCAGCTCTCCGATGCTGGCGTGCCGATCCTGTCCGGCCTGGCCAAGCACTTCGGTGTGTCCATTGCCCAGGTCAACAAGATGGCCTCGAAGGGCAAGATCAAGCTCGACGACGTCCTGTCGGTGATGAAGAACGGCACCGGTAAGACGTTCCAGCAGATGATCAAGGCCGGTAACAAGGCTGACAAGTCGTTCGGCAATGTATGGAAGCGCATCAAGGACAACGTCACCACATCTATTGGTGCAGCTCTGGTCCCTGTGCTGCACAAGCTCGCACCGGTGCTAGAGACAATCGGCAATGCCTTCCAGAAGTTCCTCGACAAGCAGCTGAAGAAGCTTCCGGGTTTCGTTGACGGCGCGTCGAAGGCGATCACAAGTCTCATCTCTGGCCTTAAGGGTGATGCCGGAGCGCGGCAGGTCCACAAGTTGGGCACAGCCCTAGGTGATGTTGCACAAAAGGACCCGCCGCCGGCGAACAAATGGTCCAAGTTCGGATCGAAGATTCGCAAGGTGTTCAAGAAGATCTCGGGCACGCTCGATGACTTCCAGAACAACCAGTGGCGCGAGTTCAAGCAGGGCTTCAAGGTCGACCTGTCCGGCGAGGGCAGCAAGTGGCAGAAGTTCGGCTCTTTTGTGAAGAAGGTCGTCGACTTCTTCAAGGGGAATGGCAGCGGCGGGGGGTTCGCTGACGCCATCAAGAAGACCAAGGATGCGCTGAAGGGGGTCTTCTCGAACCTGAACTGGAAGGACATGCAGTCGGCCCTAGAGGGCTTCGGTGCGTCGGCCCCGATCTTCCAGGCCGGGTTCAAGCTGCTCGGCAAGGTGATGGGGTTCATCGGCGATCACGCTAAGACGATTGCGAAGTACCTGCCTCTGATTGTTGCCGGGTTCGTGGCTTGGAAGGCCGCGTCAAAGTTCCTCGGACCGAACTCGGTGCTGGGTTATAGCCTTCGTACCGCCGCGATTGTTGCGCAGACTATTGCGATGCGTCAGGCCACGGCGGCACAGATCGCGAACAATGCGGCGACGGCGGAGGGGACGGCTGCGCAGAACACCGGCATCCTTGCCCGCGTCCGTAGCGCGGCTGCCACGGTCGCTAGTCGTGCCGCCACGATTGCGGCCTCGGCTGCGTCTCGCGCATATGCGGCGGCTCAGTGGCTGGTCAACGCCGCTCTGAATGCGAACCCGATCTCCATCATCATTATCGCCCTGGTGGCATTGGGTGCGGCGTTCGTGGTGCTGTGGAAGAAGTCTGAGACCTTCCGTAAGATCGTGAAGGGTG
>CAZSOU010000181.1:0-2570 GCA_964608595.1 uncultured Rhodanobacteraceae bacterium
CAGTCGTGCTCGTCGTAGCGCTGCCCGTGGGTGCGGCAGTAGGTGCTCATGACGCCGCCGCGTGCTGTGGGTCGCGAACGTCTGCGGCGTAGACGGCGAGGGCGTAGGCCTGCCAGACGTCTTTGGCGAAGCCGTAGAACCAGCCGGGTTCGGCCTTGGTGCCTTTGCCATGGTTGGGCTGGCCGGGCGCGAATCGGTCGACGAGGGCTTGGGTGATGTTGGAGTCTTTGGCCTTCGCGGAGTGGCAGTGGTGGAGCTTGACGGGGTGTCGTTTGATGAGCTCGGGGGTGCGCAGGAGCCAGCCTTCCGAGTGGGCGTAGAACCTGCCGATCCATACGCAGGTGTCGAAGACGTCGGCGCCGACGGCCATGCCGTAGGAGGCGATCATCTCGATCGCGACGTGGTCGACGTTCCATTCGTCGCGATATGCCTGCATTGCTGCAAGGAGTTCTTGGTTGCGCGTCTTGCCGAACCATAGTGGCCGGCGGTCGCCGTCGATGACGACCCATCCGGATTCTGTGTTGCCTGGGTCGATGGCTAGCAGGTTGGACATTTTGGTGCCTTCTCTCGGGTGGTGTTTTCAGTGGGTCCGGGGCGAGGTGGGCGGGGCGTTCTGACCTCGCCCCTCGCCCGTAGGGGAGGGCGAGCGGGCGAGGTGGTCTGTCGCCCAGGGTCGCCCCGGTTTCGGGGCGAGGTCGGGGGCGAGGTCGAAAATGTTCGATTTCGAAACGTCAGGCCTGGTCATCGTCGGCCTCCCTGTAGGCGCTCAATGACTTGTGAAGAGTGGATCCGCGGGGCCCGTCTGAGGTTGCTACGTAGCCCTCAGCGATGAGCACGCGGACGGCTCTGCGGACGTAGTCGCGCTTGCCCTTGACGGCGGACTCGATCTGCTTGCCGGTGGCGTCTGCGACGTGCTCGAGGTAGACGCTGACGCGCTCCATGAGGTGTGTGGGTCGGATCTCTCCGTCGGCGCTGAAGCTGGTCTCTTGTGGTGGGTCGATCCATGCTTCGGTGGCGTTGGGGTCGCGGGCGTCGAGGTGGATTTCGGCGGCGGTGGCGCCGTTGGGTCCGACGCGGCCGTGCTTGTCTTTGTCGATGACGAGCTTGGCTTGGCCGTGGTTGCCGCGGCCGAAGGATCGGATGGTGAGCATCTTGTAGGCGCAGCCGGTGATGCCGGCGAGCTTGTGTTGGCCGCCGATGGCGTAGCGTCCTCGGGCTTCTGAGTTCTTGACGACGTGGTCGATTTGGAGGACGGCGGGGCCTTGGTTGGCGATGTGGTGGGGGACGAGGGCGAGCCATCTGGCGACGTCTTCGTTGTCCATGAGGGAGAGGCCGTGGAGGGTCATGGCTTCGGTAATGCCGTCGACGACGGCGAGGGTGCAGTCTTTGGCGGCGTGGTCGAGTGCGTGTCTGCCGGTGGGGGTGAGCGCGGTTTGTGGGCGCATGTAGCGCAGGTGGTTGCGGATGTGGTGGTCGGGTGTGCCGATGGAGCGGAGGCGGCTGATGAGGGTTTCGACGCGGTCTTCGAAGTCGATGTAGAGGACGTTGTGTCCGTCGGTGAATTCTTGGGCGGCGGCGAGGACGGCTGCCCAGGTTTTCCCGGATCCGGGTTCGCCGCTGATGGAGTGGATGGCTTGGGGGTAGAGCAGCATGTGGCCGTCGCTGCGGGCGAAGACGGTGGGTGCTGGTGTGAGGTCGTCGAGGTTGTCGGCGTCGAGTAGGGCGTTGAGGTCGAGCGGTGTCCAGCTGGTTTCTTCGGTGGTGGTGTTGGTGGGGACGGCGTCCAGGGCGGTGCGGCCGGTTTCGATGATGTCGGCGATGGTTTGGTCGCCGGGGGTGGTGAGGCGGGCGAGGATGTCGCGGGTGGCTTGGATGGCGCGGCGTCGAAGGGCGAGTTCGATGATGCGGTCGGCGTGCCAGTCGGCGTTGGCGACGGTGATGACTTCGGCGGCGAGGGTGTGGAGTGTGGCGGGGCCGCCGATGTAGTCGAGCTCGGTTTGCTTTTTGCCGTGGGGTCGGCGGGTGAGAGTGTCGGCGATGATGAGGGCATCGACGGGTTGGCCGGCGAGGGTGCGTTCTTGGATTGCTTCGTAGATGGTTTCGTGGGTGAGTTGGTAGAAGTCGCTGCCGTCGAGTTGTTCGGCGAGGGTGGCGGCGGTGCGGGGGTTAGTGAGCATTGCGCCGAGGACTTGGCGTTCGGCGTTGTCGTCGTGGGGTGCGACGTCCAGGTGTTCGACGTGGTTGCCTGGTGGTGGGAGTTCCGCGATGCTCACGTGGTAGTCCTGCCTGGTGGTGAGGGGTGTGGGGGTGCCGGGTGCCCGGCCTGCTCAGGGGGTGAGCGGGCCGGGTGGCACGGTCAGTCGGTGTCGTCGCCGAACACTTCGCCGGTGTTGGGGTCGAAGTTCCCGAATGCGGCGCGGAGGTCTTCTTCGAGGTCGAACGGGAGGACTGTTTTGCCGGTGCGGCGTTCGAGGGCTCGGCGCATCATCTTGGCGGCGAGGTCCTTGTCGGCTTTTTCGATGGGTTCGATACGGCGGATGCGTGCGGTGGGGATGACGTCGCCGGTGTCG
>CAZSOU010000182.1:0-2529 GCA_964608595.1 uncultured Rhodanobacteraceae bacterium
ACATGAGCACTCCCAAGCACAGTCGCCTTCTCATCCTCGGTTCCGGCCCCGCCGGTTACAGCGCGGCGGTCTATGCCGCGCGCGCCAATCTCAAGCCCAGCATGATCACCGGGCTGGAACAAGGCGGCCAACTGATGACCACCACGGACGTGGACAACTGGCCGGGCGACCAGAACGGCGTTCAGGGTCCGGAGCTCATGAAGCGCATGGCCGAACATGCCGAGCGTTTCGAAACCAACATGATTTTCGATCATATCCATACGGCCGACCTCGGCAAACGCCCCTTCCACCTCAAGGGCGACAGCGGCGAATACACCTGTGACGCGCTGATCATTTCCACCGGCGCCACGGCCAAGTATCTGGGGCTGGCATCGGAAGAGCACTACAAAGGCAAAGGCGTGTCGGCCTGCGCGACCTGCGACGGTTTCTTTTTCCGCGATCAGGAAGTGGCCGTGGTCGGCGGCGGCAACACCGCCGTGGAAGAAGCGTTGTACCTGGCCAACATCTGCAAGAAGGTGTACCTGGTGCATCGTCGCGACACGCTGCGCGCGGAAAAGATCATGCAGGACAAGCTCTTTGCCAAGGTCGACGAAGGCAAGATCGAGCCGGTCTGGAACCACGTCGTCGAAGAGGTGCTCGGTGATGACAGCGGCGTCAACGGTCTGCGCATCAAGAGCACGCAGGACGACAGCACGCGCGAACTCGCCGTCACCGGTTTTTTCGTGGCCATCGGCCACACGCCGAACACGAGCATCTTCGATGGTCAGTTGGACATGAAGAACGGCTATATCCACATCCGCAGCGGTCTCGAGGGTCTGGCCACCATGACCAGCGTGCCGGGCGTGTTCGCGGCCGGCGACGTGGCCGATCAGGTGTATCGCCAGGCGGTCACGTCCGCCGGCTTCGGCTGCATGGCCGCGCTGGATGCCGAGCGTTGGCTGGATCAGCAGAATCTGGCCGGCTGATCAGACAGTCCCGTGCGGGTCGTTGCGGTAACGTAGTGCGTGTCTCGTCCCACCCACGACGCTGATCGTTGCCGCCATGACTCACCCGCCCATCGCCTGGATTCGCCCCGGCTCGCCGGCCGCTTTCCCGCCGCCGACACAGGCGCTGCGTGAACCGGACGGCCTGCTGGCGCTGGGTGGCGACTTGTCGCCGGCACGACTGCTGAGCGCCTATCGACACGGCATTTTTCCCTGGTTTGGCCCGGAAGAGCCCATCCTGTGGTGGTCGCCGGACCCGCGCTGCCTATTCGACCTTTCCCGCTGCCATCCCGGCCGCACGCTGCGCAAACACATGCGGCGACTGCAATGGACGGTGACCATCGACCAGGCATTCGAGAGGGTGATGCGCGCGTGCGCCGCACCTCGTCCCGGTCAGCACGGCGGTACGTGGATCACGGGCGACATGATCCGCGCCTACACCGCGCTTCATGCGGCCGGACATGCGCACAGCATCGAGGTGTGGAACGGCGATGTTCTGGTTGGCGGCCTTTACGGCATCGCCGTCGGCCGGATGTTTTGCGGCGAATCGATGTTCAGCCGCGTCAGCGGCGGTTCCAAGGTGGCATTGGTCTGCTTTGGCCGACTGCTGCACGAGTGGAATTTCCCGTGGCTCGATGCCCAGGTCGGCAACCCGCACCTGTACCACATGGGCGCCGAGGACATGCCGCGGGCTGAATACCTCGAACGCCTGCATGCCCTGGCCGATGACGTCCCCTCGGCAGGGGCTTTCGCGCTGGAAAGTCCGATTTCCGTGCAAACGTTCGCCCTGCCCCCGTCGGAACAGGATGGCCGTCAGCGCGCGCCGTAATTGGTCGCCACATACTCGTCGACGATGTCGACAAACTCCGCGGCAATGTTTTCACCGCGCAAGGTGACCGTTTTCCTGCCATCCACGAACACCGGCGCGGCGGGTGCTTCACCGGTACCGGGCAGCGAAATGCCGATGTCGGCATGGCGCGATTCACCGGGACCGTTGACCACGCACCCCATCACCGCCAACGACAGGTTTTCGGCGCCGGGGTAACGCAGTCGCCATTCGGGCATGCGTGTACGCACGTGATCCTGCACGGTACGTGCCAGTTCCTGGAAAAACTCGCTGGTGGTGCGGCCGCAACCGGGGCATGCCGTCACCAGTGGCGTGAAGGCGCGCAGTCCCATGGTCTGCAACAACTCCTGCGCGACGACGACTTCCTGCGTGCGCGAAGCCCCCGGCTCGGGCGTCAACGACATGCGAATGGTGTCGCCGATGCCCTCCTGCAACAGCACCGACAGTGCCGCGGTGGACGCCACGATGCCTTTCGAACCCATGCCGGCCTCGGTCAAACCCAGGTGCAACGCGTAGTCGCAACGCGCGCCCAGATCGCGGTAAACGGCAATCAGGTCCTGGACACCCGAGACCTTGCACGACAGGATGATGTGATCGCGCGGCAGACCCAGTTTCTCGGCCTGCGCCGCTGAATCCAGCGCGGAACGAATCAGGGCCTCGCGGCTGACACGGGCCGCGTCCCACGGTTCATCACGTTGA
>CAZSOU010000183.1:0-2480 GCA_964608595.1 uncultured Rhodanobacteraceae bacterium
CACACAAGTCACCTGCGAACACTGTCAAAGATCTCTCTCGCGGGCCCTTTGCGAGCCCTTCGCCGCGGAACGTTTCGTCCCAAGCGAGCCGCACATCTTACAGTGGTTTCCGTATCCGTCAACACCTTTTTGCAAAATTTTTTTGCGGTGCCGGGCGTCCTGTTGCCGGCCCGGCGGCGCAGCCTTGCCGGGGGTGCGAATCTTACTCCGACCCGGCGGGGAGGGGAAGCACTTTTTTGCATTTTCCGCAAAAATTCTGCCGCTGCCGCGCGATGCCGGCAATGGCGATACACTGCGGACTTCGCTGTCCCCTCGGAGTATTCGATGAAGCGTATCCTTCTGCCTTTGCTGCTGGCGCTTGCTTGCAGCGCCTGCGTCGCCGCACCCTCGCAGGTCGAACAGTCTGACGGCACGCACTCGGTGGTGCTTGACCAACATACCTTCAGCGTGGAACTGGCAACGACCGCAAAAATGCGCGCGCACGGCCTGATGGATCGGGACCACCTTGCCGACAATCACGGCATGCTGTTCGTGTTTGCGCAGCAACAGCCACAGGCGTTCTGGATGAAGGACACCCTGATCCCGCTGGACATCCTGTTCTTCGACAAGGATCGCAAGCTGGTGTCGATGCAGCTGAATGTGCCGCCGTGCAAAATGATGCCCTGCCCGACCTATCCCAGCAGCAAACCGGCACTTTACGTGCTGGAGCTTCCGGCCGGTACGGCCGTGGCCATTGGCGCCAGTGTCGGTGACGTGATGACCATCAAGGGGCGCATCGGCAACGTGGAGCCCTGAGCTTGACCCGGTGCGTCTCGAGCATGGGCACAGATTGCGTGCAATGGCCTCACGGGACGATCGAACCTCGCTTCATCGCGCATGAGACGCACTCCTGCAATGAGCACCGGCGCAACGCCGAAACCCGGTCAGTCGATTTCGATCATTTCGAAATCGTCTTTGGTCGCACCGCAATCGGGGCACGTCCACGTATCGGGAATGTCATCCCAGCGCGTCCCCGGCGGGATGTCTTCTTCGGGCAGACCCTCGGCTTCGTCATAGATGAAGCCGCAGACCACGCACATCCACTTGCGCAACGGCGCCGATTCCGTACCGGGAACACTCATGAGGTTACATGCACCAACTGAAAACGAGCCCCCATTGTCGCAATTCGGCGAGCAAAACGCATCCTGCCGTGCGTGACACGATGACCCACCCCGCACTTTCCCGCGCCGGACTCTATGCGATTACCGACGGTCCGCGCCCGGACCTGCTGGACGTGGCCGAGCAGGCGCTCTCCGGTGGTACACGGCTGTTGCAGTATCGCGACAAGACCCGCGATGCCGAACGCCGCCTGCTTGAGGCACAAGCACTCGCCTCACTATGTCGACGCCATGCTGTCGCACTGATCATCAATGACGATGTGGATCTTGCTGTTGCCAGTGCGGCCGACGGCGTGCATCTGGGAGAAGACGATGCCGATCCGGCGAAGGCCCGCGAACGCCTCGGCCCTGACGCCATCATCGGCGTGTCGTGCTATGACAATCTTGCGCGCGCCCGCACATTGACCCGAGCCGGCGCCGACTATCTGGCCTTCGGCGCGTTCCACCCTTCGCCGACCAAGCCCCACGCACGCAAGGCTTCGCCCGATTTGTTGCGCCAAGCCGCCACGTTCGGGCTGCCGCTGGTGGCCATCGGCGGCATCAACGCCGACAATGGACGCGAGCTGATCCACGCCGGCGCCGATTTTCTGGCTGTCATCAGCGCCGTTTTCGACGCGCCCGACGTACACCGCGCGGCGCACGACTTTCAACGTCTTTTCGCTTCATCCACGGATACACCATGAGCCGCAACCACGCCCTTTTCCAACGTGCCTGCAAACATATTCCGGGCGGCGTCAATTCGCCGGTCCGCGCCTTCGGTTCGGTCGGCGGCGAACCGTTTTTCACCGCGCGCGCAAAGGGCGCCTGCTTGTGGGACGTGGATGACAAGCGCTATATCGATTACGTCGGCTCCTGGGGGCCGATGATCGTCGGCCACAATCACCCGCAAGTCGTCGCCGCGGTCGAGCGTGCCGTGGCCAACGGCCTGTCGTTCGGCACGCCGTGCGAAGACGAAGTCGTGATGGCGGAAACCGTCACCCAGCTGGTGCCGTCGATCGAGATGCTGCGCATGGTCAACTCCGGGACCGAAGCCACGATGTCGGCCATCCGCCTGGCTCGCGGTGCCACGGGCCGCAGCAGGATCGTCAAATTCGAGGGCTGCTATCACGGCCATGGCGACAGTTTTCTGGTCAAGGCCGGCTCCGGCGCACTGACCTTCGGCGTGCCGACGTCGCCGGGCGTGCCCAAGGCAAACGCCGATCTCACGCTGACCCTGCCCTACAACGATCTCGACGCCGCGCGCACGCTGTTCGACGAACAAGGCGACAACATCGCCGGGCTGATCATCGAGCCGGTCGCCGGCAACATGAATTGCATCCCGCC
>CAZSOU010000184.1:0-2473 GCA_964608595.1 uncultured Rhodanobacteraceae bacterium
GGTCGCAGATGACGAGACATCCAGTCACGAGCTCATCAGCAGTGGGGTGACAACGTGCAGTCCCAATACTTCACCGCCCGGAAGCGGGCAACAAGGTCATCCAGCGATCCCCAGACCTGTTGTGACGCTAGATCTTTTAACGTGGCCGGACGTAGCATCTCAAATTCATGAAATGCCATGTCATCCGCCGTAGGACCGCCGTTTTCCTTGTAGAGATCGGCATATAAGACGGGTACGCCGACCTGCTCGGCAACGAATTGATTCCATACCTCGCAACATGTGCGGATGCTCTCATTGAGGGCATCGTCGCATTGACCTTCAAGCAAGCATTGACCACTCGTCTTGTAGTTGGCGGCATCGCGATACATGTACTCGAATACGGTATGTGGTTGATTGTTCATCAGTGACTACCTGCATCGGCAAGAGTGATCTCTCGGTGCTTTGCGATAAACACTCTATCGGGAGCAAACCGCTCCGGCAGTTCGATGGGCTTGTCTTCTACCGACCAGAACACCTCGTGGACGAATGCATCCTTGCTGTTTTTGAGCGAACGGGACAATACGATGCGCAGTTCATCGGTCAGCGAAAACAAGTGTTTGTCGAAAGCCTTGTCATGGATGGCCGACAGGCATAGTCCGTTGCGAGGATTGAGTCGATTGGCTTTGTCTTCGCTCCATGGAACGATGTGGCTGGCAATCAGCAGGCGTGTGTCGCTCACCCCAGAAATGCAGCAACGATCACGATAACTGGCAAGCACGGCACGGCGAAAGAAAGTCTGCTTTTTGCGTTGTTGCACGATCGCCTGACGTGTTTCATCGCTGTAATCGTCGAGGCCAATACCGTCATCTGGGCCATCAGGTGGCAACTCCCTCACCGCATGTTGCCCGTGCCGGAGTTGTGCTTGCAGTTGCTCACACTCTTCGGCAAGACGTTCCCAATCGGCATGGAACGCAGCCCATATCTCGCGATCCTGTACCGAAGCGCCGCTCAGTCCCCTGCGCCCCGTACCAATGATGGATGGGTCGAGGCTGGCGAAATTGCTTAACTTCATGGCCAGCGCGCCGGGAGTCCGCCCTATTTGCCCAGCCAGCTGGATGATGTCCGGATTGCGTTGATGGAGCTTGCCGAAAGGCGTCAGGCAGTAAAGGTGAAATGCAAGCTTGAGCTGCTGTGGTGTCCATCCTCCGCGCGTTGGATAGGCATCAGTCTGCACTGAATTGGTAGTTCGCTGAGGCATTGCGTGGATTCGTCCCCTGTTACACGGGGCACTGTGCAACAAGCCCCTGCCGGATACAACCGCCCACCAAGGGAACCTCGAAAACCTCGTCACGCCAGCGAAGGCTGGGGTGACGAACCAACAGGCGGGTTTTCGAGGTTCGCTCAAATGGGGCATGGCTGGTTATATACCCATGCCCCCTCGTCCTTTCAGCACGGCATATGGGCGCACGTACCATGGCACCCTCATTTGGACGTCTAAACGGTGTCGCCATGGCTCAGACAGCCGCCCTCCCCGCTCCGCCGATTTCGGCGGAAAAATCCGTACTTGCCGCGCAGTTGATCCAGGGGCTGGATGGCCCGGCGCTGCACTGGCTGTCCGGCTACATGGCCGGGGCCGCGGCGCATGCCGCCGGAGCCGTGCCGGCCTTGCTTCCGGCGCAGCCGCAGGTGGCCGAAAGCCTGCGCCTGACCGTGCTCTACGGCAGCCAGACCGGCAATGCCAAACGCGTGGCCGAGCAGTTGGCCAGCCGTGCCGAGGCGCAGGGGCTGGACGTGCGTCTGCTGCGCGCCGATGCCTACCCGCTGCACGAGCTGAAGAGCGAGCGCCTGCTGTACGTGGTGATCAGCACGCACAGCGTGGGCGACGAGGTCGAGCCGCCGGATGATTCGCGGGCCCTCATCGAACATCTGGAAAGCCGCCGTGCGCCGAAGCTGCCGGAGCTGCGGTTTGCCGTGCTGGCGCTGGGCGATACCAGTTATCCGGATTTCTGCGGCATCGGCCGCAAGCTGGACAATCGTCTGGCCGAGCTGGGCGGCACGCGCCTGTTCGACCGCGGCGATGCCGACGTGGATGTCGACAGCGTGGCCGAGCCGTGGTCCGAAACCGCGCTCGCCAGGGCCGCCGAGCTGAAGCAGGAACATGCCCCATCATCCGCTGCCCGTGCCGCCAACGGCGTGGTCACGCCGCTGCACCCGACGCGCACGGCGTGGACGCGCCAGCATCCGTTCCATGCCGAAGTGCTGGTCAACCAGCGCATCGTCGCCAACGACAGCGGCAAGGACGTGCGCCATATCGAACTGTCACTGGAAGGCAGCGGCATCACTTACCAGCCGGGCGACGCGCTGGGCGTGTGGCCAACGCAATCGCCGACGCTGGTGGATGCGGTATTGACCACGCTGGGCCTGGACGGAAGCGAGGATGTCACGTTCAAGGACGAAACCCTGCCGCTGGCCGAATGGCTGGGCCATCGACGCG
>CAZSOU010000185.1:0-2444 GCA_964608595.1 uncultured Rhodanobacteraceae bacterium
GCTTCTCCCGTCGTGTGGGGCCAATGTAATGGCGACCGCGCGCGCCATCAAACGATGTGGTGAGGATGGCCGACGGGTACCTGCTGCGCAGGTGCGTCGAGATGCTGGTGGGCCCGCCAAGGCTTGAATCTGGAACCAACGGATCATGAGTTTGCTGAAAAATCAATAACTTGTTGATAGGCAAGCTAAACTGCGATTAGCGCGTGTTAGCCGCTATTTCTTTGGTGTCGGCAGCCTGCGTCAGCCTGACGCATCCACCGAAAACTGACGGGTGTACCGCCGTCGTACCATTTCCGCGTCACCGTTGCGGGAGCGGGTCGGGCCACGACAGGGCACCCGGTTGATGACCAGCTCGCGCGTCCCTTCAACGCGACCAGGCCGACCGCTTTCGGGGAACTGCCGCAGACCATCCACGCGTACGCTGATGCGTTCGTCGGTATCGATGGCGGCTTGCGGGTTGTCCTGCTCGATGTAATCGAACAGGAACCGGGGCAGGCGCCGCCGGGCGGCTTCCCGGTAATCCATGGGGCTCGAAATGATCATGTTCTCGTTGTCCGTACGCTGACGGGCCCGCAATGATGATGGCCAGGTGCACGGTGCACCGCGGGCTCGGGAGAAGTCCTTCTCAGGATCGTTCCGGGCGCCTGTCGGCGCAAGACCGGCATCCGCCCCTTTGGCGCACGAATCGCGGCCGCCGAAGCGGTGTACTACGGCTGTGTCAGCACAATTCCAGCGCCGGAAAGGACAGCCCAAGGGCACGCCAGGCATTGGTTACCACCTTGACCGCCGTGTCGCCCCGGGCAACCCAGTCGGCGGGGGCCCCGACGTGATCGTGCACCATGAAGGGTTCCGGTGCACCGGGCGTTGTCCGGCCTGCGCGATAGCGGGCCACCACGGATTCCATCGACGCCTGCCCGTAGGGCACCCGCTGGATTTCATTGCGATCGCCAAGGAACAAACCGGATGTGGCCAGGCGCGTGTAGTAGTGCGTCCAGCTCAGCCGCACTGCATCAAAATAGTCCATGGCCTTGATCGCGTCCGCCGGATAGCCAAGCCACTGCAAATCCCGCACGATCCAGTGCTCGATCGCGCTGCGCGGACGCGCGGCGGGAAACAATCCGTCCTTGGGCAGGCCGCCGCTTTTCTCGTACACCGACACGCAAGTCGGCACGGGATGACGAACGGTGACGAGGTAATCCGCCTGGCCTTGACCCAGCAGCATCTTGAAGCTGCCCGCCCAGTGCACCAGCCGGTGCATCTTTTTCGGCGCGAGCCAGTGCCCGTCCGCCTGCGGCGTGGTTTTGCTGCGGTAGTACAGGTTCGAGATGACCAGAAACTCGGCCGTCTGGAAGAGTGCATCCTGCAAGTGGTAGTAAGGGCGTTGGCCTGCCTGGTCGAACCAGGTTTCGCGCAGTTCCGGGAAGCCATCGTGCGCCAGGGCCTCGGACACGTGCGTGTGTTCCAGGCCGATGCCGCGCAGCAGTTCCTTGGTCAGGTAGCTTCCGCCGCTGCGGGGGTAGCCAATGACGAAGGCATAGTGGATCGGTTTCAGGTGGGCGCGAACCCGCGGGTAATTCCCCGACACCATCGCCACGAACACCTGCAGCAAGTCGTGCAACGCCCGCCGGCTCAGCGGCGTCTGGTACAGGCTGTCGTCGAACGCCGGCAAGACCGTCGGCGCGTGCAGGAAGTCCGTGGTCTGGTTGGCCCAGTCATAGCTGCCGTCCGTCCAGTCGGAGAACTGCTCGTTGAGTTCGGCCAGAATCCCGACAAAGGCTGCGGACGGTTGCAGCTTCAGCTGAATGTTGAATACATTGGACGTACTACGATCCTCCGCGGCTCATGTGCGCCATCACGGTTGCACATTCTGGTGGGACGACGCGCACAGGCCGCCTGACGTGAAAAGACCGAAGCCTCCCCCTCCGGTGCAGGGGGTCCGTTTTCCATCCGGCTGGCTGCGGGTTACCTGAAATTGCACATGGGGTGGCTTGCCCGGGCCATGGATCAGGAGATAGACAGCTTCCGGGTCCAGCCAGAGGGTGGGGCCGGACGCGGTCTGCGTGTAGCCGAACTGCTCGGTGGCACTTGCCACGCCGGCGCCGCTGGTATTGCCCGGCAAGATCCATGCCGTCGTGACTTGCGGGCTGGGCAGGAAGTAATTGTCGGCATCGGCCCCGGTCAGCATCAGACCTGTGACGTTGACCTGCCGGATCCCCGGCTGCTCGCTGGTGAAGTGCGCAGCCGCCCGGGAGTCATTCAATCCGACGACATCACCGGGCAGGACGCCGACAAGCGTGCCGCCGCTGGCAATGGTGCCCGACGAGGTGCCGTTGGCCACCTTGTTGGCGACGGTCAGACCGGTCACTGTCAGGTTCTTTGGCGTGATGTCGCCGGTGCCGGTGGCGTTGGTCGGCAACACGTAGTTGCCGAGCAGCGTGCCGCTG
>CAZSOU010000186.1:0-2442 GCA_964608595.1 uncultured Rhodanobacteraceae bacterium
GCCGGCACCTGGAGCGCACCTTGCCAGCCATGTTGCACGAGCGCCGCTCCGAGGTCGCGCGCGGAGCCTACGCACAGATTGCGCCGCTACGCGAACGACTGGCCGTGGCCAGGAACGATCACTGGCTGGGGCTGCTTGACGAACGCGACTTGCAGCGCATTGCCGACGACACGAACCGGGAAATCAACCGGATCATGCAGAGCCACGACGTAGCGCTGGCCCTGTCGCCCGAAGCGAGCTTGCGCGACGACGAGGCACACATCGCCCCGCGCGATCGACTGCCCGACGTGGTGCGCCGCGCGCTTGGATGGTGGGGCAAGCGCCATGCGTAGGCGCAGCGCCACCGGCACCGCCACCGAGCACGCGCTACAGCGCGCAGTGTTCGATTGGCGCGAGATTGCCCAGGCGCAGCACCCGGTTCTACGGCTGCTGCACGCCATCCCGAATGGCGCCGGCCTGCGCCACACGGTCAAGCGCCGCAGCGACGGCACGAAAACCCGATTCAGCCGCGAGGGCTACAAGCTCAAGCGCGAAGGCATGACCGCCGGCGTGCCCGACGTGTGCCTTCCCGCCGCGCGCGGCCCGTACCACGGCCTGTACATCGAGCACAAAACCAAAACCGGGACCACGAGCGAGGCCCAGCGGCAGTTCATCGCCGGCCTGGAAGCCGAAGGCTACCTGGTGGCCGTGTCGCGCGACGCCGCGGCGAGCATCGAGCTGATCCAGAGATACCTGAACCAAGGCGGCTTCGACGCCGCCGCCGACCCACTGCCACCGAAATGAGGAATCCACCAATGATCCAGCACCAGCCCACCAGCCCGGCACGCCTGTCGAACGAGGAATTGGCCGACGCGCTGAACGATGCGCGCACCGCGCTACATCGCGCGGCGCCGGCCAGGCATGAGCACTACACCGTGTTCCTTGAGCACGTGCGCGCGTTGCAGGCCGAGCAACTGGCCCGAGCCAGGGCGCGCGAGTGAAGCGCACGCCCCTCACCCGCAAGACGCCCTTGCGTTCCGGCACCAAGCGCCTGCGCCAGTCCCGCAGCACCACGACGCCAACGAAGGCCGAGCGCGCCCACCTGGAAGCGATCAAGCAACCGGGTCGGTGCGTATGCTGCTGGATCAACCAGCACGTGCTGGGGTTGCGCCGCGCGGACACCGAAGGATGTGATGCCCATCACACCCTGGACGCCGGCCGACGCCGCGGCCACATGGCCACGCTGGGACTATGCCCATGGCACCACCGGGGGATATGCCCCGGCATATACCGCGGTAATGCCGATGCAACTGCCGCACTAGGGCCAAGCTTGGCCCACGGGAGCAAGCCATTCCGCGCCACGTATGGCTCTGACGACGCATTGATGGAGGTTCAATCAAAGCTGAACAGAACATAAACGCATGTCGTCGCGGTGTTGACGTATGAGGCGGAATGCGCCTATTGTTGAGGCGTTCCCGGATTGCCGGGGACGCCACCAAGGAGAAGCGACATGCCTCACGCAGTCATCTACCGCCGCCCCGAACGCCGCCCGCAACGCGACTTCGTGGTGAACATCCGAACCGAAGCCGGCCACGAGCAGTACACGATGCACGTCGAGTCCCGCACCCAAGCCGAGAGGGAGGCGCTGGCCATCTTTGCCGCCGAGCACGATCGGCCTATCAGCGTGTGGACGGAGGCTTGCGAGTGAAAACGAAAACCGCCGATACCGTCATCTACGTGGCTTGCGTCGTGACGCTCATGATTTTGTGCGCCCTCGCAAAGAACCACACCGATAGCGCCATCTTCGTCACTGGACTTGCGGTCCTGATCGGCTTGCACGCCGGCCGTGGGGGCAACCAGTGAGCGCCTACGCCGACCTGTTCCGTGAGCTTCAACCGAGCTACGACCCACGCCACATCGAGGCGTTCGTCCGGCTGGAGTACCACACGCTTGGCCACCTGCCCCTGTCAACGCTCAAGCGTGAGGCGCAAATCGCCGCCGATTGCGTGGACCTGATCGGCATCAAAGAGGCCGAGCTGACTGCCGAGAGCTTCGGCCTGTAATCCATCCCGCGTTTGCCAAGGAGAACGCAATGAACATCGACAACATCCGCGCCAAGATCGCCAAGCTGATGGCGATGGCGCAGCACGAGGGAAGCAACCAATTCGAGGCCGAGGCCGCGATGCGGCAGGCCGAAGCGCTGATGCGCAAGCACGCCATCGACGCCGCCGAGATTCAGGCGCGCACCGGGAACAAGCCGGTCTACAACTGGCAGCGCGTGATGGTTCCGGCCAACAACCCGCCGGCCAAGACCTGCATCACATGGTTCAGCGTGTTGGGCGCTGCCGTCGCCAGATTCACCGATTGTTCCGCCGCGTGGAAGCGCCACGTGGAACACGGAATGTGCATCGAATTGCGTGGCGATGCCGTGGACGTGGCCTACGGCGTGTACCTGCTGAAACA
>CAZSOU010000187.1:0-2417 GCA_964608595.1 uncultured Rhodanobacteraceae bacterium
GCGGCGTCGGCGGATGAGGCGGCGAAGTTGGTCGGGGCGAAGATCCTGCCCGCAGATTCGACCGTTACTTACGACCGTATTGGCCTGTCGCCGCAGGAGCAGCGCCGCCTCGTCTCCGATAGGAACAGGAGTGACGGACGCAACCTCGCGAACCGGGTCATAGCGGCTAACGCGATGGCCGCAGAGCCAACCGACGACGCGACGGTGCCTGATGCCGGTAGCGACGAGTCTTAGCATCCCGCAGAACGCCATACACGGCCTTGCGGCCAAGGAGCTGCACGGACACGTATGGTCGCAGGCCACGGGCAGCATCGAGACGGTAGAGGCGCTACGCGACGTCCTGCCAGGGATTGTGAACGGCTACGGAATGATGTCCGCCACCGTGGCCGCAGACTGGTTCGATCAGCTTAGGGAAACGGCTGAGGTTCCAGGGAAGATCCAGGCCATACCGGCGGACCTCGACCATCACCAAGCAGTCGACTCCCTCATCGATTGGGCGTCCGCACAGGCCCTTGATGTCAACTCCATGCGCACCCTGGTAGAGGGCGGCATGAATCGTCGAATAGACAACTGGTCGCGTCAGACCGTCGTGCAGTCCGTACATGCGGATCCCCATGCCGTGGGTTGGAAGAGGGTTGGCCAGGGCGATTGCCGCTTTTGCCAGATGCTTATAGGTCGCGGTGCGGTATACACGGAGACGACCGCAGTCTTTCGTTCTCACGACAACTGCCACTGCTCTGCGGCACCTGCCTGGAATCCGGGTCCGAAGCCACACAAGGTCGCCAAGATTGCGTCCAAGCCTGAGCCGACCACCGCCGATAAGCAGGCGGTCAAGGAACATCTAGATACCCAGGAGATGCCCCCGCCTGCTGAAATCAAGGAGACAGCCGCATATCAGCCAGGGGTCGTTGATGACCTTTTTGAAAGCCTCAAGTCCGGCGATATAACCGCACATGATCTTCAGGCCCTAGCAGATGCAGACGGGACAAGCGCCCTAGCGAAGTCGAACGCCGCAAGGGCGTTGAGCCGATACCAAGGCTATCTTCAAGCCCAAGAAAAGAAGTCAATCGCTAAGGCTAAGTCGAACTTCTGGAAGTTGCTCGAACAGCAGAAGTTAGAGGAAGCCAAGAAGGCGGCTAAGGAAGTTACGCAGGGACCGCTTGAGTCGGCATCTGGGGTCTTCGACCCTCTTGAATGGAAGACGGTCGGCGACGCCAGAGACTGGGCTTATTCGGTATGGGGTGGACCCCAGCGGCTGACTCAGAAGACATATGACGTCCTTTACGACTATACGGGCATGGGGTATCGACCCATCAACCGTGGCCTGCGTAGCTCCAAGGGCAAGCGGATTAGCAAGAAGGTTCGTCTGATGGACGAAGCCATAGACAACGCGCCGCGTGTTCCGCACGACATTATCGTGACGAGGAATGCGAACCTTAAGCAGTTGGGGATCACCGGAAAGCGTGACCCTCGTACTGCTGCCGGCGCGATCATCCGTGATGATGGCTATATGTCGACATCCGTTAACAGAACTGGCGCGATGAGTGGTGAGGTAAAGCTTAAGATCCGCGTGCCAAAGGGGTCGAAGGGCATATATGTCTCTGGCGACCGTAATGGTAAAGGTGTCATTTCGAGCTATGGACGCGGTGAGTCCGAGCTAATCTTGGCGCGCGGCTCGTCGCTTCGGATTGAGTCAGTCGTCAAGCGCGGAAAAAAGTGGGTAGCCGTTGCGGATCTGATTCAGTGAGAGTACACTGAAGACATGTCCAGCAAGCATTTCGACGACTTCGATCCGGTAGTGGTTTACATGCCCCCGGAAGATGGAGAGTCGCCGTCCATCGTGCTTGAGTCAGACTCGGAGAATGTTGTTGTTCCTGAACATGAGGACGACGAGTAGTCGACCCAGCACCAACTAGAAGCGCCGTTCACGCGGCGCTTTTTCCATGCCCTTCTTCGGGCAACTAAAGACCCCGGTCACCCGCATGGGAGGCCAATGTCCCGCATGGGAGTAACTATGTCAGAAGAGAACGAGTCTCAGGAGACGCCCAAACCGACACCGCCACCTGCACAGGAGGCGACGCAGGAGCCTGAAGAGGTCGACACGGTCGACTGGAAGGCCGAAGCGCGTAAGTGGGAGGAAAGGGCGAAGAAGGACCGCGGCGCTGCCGCCGAGCTGGCGAAGATCAAGGAAGCGCAGAAGACGGAGGCCGAAAAGGCCGCTGATCGTCTGCGGCAGCTTGAGTCGGAGGCCAACCAGGCCAGGCAGGAAGCGACACGCTTCAAGATCGCTGCGAAGTTCAAGATCGCTGATGATTACGCCGATTTTCTGACTGGCGACGAAGAGAGCATGATCGCGCAGGCGAAGAAGCTCTCGAAGCTCGCCGAGGATGCAGGGAAGCCTCGTGCTCCCAAGCCTG
>CAZSOU010000188.1:0-2362 GCA_964608595.1 uncultured Rhodanobacteraceae bacterium
GTTTAGGTCCTGGCGGGCAGCCCCCGTGGGGGTTCGAGTCCCCCCTTTCGCACCAGCGGCGACAAACAGATTTGGTCGGTGGCTTCGAGCCGCTCAACGCGCCCGACGCGGGCGGTTTCAGGAGATCTCATGCAAGTTTCGGTTGAAAACACGGGTACGTTGGGTCGCAAGCTCACGTTGAAGATTCCCGCTGAACGTCTGGACAGCCAGGTGCAGGAGCGCATCACGCAGTTGGGGCGTACCGTGCGCCTGAAAGGTTTTCGCCCGGGTCGCGTGCCGCCGCAGGTGATCAAGCAGCGTTTCGGCGCCCAGGTGCGTGGCGAAGCGTTGTCGGACATGATCGGCGAGAGTCTGCGTGAAGCATTCGAGCAGGAAAAGCTGCAGCCGGTGGCACAGCCGACCGTGGATACCACGGGAGAGGCGGAAGACGGCGAGATCGCCTGCACCGCCACGTTCGAGGTGATGCCGGAGTTCCCCGAAATCGACGTGACCGAGCTGGAAATCGAACGTCCGCAAGCCGAAGTATCCGACGCCGACATCGACGCGATGATCGACACGCTGCGCAAGCAGCGCCGTCACTTCGAACCGGTCGACCGCGCCGCCGAGAAGGGTGACTTCGTGATGTTCGAATATGCGGCCAGCGTCGGTGATTACCGTTTCCCCGAGGACGGTCTGGAACGCGCCGGCTCGGTGCTGGATGCCGGCACGTTGTTCGAAGCACTGGAAGACGCCTTGATCGGCAACAAGGCGGGTGACGAGGTCAAGCAGGACATCGAGTTCCCCGAGGACTTCGGCAACAAGGATCTGGCCGGTCGCAAGGCAGCCGTCGAGCTCCACATCATCAAGGTGCAGGAACCGCAACTGCCGGAGGTGGATGCCGCCTTCGTCAAGCAGTTCGGCGTCGATGACGGTGAAGTCGAAAGCTTCCGCAAGGAAGTGCGCAGCAACCTGGAACGCGAACTCAAGGGCGCCCTGCTGGCGGCACTGAAGAACGCGGTGGCGGCCAAACTGGCCGAAACCTATCCGGATCTCGATGTGCCCGAAGTGATGATCGAGAACGAAGCGGCCGGCATGTTGCAGGGTCGCCTTCCGGAAGGCCAGGAGCCGCCGAAGGAGGCCCTGGATGCCGTGCGTCCGATGGCCAGGAAACGGGTGGCCGCCGCGCTTCTGATGGGCGAGATCGCGCGCAAGCAGGAGCTCGAGCTCGATCGTGGTCGTGTGGCCGAAATGATGGCGGCCATTGCTTCCACCTACGAAGAGCCGGAAAAGGTGATTGAACTTTACAACGGCGACCCCCAGTTGATGTCGGGTCTGCAAAACCGCGTCATGGAGGACCAGGTGGCCGAGTGGGTGGCTGAAAACGCCAAAACCACCGACAAGACGCAGAGCTTCGACGAAGTGATGCGTCCGGGCCAGGCCTGAGGCACGATCAGGCCGACAAGGTGCGTGGGCCATGTGGCCCCGCTCAATCGATATCGTCTTGATCGACATCGTCATTGCGAACGGAGAAATTCATGTCCCACAGCGCCGAAAACCCGACCGCCCTCAACCTGGTGCCGATGGTCGTCGAACAGACCTCGCGTGGCGAGCGTTCCTACGACATCTATTCACGCCTGCTCAAGGAGCGCGTGATCTTCCTGGTCGGCCCCATCGACGACAATGTGGCCAATCTGATCGTGGCGCAGATGTTGTTCCTGGAGTCGGAAAACCCCGACAAGGACATCCACTTCTACATCAACAGCCCCGGCGGTGTGGTTTCCGCAGGCCTTGCGATCTACGACACCATGCAGTTCGTGAAGCCCGACGTCAGCACCATGTGCATCGGTCAGGCTTGCAGTGCGGGTTCCTTGCTGTTGATGGCGGGCGCGAAAGGCAAACGTTACGCGTTGCCCAACTCGCGCGTGATGATTCACCAGCCGTCGGGCGGCGCCCAGGGCCAGGCTACGGACATCGAAATCCACGCCAAGGAAATCATCTACTTGCGCAAGCGTCTGAATGAGCTTTATGCGCGCCACACGGGGCGTACCGTGGACGAGTTGCAGCGCGACATGGAGCGCGATCGCTTCATGAGCAGCGAAGACGCCAAAGAGTACGGCCTCATCGACGAGGTACTCGACCGGCGTCCGGGTGAGAGTGTGAAATCGGCTTGATCCCGCTTCACCCGGCAGTACTTCACGTTTCACGAAAATCCGGCTGGCGGCGGCTTGCGTTTTCTTTTTGCGAAAACGTGACCGCCGGCCGAGCTATGCTATCCTCGCAACAAAGTCGGTATCAGGTCAGGAAATCAGCATGAGCGACGAGCGGCAAGGCCGTTCCAACGAGAGTGGCAAGATCCTTTACTGCTCTTTTTGCGGCAAAAGCC
>CAZSOU010000189.1:0-2325 GCA_964608595.1 uncultured Rhodanobacteraceae bacterium
TACACCCTGTCGGGGCCACCGGCCCCTCCCACAGGAAACTCCGATGATCCGCGGTTTTTCGAGGTTCCTTTATTTGCGGACAAGTTCTACACAAACGCCTCTGCGCGATCGCGGTCGTACACCGGCTTCCCGGCCACCCACGTCGCCCTGACGGCCCTGTCATCGCCCAGCGTCATCAACACGAACAGCCGCTCCATCAGGGTTTCGGCATGGCCGCTGCGGAACTGCATCAGCGGCGTGGCCGTGGGGTCGAGCACCACAAGGTCGGCCTCCCTGCCGGGAGCGATCGAACCAATGCGGTCATCCAGATACAACGCTTCGGCGCCGCCGCGCGTTGCCAGCCACAAACCGTGCGCGGCGGTCAGGCTGGCACCGCCGTTCAGTTGCGCGACCTTGTAGGCTTCGTTGAGGGTCTGCAGTTGCGACAGGCTGGTCCCGGCACCGACATCGGTACCGAGAGCCGTGCGCACCGGGCGTTCCGGCTTGCGCGCGTCGAACAGGCGAAACAGACCCGAGCCCAGAAACAGGTTGGATGTCGGACAGTGACACAGGGCCGATCCGGTCGCGTGACAGCACGCGAAATCGGTTTCGTCCATGTGCACGCCATGGCCGAAAATCGCGCGCGGACCGGTCAGGCCGAAATGGTCATAGACGTCCAGATAACTTTCCCGATCCGGGAACAACGACAGCACCCAGTCGATTTCCTCCGTGGTTTCGCACAGGTGGGTCTGCATGTAAGTACCCGGATGCTCCCGCCACAACCGCGCTGCCGCCTGCAATTGTTCGGGCGAACTGGACGCGGCGAAACGCGGCGTCACGGCATAGAGCTGGCGGTTCCGGCCGTGCCAGCGCGCGATCAGTTCGGCGGATTGGGCGTATCCGGTCTGTGCTGTATCCAGCAAGGCTTGCGGCGCATTGCGATCCATCAACACCTTGCCCGCGATCATGCGTGTGCCGAAGCGGCTGGACTCGGCAAAAAACGCATCCACGGATTGCGGATGCACCGTGCAGTAGACCGCCGCCGTCGTGGTGCCGGCACGCAGCAGTTCACGCAGAAACACCGCGGCGACCTGCTCGGCGTGCGCGGCGTCGGCAAATTGCTGCTCGGCGACGAAGGTGTAGTCGTTGAGCCAATCAAGCAGCTTGTTGCCGAACGCGCCGATCATCTGCGTCTGCGGATAATGCACGTGCGCGTCGATGAAACCGGCGCAAATGATTCCGTCGGGGTAATGCACCACGTCCAGTCCGCGCGCGACGCCATCCGACCACGGCGCGACCGAGGCAATGACGCCATCCTCGATCACGATCAGCCCGTCCGGCCAGTGCGCCACGGAATCTTCCGGCGGCACGAGGAACGGATCGGCAACCAGGCTCACCACCTCGCCGCGAATGGCCGTCGTCGCCATGCTTTTCTCCTTCGCTTGCAGTCATGCCCATTGTAGGGTTTGGTTGACAAAGGTTGCCGTCAACCTTTCAACTGGGCGTTTACCACGCACCGTCACGCCTCATGGGTTGCCTGCCAATCATCATCCTTTTCGTTCTCGGCACCGGGCTCGGCTGGTGGCTTGGCGGCAGCACCGGCGCCGTGTGGGGCGCCGGCATCGGCATTGCCGTGGGCATCCTGGCCGGCCTGATTCTGGTGTGGATCCTGCAGAGAGCCCGTTCCCGCCCCTGACGTCCCGTCCGTTCGCCGCCCATGAGAGGCGCTCCAGCCGGATGATGTGTACACGTTTGGCACGGGGCGGGCGCGCGTGGTTGATGGCATACTCGGGAGTCTGTTTATTCCGAGGAGCATCCCCATGCGCCTGCTGCCCATTGCCGCGCTTGCCGCGTTCACCCTGCCGGTTGCCGCCCATGCCGGCGATCCGCATTCCTGGGCCCAACCGGACAAGGTGGTGGTCACGCACATCGACCTGGATCTCGCGCTCGACTTCAAGCAGCGCCAGCTCGCGGGCGACGCCACCCTGACGCTGGACTGGAAAGACCCGCAGGCAAAGAACCTGGTGCTCGACACCGACGAACTGTCCATCGACTCCATCGAAGCCGTGAACGAGAACGGGCAGGCGCATGCGCTCAAGTACACGCTGGCTGATGCCGTCCCGCACATGGGCAGCAAACTCACCATCGTGGCGCCGAAGCATCCGCACGAAGTGCGCATCCACTACGCCACCGCGCCCAGTGCATCGGGCCTGCAGTGGTTGCCGCCGGAGCAGACCGCCGACAAGAAGCACCCGTTCATGTTTTCGCAGGCCGAATCCACCCACGCGCGTTCGTTCATCCCGCTGCAGGATTCGCCCGCCATCCGCTTCACCTGGACCGCGCACG
>CAZSOU010000190.1:0-2255 GCA_964608595.1 uncultured Rhodanobacteraceae bacterium
CGATCCCCGTACGTCACTGGTCCTCCTGGTAAGTCACGGTCACTTCGGTCTCCACACGCCCCGCGTGCGGCGTGTACGGGCACTCCCGATACCGGATCCGCAGCGATTCGGGGTTCGCGTGATGCGCCACCCGCGCCGCCTCCAGCTCGGCCACCCGCTGCTCGAACAGGGCCCGGGCCGGCAGATCGCTGCGCCGCTCCACCGACTCCAGACGCGCAACACGAATCCGAGTCATTGCCGCCTCCACACGTTGATCACCCACGCCAGCACCTCGATGTTGATGGCCGACGCCACCACCACCGCCGCCACCAGGCCCGCCCCCGACACGGCCCCCGCCGCCGCAAAGTTCCGGTACACCCTCACCGCCCCACCTCCGCGTGGTCGGCGGCAGCCAGCAGGGTGGCAGCCTCTAGTCGGGCGTCATCGGGGCTCCGTTCACAGCCTGTCTCGTCCAGTACCACTCCAGCATCGGAGGAGATTAGGCACGTCTCCCATACGGGGCAGCCATCTACGTAGTGGTCCGGCTCCGGCTTCTTCACCACCGCGAACCCGGCATCGTGCAGGGCCGACATGATCCGTCCCGCATCGAAGTACGGGTCCACCAGTTCCTGATCCAGGACATTCGCGATCACGGCCGCCGCCGCCTGCTCACTCAAAGTCCGACTCATCTCTCCATCTCCAGCTCACTCAGTGGGGCCGTGTACTTCCGGCCACCCGAATCCACAAGCTCCGCATAACGGATCGGCGAATACCTCACCGCCGCCACCCGGACCCGCACACCCTTATGCGACACAGTCATCCCGGCCCGGATCACAGCGACAACCTCCGCGCCATCTCCACAAGCACCTGGCCCGCAGCCCCCGGACGCGACCACGCCAACCGCGTCGCCACATCCACCCCATCCGCCCCCTCATCCAGCAGCCGCATCAAATGCCGAATCACACGATCAACCTCCGCGCGAGACCCCGCCCGCCCCAACGGGTCCCTCGGCAGCGGTGCAGGAGCATCCAGAAGACTCATGCCGCACCCCGCTTCCGCTCCGCGCGAGCATGAGCCTGAGCCCGCACCGCAGCACGGCACTCATCACACCGGCACTTGTGGTACTTGTAGCCCGACACAGTGCCGTGATTGATGGTGAACCCGGTGTCAGGGTTGATCTGCTTCGGTTTGCGTTCCTCGCCGAGCACCACGGATGGTGCTTCGCCGGCGGCCAGACGCCGAAGCTTCTTCTTGGCGGCATCATCGGATGCGACGTTGATTCCCGCCCACACCCCGTACTTTTCGTCGCCCTTCAGGGTGGCTTTCGCGCAGGATGCGATGACGGGGCAGCCGCGGCAGATGTTCCTGGCTTTGCGGCCGCCGTCGCCACCGTGCTCCGGGAACCACAGCTCCGGGTCGGACGACTTGCAGACGGCGGATTCGCGCCATTCCTCGTACACGTAGCCGAGCATTACGCGGCCCTCCCGTTGAACAGGTTCGTCGCCCCGAGCTCCATGCGGGCAGCCCCGACGAGCACGTCCAGTTCGCCTTGCTGCTGGTCGCTGATCGCGTGCTTGTGCGGGTAAGGGTTCGGCGTGTAGCCCAACCGGGAGTAGATCGCCCACACGGGCTGCACCTTGTGGGGGATCATCGTTTCGAGTGCGTGCTTCGCCATTGGTCTCACCGTCTTTCCGTGACAGGGAACTCAAGATCAGAGGGGTGGACGGTGTGCTTGCCGTCCGTGAATGCCGGGAGTCCCCGGCGGGTAGTGGCAGTCCAGGGCCGGCCGATACCGTCAACCACGGTCACCCCGACCGGCACCAACTCCCACGCGTGCCAGATGCGACGCAGGATCGGGTCAGTGTTCACGACGCTCTCCGTTCACGAGCCGCGCAGGCCGAGCAGCGGCCATGCGAATGCCGGGGGATGGTGCCGGGAAGGTCAGCGGCCCGGGACTTGTGTGGGCGGGTTTGCCTGCCGCAGTCAACACAGGGGCGTACCCGTGGGAGCGCGCACTGTGTCGTGTAGGCCCGGTCAGGTGCGAACGCTTCCCACAGGGCGGGCTCCCGCTGGAGTGGGGTGCGGCAGGGTTGCATCCGTGTGACGACCGCGAGTTCCGTGCGCCACGATTGGTAGGTGCGGCCTTGCCGGCATTGTGCGCATTTGCCTCGCGCGTGGGGTGGGGTTGCGATGTTGTCACCGCTTCCTCGGGGCGCCCCGCATTGGATGCAGGCGGGGGGAGGGTATTTCATGGTTCCTCCAGGAGTCCGAGCATC
>CAZSOU010000191.1:0-2234 GCA_964608595.1 uncultured Rhodanobacteraceae bacterium
AGACCTCTGCACGCATCGGCTTCTTGCTGGTCATGACTGCGCCTCCTGCTCGAACAGGTCAGCCGGCTCGTCCTCTTCGACGACCTCACCGGTGGTCGTGTCCACGTTCGTCGGCTCAGCCGGTGCGAAGTCGGCGGCGGTGACGGTGGCGGTGGTGCGTTGCGGCGCGACGTCTCGGAGCTCGTCGGCGGTGTGCCCGACTCCGTAAAGGGCTTCCGGGCAGGCCTGGCGTGCGCACGCGGTCACGGCCCGCCAGCCGAGCATCGTCGCCGGCTGCTTCCGGTAGTTGTCCTTCTTGTCCAGGCCCATCTGCTTTGCCCACTCGACGTTGCGGACGACAGTGTGCTCGAAGTCCGGGTCATCGGCGCGGACGATGACGCACCGTGCGGCGGGCGGGTTCTCATTGACCTCGAGCCTCAGAGTGTGTCCGGCGCGACGGACGTTCGATGCGATGAGCTCGGCCGATGCGGTGGCCTTGCCCTGAATGACGTCGATCCGCGAGAGCGACTCGGCGGGGGACAGGCCCATGGACTCTCCGAGGCCGACCGCAAGTAGGACGTTGGCGGGCTTGCCTCGGTAGGCCTGCGGGAGAAGGTCGGACTGCGCGATGACCTTGCTGTACTCCATCTGCGCGTGCAGGTCGGTGGTGTGTGCGATTTCGTTGCTCATGGGGTTACGTCCTTCTCTCTGGTTCGATTGCGAGCCCGGTCTCGCGCTTTCATGCATGTACGGCACTTCCGAGATCCATCTGATTGGATCTGGGTGTTCATGGGTGTGAACTGATGCCCACGAATGCAGTGCGTCCGGCGTTTCTGGGGGCGACGATTCCGTCGCTGCTGGATATTGCTAGACCACTGACAGTTTTCTGGCGAATAGGGACCGTCGTTATCTATCCGGTCGATCGACCAGAGGGAGCGCCCTTTCTCGCTGACGCCATCAGGGCGCGGGCCCATGTCGTCTACGAAATTCCAGAAGTCATCTCGCCAACGGACGCAGACTGTTATCCCACGCCCTCCGTAGTCAGCCCATCTTTTGTGGTTGGGATTGGTGCATCGGTGCAGGATTTCGTTGTAGACGCCGTAGAGCGGATGCGATGTCTTTCCGCCCCGCCAGTTCGAATTCTTCGAAGAGGTTCGGCTCGACGCCTTGCACGACCTCGAACAGAATCTCGCAGTTGATGTCTGATAAGGCCTGATAGTGAAGTTGGACCCGCAGAACTCGCACGAGGCAATCATGACGCCCACCTCGGCCAAGGTGTAGGGATAACCTCGTCTGAATACCCCGGCCAGTCGCCCGTCTCGATGCACTTGGCGTACAGGTCGATGGCCTGCCGCATGTGCCAGAGGCCGCGCTCGTCGGCCTCGGCCGGGAACTGGTGCACGGCGACTAGGTGAGGCGGCCTGGTCTCCACTGCGATGTGAATGAACGGCAGGTCGCATCCGGTGAGGGCGCGGATGCCTTCGCGGTACATGGCGCTCTGTAGGTCGTAGTGCAGGTTCGCGGCCTGTTTGGCGAATCCAACTGGAGACGCCGTGTCTGCACTCTTGAGGTCCACGATGGCGTTGGTGCGCAGCCAGTCGATGAAGCCCCGGCAGGTGACGCCGGTCTCCTGGTCGGCCCAGATCACGGCCTGCTCGGGCTCGCCCTCGGACAGGATTCCTGCCGCGAGAGGATGCTCGAGGACGGACTGCGCCATGCCCTCGACCTGCTCACGTTCGGCAGGGGTGACCGCGACGAGCGACTGAGCCTCAGCCTCGGCTGCGGCCTCCTTGCCCGCCTTGGTACGACGGTCGGCCACCTCGATGTAGAGCCTGCGGCCTTCAAGCACGAGGCCGTGCACGAGCGTCCCGAGGACCATGCTGCGAGTCGGCTCCTTCGGGTGCTGACGTTCCCACTGATACATCGCGGGGGTCTTGAACAGCAGCGTCTTCGCCCCGGACGGAGACAGTCCCTCGGGAAGATCGGCGCGAGTGAGCCCGCCGTGGATGCCGTGCTGGATGTCCATTACCACACCTCCGGCGGGTAGTCGTAGTCGGAGTCCGGCACGCCGTGGCACTGGTCGTCTTCGTTCCAGCACTGGTGGGTGGTGCAGTACCACTCGGGGGCGTACTCGGCGTAGGGGTTGGTGACGCCTGCGGTCGCGGCACGGCACTCGGTGCTCATCGCTGCGTCACCTCCGCGGCCACCCCGGCGTCGTAGGTTCCGCGGGCGTCGTTGTCCTCGCGGTCGCCACC
>CAZSOU010000192.1:0-2229 GCA_964608595.1 uncultured Rhodanobacteraceae bacterium
GCCAACCGGGCCGGTGCCGGCGGCGGCTCGTCGCTGTCATCCAGCATCGCACGCAAGGCCGGGTTGCGGATGGCGAAGACCTCGAACAACGGTGTCTGGCGCAACACGGGCAACATCGCCAGCAGACGGTCCTCCAGGTCGCGACGACGGAATTCGTCGTCACTGGCGAGAAGCTCGGCGGACCCGGTGACGAAGTCGTACACGGCCTCGGCGCGACGCCGGCGTTGCAGGGACGATACATTCATCGTTGGACTCCTCACTCTACGGATGAATCGGGCACGGCCGCCGTCCGGCGGCGCGCGCGGCGGCGCTCCACCAGGCCACGGATGACCAGATAGAACACGGGGGTGAAGATCAGGCCGAAGGCGGTCACGCCGATCATGCCGGCGAACACGGCCACGCCCATGGCATGGCGCATTTCGGCGCCGGGACCGTGCGAGAACACCAGCGGCACCACGCCCATGATGAAGGCGATGGAGGTCATCAGGATCGGACGCAGGCGCAGGCGCGCCGCCTCCAGCACCGCCGCCAGGCGGTCCATGCCCTCGCGCTGGCGGTCGATGGCGAACTCGACGATCAGGATGGCGTTCTTGCAGGCCAGGCCGACCAGCACGATCAGGCCGATCTGGGTGAAGATGTTGTTGTCGCCACCGGCCAGCCACACGCCGGTGATGGCCGACAGCAGGCCCATCGGCACGATGAGGATCACCGCCAGCGGCAGCGACCAGCTTTCGTACAGCGCCGAAAGCATCAGGAACACCAGCAACACGCACAACGGGAACACGTACACGGCGGTGTTTCCGGCCAGGATCTGCTGGTAGGTGAGGTCGGTCCATTCAAAGTGCATGCCATTGGGCAGCGTGTCGCGTGCCAGTGTCGCCATGCGCTGCTGCGCCTGACCGGAACTGAAACCGGGCCCCGGGCCGCCGTTGATTTCGGCCGTGGGATAGCCGTTGTAGTGCATCACGCGATCGGGTCCGCTGATGCGATGAACGCTGACGAACGAACCCAGCGGCACCGGTCGCCCGGCGGCGTTGCGGGTCTTCAGCGCGGCGATGTCCGATGGATCGCTGCGAAAGCGTGGCTCGGCCGACACGTTGACCTGCCAGGTACGCCCGAAGCGGTTGAAATCGTTGACGTACAACGAGCCCAGGTAAGCCTGAAGCGTCTGGTGCGCGTCGGCAAGATTCACGCCTTCGGTCTTGGCCTTCTCACGGTCCACGTCCACCTTGATCTGCGGCACGCTGACCCGGAAGCTGGAAAACAGGCCGGCCAGTTCCGGCGTGTCGGCGGTTTTCCCGATGAGGTTCTGGGTTTGCGTATACAGGGCATCGAAGCCGGCGCCACGCCGATCCTCCACCTGCAGGCGGAAACCGCCGATGGTACCCAGACCCTGCACCGGTGGCGGCGGGAACACGGCGATGGTGGCACCCTGGATGGCGGCCAGCTTGCCGTTCAGCGCCGCGGCGATGGCATCGGCCGACAACGCGGGATCACGACGCTTCCCGAAGTCGTCCAGTGCGACGAACACGACACCGGCATTGGACGCGTTGGTGAACCCGTTGATGGACAGGCCGGGGAAGGCCACCGCGTGCGTCACGCCTGGTTGCTCCAGGGCGATGGACGACATGCGCTTGACCACTTCGGAGGTCCGTTCCAGCGAGGCGGCATCCGGCAAATCCGCGAACGCCACCAGGTACTGCTTGTCCTGCTGCGGCACGAAACCGGTCGGCACGTGCGCGAACATCAGTACCGACAATCCCAGCAGCCCGGCATACACCGCCAGCGCCGCCGGCGAACGGCGCAGCACGCGGCGAGTGGCGCCGACGTAGCGCCCCGCGCTCCATTCGAAGAAGCGATTGAAGGGACGGAAGAACCAGCCCAGGCCCCTTTCCAGCAAACGGCTGAAACGGTCCTTCGGCGCATCATGCGGTTTCAGCAACACCGCGGCCAGGGCCGGGCTCAGGGTCAGCGAATTGAACGCCGAGATCACCGTGGAGATGGCGATGGTCAACGCGAACTGGCGGTAGAACTGTCCGGTGAGCCCGGTGATGAAGGCGGTCGGCACGAACACCGCGCACAGCACCAGCGCGGTGGCGATGATGGGTCCGGTCACCTCGCGCATGGCCTGACGCGTGGCGTCCTTCGGCGCCAGACCCAGCGCGATGTTGCGCTCGACGTTTTCCACCACCACGATGGCGTCGTCGACCACGATGCCGATGGCCAGCA
>CAZSOU010000193.1:0-2212 GCA_964608595.1 uncultured Rhodanobacteraceae bacterium
GCGTCATCATGGTGTCGTTGCACAGAATCAGGCGCAGGTGCTTGCCGTAGGGGAAATGCACCGGTTTGGCCTGCGAAAATTTCAGGCCGTCGAAGCCCCAGACGAATCGGCTCATGTTGCCGGTCAGGTGCAGTTCGATCTCCTCGGTGACCGGCTCCTGCGGATACAGCGAACCGCCGACGGTGTGCAGGTCGGCGTAGGTCAGCACGCGGCGACCGTTGTCGCGCAGCCCGACGCCGGGATCGTCCAGATTCGTGCGCGGCATGTCCACGTGCATGTCGACATTGGGGTTGTCGTATTCCGTGCGTGCATGGTGCGCCTTCTTCGGACCGGCGGGGTCGAGATCCACGCCGCCCATGTCCATGCCGTGCATCGAACCGTGATCCATGCCGTGCATGCCGGCCATGGCGCCCATCATGTCGACCATCGACAAGGTGGGCAGCGGGTCGAGGTGCGGGATGTCCGCTTCCATGCCCGTGCGCGGCGCCAGCGTGCCGCGCGCATAACCGTCGCGGCTCATCGATTGGGCAAAGACGGTGTAGGCGCGATCGCGCCGTGGCTGCACGATGACGTCGTAGACCTCGGCGGTGCCGATGCGGAACTCGTCCACCTCGACCGGTACGACATCCTGGCCGTCGGCCGCGATCACGGAAAGCTTCAGGCCCGGGATGCGCACGTCGAAATAGCTGTTGGCCGAACCGTTGATGAAGCGCAGCCGCACGCGCTCGCCGGGCCGGAACAATCCCGTCCAGTTGCCGGCGGGCGGGGCGCCGTTCATCAGATAGGTGTAGGTTGCGCCGGTCACGTCGACCAGGTCGCGCGGCGTCATGCGCATCTCGTTCCACATCTTGCGCGACGCCAGGGCTTTTTCCAGCCCCATCCGGGATGCGTCGGCAACGAAATCGCGCACGGTCGGCTCGCCGTAGTTGTAGTAGTCGCCCACCTTCTTGAGGTTCGTGAAGACCGTCATCGGGTCTTCATCGGTCCAGTCGTTGAGCATGACCACGTAGTCGCGATCCGCCTGGTTGCGATCCGGGCCGGCCGGATCGATCACCAGCGGACCGAACGGGCCGGTTTGTTCCTGGAACCCCGAATGGCTGTGGTACCAGTAGGTACCGCTTTGCTTGACCGGAAAACGATAGACGAAGGTTTCGCCCGGCGCGATGCCGGGAAAACTGAAGCCGGGCACGCCGTCCATGCCGGCTGGCACGAGGATGCCATGCCAGTGGATCGATGTCTGCTCACGCAGTCGATTGGTGACGCGCAACGTGACGGTGGTGCCTTCGCGCCAGCGCAACAGCGGCCCGGGCAGCAAGCCGTTGACCGTATTCGCGCGGCCCGCCTTGCCGGTGAAATTCACAGGCGTTTCGGCAATTTCCAGGGCGAACTCGGTGCCGGACAGGACACCGGACTCGCCCATGCCTTGCATGTTACGGCGGCCCGAAGTCTGCAAAGCCATGGCCGGTTTGACGAAGCCGCCGAACATTGCGGTGGCGCCGCCCAGCGCCAACCCTTGCACGAAGCGGCGACGCGAGAGCATCGGATCGAAGGATCCGGGGCCGGAAGATTTCTGTTTCATGTCATTCCCACTGGTGTGCTCGGCACACCGACTGCATTGGAACACCTGCATCGTCACGACGTGAGCGACGCAACAGGGCAGGGGGCAGGAGCGGCGCACGTGTCGCCGTGGCGGGAATCAGGCGATCGGAGGTCGCAAGGGGGGCGCAGGCGGTGTCAGCACGGGCTGAGCGGGCACGAAAGTGGACGTGATCGCGTGCAGTGGCCATGCGGGAACGAGTGCGTTTGGCGTCACCAGCACGCCGTTGCATGACGATGGACAATGGCATCCGCCGTGGCAGCAACCACCATGTCCCATGGGCATCACAGGCGCATGCTGATGGAAGCCGGTGGAATCCATCGACATGCCGTCGCAATGTTTTGCTGAGGCATGCGACGCAGGCATCTGCATCGTCGTCGTCATGCTCATGGTGTCGGCCATGCCCGGCATCGCCGCCATGGCGCCGGAAGCGAGCATCGCCCACGCCAGCAGCGCCATGCCGAGCATGACGCGAAAACGGCGGGAACGGGAAAGCCGACGGCGCATGGGTGGAACATAGTCCACGCGGCGCGGCGGTACAACTCCGGAGTTGCCTCCAATACACAAAACGCCCCTTGCGGGGCGTCATGCGTATCTGGCGGAGAGGGAGGGATT
>CAZSOU010000194.1:0-2205 GCA_964608595.1 uncultured Rhodanobacteraceae bacterium
GTAATGGGGCGAGAGGAAGACGCCGAGCATGCCGTTCTGGCCCTGGTACCAGCTGTCCGGAACGCCCGCGAGTTCGGTCTTGGCGCCCTGCGGGGTGACCAGCTGGACGTGGCCGACCTTCTCCGTCACCAGCATGCGGCCATCGGGCAGGAACGCGATGCGCCAGGGCAGGTCGAAACTGGCCACTCTGGTGATTTTGAAGGGCAGATTCGGATCGGGTTTCTGCTTGCCGGCATTGGTCTGCGCCTGCGCAGTGCCTGCCAGCAGGGCCATGAGAAGGGCGGTGATGGCCAGCTTCGTCATTTGCGTGTCTCCTCGCGTCGGATGACCCGGATCATCCTAGTACTTTCGACAAACCATGGTGGCAGGGCCCGATGGCGCTTGCTTGGCAGCCATCCGGCCCCAAACCGTTTGCACTGAGCGTAGCCCGTGTAGCGGGCGGAGTCGAAGTGCATCCGGCAAGTTACCGGCATGTTCTTCGACTTCGGCCGGTGGCCTACGCTCAGGACGAACGGGTGTCGGCGAGGCCCTTCGACTTCGGCCTGCGGCCTACGCTCAGGACGAACGGATGTTAAGTAGGTGCCATTGGTGCAGGGCAATCAGGCTTTAGTCCTCCTCGGGCTGCGGGGAGTTGCCAAGGCTCAGTTCGGACGTATCCAGCTTGAATTCCTCATCGATATCCAGTTTCTTGAGAATAGCTGGCAACACTTGGTGGATGACGCGCATGCCGACCAGCAGCTCGTTCATATAGATGTCGGGGTGAATGCGCCCGGTGTTGAAGCCTAAACTCTCCGCTTCCGCGTCGTGACTCAACTCATCGCTGGAGCCGTATACCAGATTCATCAATTCGGCCCTCAATGGGACTCCCGCCTGGAATGCCTTGTCTTTGACCAAGCTGATCCAGTTCTCGTATTCCCGGCGAGTCTTGGCGCAGAACCTGCCAAATCCGGGCGCAAACTTTTTATCGACGTTCACTTTGGTCGCCGCCAAGTCGATCAGACAGGGCTCGATGTTCGCAGCGGCGGTCCCCATGAGATCAAGATCTTCATGGTCGAAGAGCTCGGACAGGTATGCCGCGTAGAAGCCATAGACGTCATTGAGGGCCTTGAAGATCGCCAGAATCGTGTTCGAGTAAGGATTGGACTCAATGGCATCGAAGAGTGCTTCATCGGTGGCTTCGTCCTCCCAGGCAGCATCGAAATCCAGATCGATGTCCTGGGGAAATGTGGCGGGAATTTTGGCACCCATCTTCTCAAGAGTGTCGACGGTCGTTGGCGTCAGGAGTCCGAGCTCGTCTTGTAGTGGCTCGGTGTTGTATCCCGTTTCAGCGCACTCAAGCGCATGGTCGGCCAAGAAGGTGATGAGCCGCTGCCACTTCTTTGCGGCTTCCGTGGATCCGGTGGAAATCACCAGGTCTGGATCCAGGTCGCCGATCCCGGCCAGCTCGCGTAGCTGATCTTCCATCTCGGTGGAGATGTATTCCCCTTTCTTCCATTTGCTTACTTGTGTGGGTGACACGCCAAGCTGACGGCCGAGCTCCTTTTGGTTGTATCCGGTGGTGGTCAGGGCAAGTCGTACCAGGGCACTAGTGCTCATGAAGTTCTCCAAGAAGATAATTCACTAAATAATTTATGCGATAAAGTGTATCTCACCTTAAGAGAGGTGAGTGCCCTTGTCAATGGATTTAGTAAATTTGTCTCAGGGGACCGGTTGACGAGCGGGAAACCGGGTCCATCGACGGGCGGGGGGGGGGGGCAGATTCACTTGCCCCGCGAGCAGGAGCTGGCTTGATCGCATTCTTGCTACTTTTGCGACTCCCTATTATTCAGGTTGTCACTTGACAACCTGCCTTGCTTCTCTAGACTCTGCTTCGAGACAAGGAAGTCCCATGGCCCGAAAGCCACATCCAAAACCCGAGGTCGAAATGGCCATCCGGCACGCCGAAGCACATGGCTGGAGGATCAAGGAGGGTGGCTCGCACGCGTGGGGCCGAATGTATTGTCCCTACAACGATGCGACCTGTCGCTGTGGCGAGTTTTGCATTGCCAGTATCTGGAGCACGCCAAAGAATCCGGGTGCCCATGGCAGGCAGCTCCGGCGGGTGGTCGACCGCTGCGCACGCGAGCGCGCCCGGCATGAGCAGGCTCGACAGGAGCACGATGATGAATGAGTACGAATTCACCTTGAAGTTTCGCCTGCCGGATG
>CAZSOU010000195.1:0-2193 GCA_964608595.1 uncultured Rhodanobacteraceae bacterium
CATGTGCTCGTAGGCCAGCTCCAGCACACGGTGGCTGAGCGTGGCCGAATACAGCAGCACCTGACGCTCGTCGCGCGAAGGCAGGCGGCGGAAGATGTAACGCACATCCTTGATGAAGCCGAGGTCGAACATGCGGTCGGCTTCGTCGATGACCATCACCTCGATGTTGTCCAGACTGAACACGTGCTGCTTGTAGTAATCGAGCAGTCGGCCCGGCGTGGCAATGATGATGTCGCAGCCGTCGCGCAGCTGCTGACGCTGCTTGTCGTAATCGACGCCGCCATAAATGAGCGCCGTTTCCAGCTCGGTGTGCAGGCCGATGGCCTGCGCATCCTTGTCGATCTGGATGGCCAGTTCGCGGGTCGGCGCAATGATCAACGCACGTGGATCGGTGTCCTTGCGCGCGGGGCGGGCCGGCTCGGTCAGCAGGCGGTTCATCAGCGCCACCAGGAAGGCACAGGTCTTGCCGGTGCCGGTTTGCGCCTGACCGGCAACGTCGCGCCCGGCAAGCGCCACCGGCAGCGTCAGCGCCTGGATCGGCGTGCAACGGGTGAAGCCGCAATCGGCCAGGCCCTGCTGCAACTGCGGATGCAGGTCGAAATTTTCGAAAAAGGTATCGGTAAGTACGTGATCGGACATTCAATGACAACCGCGGGCGGCGGCGCGATCCGCCAGGCCCGGAAAATGGGATGCAAGCGCGATACGGCGCGCCGGGCCCTTGCAAACGGGAAACGGGGCCCTCATTTTGGGATTTCCGGCAAAACGGGGGGCGAACAAGTACGCTTGAATCCGATCGCCGCTTGCGCTGCAATGAACGGTGCACAGCGTGCCGACCGGCTTCATCCGGCGCATCGCCTGCCAGACAAGCCATTGATTGTACCTGATCATGCCATGACCGTGACAGGCACCTCGACCACCGCTTCTGACCCAGACTACGGAGATCTCTTGTGAGCGATTCCATTACCCACGTCGGCGACAACGATTTCGAAACCCAGGTCCTGCAATCGGACACCCCCGTCCTGGTGGACTTCTGGGCGACCTGGTGCGGCCCGTGCAAGGCCATGGCGCCCGTTCTGGACGAAGTGGCCGCCGACTACGACGGTCGTCTGAAAATCGTCAAGGTGGACGTGGATCAGAACCAGAAAACGGCCATGAACTACTCCATCCGCGGCGTGCCGACGATGATCCTGTTCAAGGGCGGGCAGGTGCAGGACACGCAGGTCGGCGCCGTGCCCAAGGGCAAAATCACCGCCATGGTGGACAAGGCCCTGTAATCCCCGACCGTTTCCGCAGCGAGGCCGGCCGCCGTGGTGGTCGGCCTCGCCGGGCCTGCAAGCCAGCGCCCCCTTTGCACGTAGCGGCCGCTTCGGCTACGCTTTACGTGAACCAGCCGCGATGCTAGATTCCGGCTTTCCGCCGAGCCTTCCGCGCTCGCGCATTCCGTATCGGAACATTTCCGCATTCCCTTCCTTCAACGGCGCCCCGTGAGGTCCGTTCGTGTCTGACAGCGAAAACAAAACTCCTGCCGAGGCCTCCAGCCCGGCCGAAGCCGCCCCCGTGTCCAAAGAGTCCGCCGCGCCCAAGCCGCGACGCCGCGCCAGTGCCAAAAGCGCCGACAAGGCCGAAGCTGCCGAAAGCAGCCCCAAGCCCCGCCGTCGCAAGAGCACCAAGGCCGACGACGCCGACAGCGCACCCGCCGACGGCGACACCCGGAAACCCGCCGGCAAGCCGGCGACCGACCCGAGTGACAAGAGCACTCAGGACGGTGGCGCGCGCAACGACGGCGGCAACAATGGCAAATCGTCCGAAGGCGGCGGCGACAAGCCCAACCGCAACAACGACAAGAACGGCCACGACAACAAGGGCGGCAACAACCGCAACAACGAGCGTCGGCGCGGTCGGCGTCGTCATGACCGCAACAATCGCGGCGGCGGGCGCAACAATCCGCGCGGCCTGCCGGTGGACGACGAGAACGCCGATATCGGCGACGACAACAACGTCGTCAATCTCACCGAGCTGAAACGCAAGAACCCGGTCGATCTGCTGGCCTTCGCCGAATCGCTGGGGGTCAAGGAAGGTGTGGCACGTCAGCGCCGCCAGGATGTCATCTTCAACATCCTCAAGGCCCACGCCAAGGCCGGCGGCGGCATCTGGGCCGAGGGCGTGCTGGAAATCCTGCCCGACGGCTTCGGT
>CAZSOU010000196.1:0-2160 GCA_964608595.1 uncultured Rhodanobacteraceae bacterium
CCTGGGCCACCCAGCAGGGTCGCGCGGCGATCTTCGCGGACTGCGGCATGGGCAAGACCCCGATGGAGCTTGCCTGGGCCGAGCAAGTCCACCGGAGAACGGGACGACCAGTCCTACTGCTGACCCCTCTCGCGGTCGGGTTCCAGATCGTCGCGGAAGCGGAGAAGTTCGGGCACGAGGCGGCACTCTCTCGTGACGGCTCAACCCCCGCCCCGATCGTTGTCACGAACTACGAGCAGCTCAGGAAGTTCGACCCCGACGACTTCGCGGCCGTCGTGTGCGACGAGTCCAGCGCCATCAAATCCTTCGATGGCGAGCGCCGCGCCGACGTGACCGAGTTCATGCGGCGCATGCCCTACCGCCTGCTCGGGACGGCGACAGCCGCACCGAACGACTGGATGGAGCTCGGCACATCTAGTGAGGCCCTTGGCGAGCTGGGCTATGTGGACATGCTGACCCGGTTCTTCGTCAACGACAACCGCACGACGACCAACCGCAGCAGCTTCGCGGCCAGCGGTCGCGACGTCGGATACCGACTCAAGGGCCACGCCGGGGAACCGTTCTGGAAGTGGGTCGCATCCTGGGCAAGGGCGATCCGTCAGCCATCTGACTATGGCTACAGCGACGACGGCTTCGTGCTCCCCGCCCTGCTCGAACGGACCATCGAGGTCAAAGCATCGCGACCGCGTGAAGGCAGCTTGTTCGACGTGCCAGCCGTCGGCCTGGCTGAGGAACGGGAAGAGAATCGACGCACCCTACCCGAGCGCTGTGAGGCAGCGGCCGGCGCGCTTGAGCACGCCGAGTCCGGCGTCGCCTGGTGTCACCTCAACGATGAGTCCACGTTGCTCACGCACCTCATTGACGGGGCAGTGGAGGTCGTCGGGTCCGACTCGCCCGATGAGAAGGAGGCCAAGCTCGCGGCGTTTACGCGCGGTGAGATTCGGGTGCTTGTCACTAAGCCCAGCATCGGTGCATGGGGGCTGAACTGGCAGCACTGCCAC
Organism: uncultured Rhodanobacteraceae bacterium; assembly: GCA_964608595.1. Taxonomy (GTDB): domain Bacteria; phylum Pseudomonadota; class Gammaproteobacteria; order Xanthomonadales; family Rhodanobacteraceae; genus Oleiagrimonas. The sequence continues at coordinate 1,002 of CAZSOU010000196.1, forward strand.
CGCATGACCTACTTCCCCAGCCACTCCTACGAGCAGTACTACCAGGCCGTCCGGCGGTCGTGGCGGTTCGGCCAGACCAAGCCGGTCGAGGTCGATGTCATCACCACCACGGGCGGCAAGGCGATCCTGGCCAATCTGCAGCGCAAGGCCAGACAGGCCGACGACATGTTCGCTGCACTCATCCGGCACATGAACGACGCCTTGGCCGTAGACCGCGCCACCACCTACGACAACGAATTGGAGCTGCCCGCATGGCTACTGTGAAGGACCAGATCGTCACCGACCGCTATGCGATCTACAACGGCGACTGCATCGAGATGATGCAGGCGATCCCCGACGACTCAATTCACGCCACCATCTACTCCCCACCATTCTCAGGGCTCTACCACTACTCATCAAGCGAGCGAGACCTGTCGAACGCCCGGTCTTACGACGAGTTCTTCGAACACTACGAGTATGTGATCCGCGAGAAGTACCGGGTCACCATGCCAGGACGAACCTCGGGCGTGCACGCGGCGCTGGTCCCATCCGGCAACAGCGGGTCCGACTCCTACACCGACTTCCCTGGTGACGTGATACGCGCACACCAGAGGGTCGGCTGGGACTTCATCGCACGGCATGTGATTTGGAAGGAGCCACTGGCGGTCCGCAACCGGACCATGCAGAAGAACCTCGCGCACAAGACCATCGTCCAGAACGGAGCACTTGGTGGCGTCGCCTCGCCGGACGAGCTGCTGATCTTCCGCAAGCCCGGAGGATCCGAGCCGGTCATGCACCCCAACGGCCTCGCAAACGGGTATGCCGGCAGCGAATCGCACCCGGCCGACGCCCTGCGCTACAAGGGTCACGACGGCGATCAGAAGGCCAACCGGTACTCACACTGGATTTGGCGACGGTACGCCTCCTCGGTGTGGGATGACGTGCGGATCGATCGCGTCCTGCCCTTCCGAGACGGACGCGACGAGGACGACGAGAAGCACGTCCACCCTCTGCAGCTCGACGTGATCGAACGCTTCCTAGACCTGCGCACGCTCCCTGGCGAGCGAGTCCTGACACCGTTCATGGGCGTAGGCAGTGAGGTCTACGCGGCCGTGCAGGCGGGTCGGTTCGCGATCGGCGCCGAGCTCAAGCCGTCCTACTTCGAGCAAGCCAAGCGGAA
>CAZSOU010000197.1:0-2130 GCA_964608595.1 uncultured Rhodanobacteraceae bacterium
GTGGACAACACGCTCGCCCTGCGCGACGCCGAGTTCGGTGCGGCGAGTTACGGCAAAACCAGTCGCAACATGTCCAGCAACTTCGCCAAGAACGCCGGCGCCGCCGCTGGCGACCGTGTGGGCTTCGGCCGCCCTGTCGGGCAGGACCGCCGGGCGGCGATTGGGGTGCAGGCATGAGCGCGCGCAACGCCAACGAAGAAGCGCGCGCGCTGGGATGGGATAGCGCGCACGACGCACAGAACACGATCCGCCGGCAGGCGGCGAAGGAAGCAGAGGTGCGCGCACGCTTCGCGCGCCCTGTGCGCCACGCCATTCGCATCCCGAGCGGCCGCCGCGTCACCGTCCGCGCCTACGTGTCCGCGTGGCGCAGTTTGGCCAGATTGGAGCGACAGGGAAAAAACCCTGTCGTTCCGGTCGGCCAGTGGGACAGCTACGACGGCGTGCCGGCCATGAATGTACTGCGCGCCATGCGCGCGGGCATGCACGACCGCATCAACCGCTACCTGCCCGACTACGGCCACGGCCGCAAATGGCAGGACCAGTACCAGCGCGACCTGCGCCTTGCCGCGCGCGACCTGAACACGCCGAACCTGCGCGTCGCGTGGCTCCCGCCCGACCTGCGCCGCCGCTTCGCCGATCGCATGAACCGACACTTCGAGGATTGAGCCATGAGCAAACACCACAACGGACCGCTCGCCACCGAGCGCGCCATTGGTACCTACGTCTTTTTCGTCGCCGCCGTCCACGTTCTCGCTACGTGGATGGCCGGCACCCAAGCCCACCCCGGCAGCGAGCCGTACCTGACCGGCGGCGCCTGCATCGTCGTCTGGCTGATCTTCTGGTGGTTCTACCGCCGGTACCGCGCCAAGACCGACCTGCGCCGCGCGTTCGAGCAGCGCGTATTCCGCATGGAGCAGCGTCAGGCCGTGCGCGCCGCCGTGCGCGAGGCCCAAGCCAAGGAGGCCGCCCGTGTCAATCAGTCCTGACGACCGCGACGCCCTTCGCACCAACCTTTCCCGCCTGCCCAAACGCTGTTTCGCCGTACTGCCCGGCCGCGATCAACTGATCGAGGTCCGGCGCGGGGATTGCGGGTACTACCCGTGGGACGTGGGCGACGGCACCGAGCAACTGGACCTGCAAGACATTGCCGATGGCATCAACGCCCGGCTTGGCGTCACCCCCGAGCAGGTCGAGGCCATGTTGATCGGCTCCATGTTCGGCTGGCACGTGCCCGGCGCGAACGTCAACGAAATCGCCCGCTTGATGCGGACCAAGCAGTGATCCCACTGCGCCAACCCAAGGAGATACCCATGCTGATCCTGGCATACGACACCGAAACCACCGGCCTGCCGGTGTGGAAAGAACCCAGCGAGTCCGACGTGCAGCCGCATCTTGTCGAAATCGCTGCCCTGTTGATCGACACCGACACGCTGAGAGTGCGCGATGGATTCAGCGCGATCATCCGGCCCGACGGCTGGACGTGGGACGAGAACAGCGAGGCATTCCGCGCCCACGGCATACCCCTGGAGCACGCCCAGGCCGAAGGCATCCCCGAGGCCGAGGCACTGGCCAAGTTCCTGCACCTGCACGAGCGCGCCGACTTGCGCGTGGGCCACAACGAGAGCTTCGACGCGCGCATCTTGCGCATCGCCATCAAGCGCTATGGGTTCGGCGACAACCCGCCCCTGGACAGCGCCGAGGCCCGCGACGAGATTGCCGACAAGTTCAAGGGCGCCCCGGCGTACTGCACGATGCGCGCCGCGTGCAAGGAAATGAAGCTGCCGGCCACCGAGGCCATGCGCAAGTCCGGCCGCGGCCGCCTGCACAAGAACCCCAACCTCAACGAGGCCCATGAGCACTACTTCAACCGCCCACACGATGGCGCCCACCGCGCCCTTGCCGACGCCGAGGCCGCCGCGCGCCTGTACCTGCGCCTGCGCCTGGAGCAGCCGGGCATGGAGATTCCGCACAATCTGACGTTCGCGCCGCTGGAAAATGGCATGGCCGTCGCCCTCGAAGCTGACAAGGGAAGCCAGGATGACGCCGAGACCGACGCCCTTATCCGCGCCGAGAGGGACGACGCCATCGAGCGCGCGGCCGGCGAGGCAGAGGAACGGGCGCTCGCCGGCG
>CAZSOU010000198.1:0-2110 GCA_964608595.1 uncultured Rhodanobacteraceae bacterium
TCACGCACTGGCGGGCGAATCGGCGCGTGTCCCACGTATGTCTGGGGCGCTACCTAGTGGCTCGTGCAGCCGTACACGCTGGGGGGAAGGCACGACAGCTTCGCCGACTTCATCCGGGGGAGCGGACCGGCGGGGACACGAGGCACATACGCGAGTAGCAGACGACCCGGTTTTGGGGAGTCGTCTGCTACTGCGACTACTATATCACATCGTTCGTGCGGCGCGCTTGCGCGCCCACTCACTGCGGCAGATCAGGCACCACCTGGTACGGCCGCCATTAACGAGCTTGGTGGTTTCCGGGGTGTACTCGTGCCCCTGGGAGCAATGTGTACGGTTCGCCCACGGGTGATGTCCGTGTCTGATGATGTCCATGGCGTTCTCGGACGGAGTGCCCCACTCTAAGTTCGACAGCCGGTTGTCTGTGCCGTCGCCGTTGAGATGTCGAGTCTCCATTCCGGCGGGGCACGGGCCAACGAAAGTCTCCAAGACCAGGCGATGAACGTACGACGGGGTCCGATTGCCATCCTTGCACAGGCCAACGTCTTGGTAGCCGGTTGGAGTGTTCCTGATCTTCATCATCCGACCACAGATTCGTCGTCCAGACGATGAGATGCGGTCGAGGGAACGGACGAGGCCCCTCGTTGACACCTCGTAGTAGCCCTCGTAGCCGGGGATCGGGAGCCAAATACCGTGTGAGGTAGCATCCATCGCTAGCCCCTCCTTGCTGAGATCAAGTGAGTGGGTCAGTGGCGGCAGAGTGTTCGTAGCACCTGCCGCCACGCCCTATTTTAGCAGGTCACGCCACGATTCCTACCCGTACCGCTCCAGGCGGGTCTCGTACCCCCACTTGATGCGGGGCGACAGGTGCCCCAGATGCCAGAACCCCGTGTCGTGTGGGCACCGGTACACCGCATACTTTTCGGTGGGGTACCGTTTCGCGCACCGCTTCGCCGCCGACCTCGTCGTGAACTGAGTCTTCGAGCAGTACGGGCACCTGGCCCCGACTGATCCGACATCGCGTTGCCGTTTCTCGTAGCGGGCCTGCAACCCCGCCGACCGTGCCCCGCTCACGCCGTTTCCCCTACCGGGGTGCAGCCGATGACGCGCGCCAGAAACTCGAGCTGCGTGGACGGCCACGTCTGGTAGCAGTGCAGGCACTCACACCCGGCGGTGGTGACTTCGAGGGCGGCGGTACGGACGGTCTCCCCGTACTGGTTGCGGCGGTAGATGTAGCGCTTCCCGCACGATGGGCAGTCCGCGTCCACGGACATCACTGATGCCCCGGACAGGAGCCGTTCGGCTTTCCGGCACCAGCCATGCAGGGCACGCGCATACCCAGCCACCACATCCGCATCCTGCGGCCGCCACGCCGACGTAGTGCACCAGCCTTCGAGGATCGTCTGCGGGTCGTCGTGGATGCCGGCCCAACCGCGCACTGTGGTTTCCACGGTGGTGCACCAGTCGATGGCGTCCAGCCATGCGGCGGGCCCGGTGGCCCACTGGCCGCTGTTGCCGGAGTGGGGTTTGTCGTGGACGGCCTCCACCATTTGTGCCCACAGGCTAGCGGCTGGCCCGTGTTCGGTGAGGGTCGGCCCGAACATGCGGGTGACCGCCTGGTCGAGCTGGGACACGGCCTCGGCGAGCAGATCAGTGTCACTCATCGTCGTCCTCCACATACAGGTGGGCGTCGAGCAGTCGATGCTGGGCGGTCGCCAGGAGCCCGACCGCTTTCGCCGTGTCCAGCTCGTTGTTCGACCCGTCCACGGCTGAGTAGCAGCGGCCCATCGTGCCGTCCGGCTCCAGCCACTCCTGGATGACGATCTGGGCGATGATCATCCGGTCATCGGTGTCACTCACGCGGTCTCCTCGATGGTGTCGGGGTCGCCGTAGCCTGCGGCCAGGAGTAGGGGGGTGAGGTCGCCGAGGCGGATCAGGCACGGCCACTCATGCACCGATGCGGGGCCTTGCCCGTTGCAGCGCATGATGACGATGGGCAGCCGCCCGTCGTGTTGGTCGGCCTGCCTGATCCATGCGAGCGGATCGAACGCCTTCCGTGCCTTCACCTCGACAGCCAGGTCGGGGACGCCGGTGAGGTCGGAGCCGGATCGGC
>CAZSOU010000199.1:0-2107 GCA_964608595.1 uncultured Rhodanobacteraceae bacterium
ATGTACCGCATGATCCGTCGGGGCCACCGGCCCCTCCCACAGGAAACTCCGATGACCCGCGGGAGCGCAAGGCGGTGTCAGCCGACCGGCGAGCCCGGCTCGACCGCGCGGTCGACCTCGACCACCTTGAGGTCGGCGCCGCCGGTGCCGGCCGACAGGATCATGCCTTCGGACAACCCGAAGCGCATCTTGCGCGGCGGCAGGTTCGCCACGAACACCACGTGGTGACCCACCAGGTTTTCCGGCTCGGGGTAGGCGGCCTTGATGCCGGAAAAAATCTGCCGTTTGCCCATCGCGCCGGCGTCGAGTTCGAAGCGCAGCAGTTTCTTCGAGTCTTCCACGGCTTCGCACACGTCGACGCGGCCGACGCGCAGATCCATTTTCGCGAAATCGTCGATGTTGATGAAGTCGGTGTCCGGCGCCGGCGCCTCCGGTTTCGCGGGTGCGTTGGCGGCCTTGAGGGATTCGCGGGAAGCTTCGGTCATGGCGGCGATCTTTTTCGGGTCGATGCGGGTCAAAAGCGGGGTGAATTCGGCCAGCGCATGGCCGAGCAGCGGTGTGTCGGCGTCGTTGAAATGCGCCGACTCCCTGGCCAGAAACATCTCGGCACGCGCCACGGTGGCTGGTACCACGGGCTTCAGGTGCACGCTGATGAGGCGAAACAGGTTGATCGCCAGCGTGCACACCTGATGCAGTTCGGTATCCCGACCTTCCTGCTTGGCCATCTTCCACGGCGCGCGTTCGGCAATCCATGCGTTGGTGTCGTCGGCCACGGCCATGATGGTGCGCATGGCGCCGGCGTAATCGCGCGCTTCGTATTGTGCCGGCACGGCTTTCAGGCGCGTCACGGCATCGTCGTAACGTTGCTGCAAATCGGCATCCAGTGTTTCGGCCAGGCGACCTTCGAAACGCTTGCGCAGGAAACCCGCCGTGCGGCTGGCGATATTGACCCATTTGCCCACGAGGTGCGAGTTGACGCGCTCCTCGAAATGCTTGAGGTCCAGGTCCACGTCGCCCAGTGACGGCCCCAGCAATGTCGCCAGGTAGTACCGCAGGTATTCGGCATCCAGATGCTCCAGCCACGTGCGTGCGTTGATGAACGTGCCGCGCGACTTGGACATCTTGGCGCCGTCCACGGTCAGGAAACCGTGCACGTTCACCGCAGTCGGCGTGCGCAGCCCCGCACCGTACAACATGGCCGGCCAGAACAGGGTATGGAAATAGGTGATGTCCTTGCCGATGAAATGCACCATCTCGGTGCCGGCCGCGGCGGCGGCGTCGCGTTCGACGAAGGCGTCGAAATCCAGTCCCTCGCGTTCGGCGTATTCGCGGAATGCCGCAAGGTAACCGACCGGCGCGTCCACCCACACGTAGAAAAACTTGTCCTTTGCGCCGGGTATCTCGAAACCGAAATAGGGCGCGTCCCGCGAGATGTCCCAGCTTCGCAAGCCGTCGTCGAACCATTCCTTGAGCTTGTTGACCACCTCGGACTGCAACTTGCCGGCGTCGCGGCGCTTTTCAAGCCACGCCTGCAGCATGGTTTCGAAATCGCCCAGGCGCACGAAATAATGTTCCGATTCCCTGCGCACGGGCGTGGCGCCGGTGACAACCGAATACGGCTCGATCAGGTCGGTCGGCTGGTAGGTTTTGCCGCACACCTCGCACGAATCGCCGTATTGGTCTTTGGCGTGACAGTGCGGGCATTCGCCCTTGATGAAGCGATCGGGCAGGAACATGTTGCGTTCCGGGTCGTAGAACTGCTCCACCGGTCGCGATTCGACGTGGCCGGCCGCATCCAGCGCCTTGTAGATGTGTGCCGTCAGCTCGCGGTTGGTTCGGGTGTGCGTGCTGGAATAGTGGTCGTAGCCGATGCCGAAATCGTTGAAATCGGCCAGATGCATCTTGTGGCTCGCGTCGATCAGGGCCTCGGGCGTGATGCCCTCGCGTTGCGCACGCAACATGATCGGTGTGCCATGCGCATCGTCGGCACAAATGAAATGCACTTCGTGCCCGGACATGCGCATCGCCCGCACCCAGATGTCGCCCTGCACATGCTCGACCATGTGGCCGATGTGGATCGGGCCATTGGCGTAGGGCAGGGCACAGG
>CAZSOU010000200.1:0-2023 GCA_964608595.1 uncultured Rhodanobacteraceae bacterium
CGTCCGCCTGAAAAGTGGAAGGTCGCCGGTTCGATCCCGGCCCTGGCCACCCACGATGACCTGCGTAAACACTCCGATGATCTTGTAGCCCGACCCCGCTAGCCGGCCACCCGTGGGTCAGCTACACCGGCGAAGGTGCCAGGACTTGGGCAACGGGTCTGGCGTACTCGGCGGCAGTGGACCCGACCGTGCTCGGTGTGCCGAAACGAGCTGTCCCGGCCGTCCGGAGGCAACTCACGGAATGGGGCGCACTACCTGGGGCCGACCTCGACCTGGCGGCGGTGCTGGACGCGGCCGCGGCGGAGAACGGGGCGGCTGAACGGGCCAAGAAGGCGAAGGCGGAGCACCGGCGGCAGGCGGCGGCAAGAGTGGCCGAGGTGGTGCGCGTGAAGGAGATCCGTGCCCGGGTCCGGCCTGTGCTCGATGCAGTTCTGCTGGCCGTCACCCCACGCGGCCGCCGGGGCGGGACACCGAAGAAGATCCGGGTGCCGGATGGGCACGCTCACTGGAAGGTGAAGAAGGCATGGTGGCTACGCGTGAAGGCTGCCGTCGACCAGACCGAAGTTGTGGGTGACCCGGAGATGCTGGCCGAGTTCCGGGTGCTCCTGGTGCGGCGGCTTGTGAAGGAAGGCTGGGACCGGGCGAAGGTCAAGCCGGCGTCCGAGCGGGTATTGGTGCCGACAGCGGAAGGCTCCACTGCTGCGTGACCAACTCAGGAGATGCCGGCCTTCATCTCCAGGTACGAGTAGCCAAGCCCTACCGCGCCTCTGACTATCGGGTCCACGACCGGCTTCAGTCTCCCGAGAAGTTGCCGTGCCCGCCCGTGCACCAGCCGGGCCTTCTCGTCGGTATCGGCGGTAGCCAGCTCCGATTGAATCTCCGCCACCTCGGCGGCCAGTTCGTCGGACACAGCGCCGTGCTGGAGCACAAGGTCTAGCAGCGACCGCAGGTCTGCACTGTCACCACCCGCCACGGTGACGGAGGTCTGCTGCCCCACGTCAGAGCCGATCGCGGCGTTGCCACCGAACTGGTGGTAGTTGGCGATGTTCACACCCGCTGGGATTGCACCGGCCGCCGCCTCCATGGCACGAATGTCACCGTCGAACTCCTCAACGCACCTGACGCCCGCGTCGGTGAGTTGCGACCGGATGACGGGACCCTGCATCGTCGCAGTCCCGGAAATCCATTGCTGCTTGACAAGCCAGCGAGCCACTCCGGTCAACACATCGACGCTGAACTGCTGGCCATAGAACCAGCCGTACGGGGTCTCCTGCATGTCATGCGTGTTGACTTGCCGGTCTACGTCGTAGAGCCACCGCAACAATGCGCGGCGAGCGGCTCGCTCCTGCACGCGATGCTTGCTGGCGTCCGCAAACTCCGCTGCCACGTCCATGCCGAGCCGAGTCACAAGTACAGGGTTCGCACCTGGAACCATCCCACCGTCCTCGATGTATCCGTCCGACTCCCACTCGGTGACGGCGGTGAAGACGGCGAGGGTGAGCCCGAGTTCCTCCGCTACAGCATCGGGAGACCTGGTTGTTTGACCGTCGGGGCGGAGATCGGCGACAAGCGAGCCGAGCAGTCGAGTCTTCTCCACCTGCATTGGGTCGGTTGACCACCCTGCCCAGATCGGCACCGCCGTCTCCCTTCGTCGGCCCCGGCCTGCAGCGACGTTATCGGACGCGCGATCCTCACGCAATGCGTACTCACGTACGTGTGAACGGGCGTACCTTTCTGTGTCTCCCGGGTCGGTGCGACCCACGCAGCCTCATCAAAATTGCGGACGTCACCCCTCGTCAGCCGTGGTAGGCATGGCGAATGGCAGACGAAATCCCTGATGTTCGGGTCGGGTTCTTTTTCGACGGCGACGACTCCACTCCCAACGTGGCTGCGATGCTCCGAGTCGAGGACGGTCGGACACTGCTGGAGATTCCCCTGGCCGACGGAATCACCGATCCGTTCACTAAGCCTGAATCCGTGGATGGTGGGCTCAAAGGTGGCGTGTTGATCATGTGAAAGTGCC
>CAZSOU010000201.1:0-2014 GCA_964608595.1 uncultured Rhodanobacteraceae bacterium
ACCTCGGGAAGCGGAACTGAAAGAGGCGATGCGGGCCGAGGTGGATGGGCGCGGTCGTCGCCCGTTTCGTGCCCCGGTATCCGTGAGCATCACTCTCTTCGGCCATCGGACCAAGGCGCCCACCTCGGTGAAGGCCTACCTCGACTGCATGGAGAGGGTCTTCTATGCGGACGATCGCGCCGTCCATCACCTCTATGTCCGAGCATTCACGCTGCGTGACCCAGAAGAGGAAGAGAGAACCGACATCGAGGTCGAACCTCTGCGGATGTACGTGCGGAACTTCGACCACGCGTACTCCCATTCCGATGGAGGGTTCGGCACGGAGCGTGATGATCTCGACGTTCAAGGTGATTTCGAGCGGGATGAACTCGACGAGTTGGAACGCGAGGCGGCCGCCGAGCAGCGTCGGGGCCGAGGAGTCCTCGATGAGATCGACGCAGAGCTGGCCGAGCGCTGGCGACTTGAACGATCGGAGCAGATCCGAAGGCTGCGCTTCAGGATCCTGGTGTCGAGCCATCTCTATCCGCACGACCGACCAGGGCCGCATGCCCTGGTCACCCCGGGCGACAACGGCGACGTGGACCTCGGCTGGTCCGAGAAAGAGTTGCCCCGCTCGATCTGGCTTCCCCTCGACGGTGGCTCTGCCTGGCCGGAGAGGGTCGAGACCGAGATCAGGGCCCACACCGCCCGGTGGCACGTTGACCGGTTTCCGATCGACCTTTCGCTGGGACTCGACCTAGCGGTTCAGGGGGGTCGGCAGGGCGGCAAAGACCTGGACAACCTCGCCCACATCGTCACGACGTCCTTCCGGCGCGTCCTAGGGATGAGCGACGAGGATGCGGTGAGGAACTACCGCGTCTACCTCAGCCCCGGCGTCCGCGCAGGTGTCCGCGTCCGAGTGGTCGACGCCAGGTTCCTCGAATCCGTGCATGCCGAGGTCTTCGAGTCGCGGTACCGTCGGCTCAAGATCAATGACGACTGAAGTCGGGCCAGGTCGACAGTGACCCGGGCCGATCAAGCGGCAGCTTCGACGGCCGCAAGGCGGGTATGAAGAGCCTGGGTCGCCCAGGTGCCGGCCCGCCGCGCACCCCGCGTCCATTCGGATGCAACGGCCCTCAGCGCATCGACTCCGACCCGTTGGGTGATCTCCATTTCGGTGACGAGCATCGCGGTGTCGAGAAGGCAGAGGAGTCCGTCGTGGAAACGGGCGAAGTCGGCGTCGGCAACCTCGGAGGTGTACTCGTCGGCGCTCTCGTAGTTGGCGCGCCGCCGTAGCTCCCAGAGGAGGTCGAGGAGCGTCGTCGACCGGAGCTTCATCGCCAGTTCGTGCTTCTTGCCCTTCGGCAGGATCTTCCGCTTGTCGCCGTTGCTCTTGTAGTTGGCCCGGTCGTTCAGCCAGGCCTCGCGGGCGAGGTCGAGCTGCCATCGACGCGTCATCCGCAGCGCGCCCCAGACGTAGTCAGGGGCCGGGTGGTTCCGCTCGATCGGCTGCAGCTGGTAGGGCTCAACGATCGCGGGGGAGAGTGTGCTGGACTCCATCAGCTCGGGGTCGCCGGACAACCTGACGCACCACGGCTTCGGGTAGCGCCTAGCCTGAGTCTCGAACCCCCGCGCCACCGCTCGATGCTGGTCGAGGCGCGACCCTCGGGCCTCCCCAAGAGCCCGGCGGCAGTTGAATGCCGCGTAGTAGGAGTTGACGGGGAGCGTCTGGGCGCCGATCCGTTTGAGCGTTGGGTCGTTGAAGCCGAGGGCGAAGCGCGCCGCCAGCTCCGTCTGCCAGGCGATGCGCAACAGCCCGGCGGCCGACCGTGGCAGCTGCCGTCGCGGCCCCTTGGATGGAGCGGCGGTCATCGCCGCGACGATCGACGCGTGCGGAGGATCTCCGTGCTCTTCGAGGGTGTAGGCCCGGATCGACGCGAGGCAGTTGGCTCGACTGAGGAACCGCGCCATCTCCTCGGTCAGTTCGGAGGCACCTGCTCCTGAAACGTCATACGGGATCTCCACCACGGCGAAG
>CAZSOU010000202.1:0-2011 GCA_964608595.1 uncultured Rhodanobacteraceae bacterium
TTAGTGTGCCCAAGCTGCCGCTGCTCCTGCATCTTGCTCCCGGTGGCCTCGGCTTTGTCGGTGGCCGCCTTTGCCCGCATGTCCCGAAGCTGGATACCGGACAGGCCAGCGGCCTTCATGGCGGCCGCGAATCGCCGCGACAGCGCGTTCAGGCCGATTACATGCCCCGCGGCGTTGGCAAGCATCATCATGGACGACACGGGGCGCTTGGCCGCCTCTGCCTTGATCCGGTCGATGACCCGCTTCAACTCGCCGATGACCTCGATCTGTACGACGGCTCCGGTCTTGCCCTGGCGAACCTCCAGCAGGCCGTCACGCACGTCGGAGAACTTCATCTTTCGCACGTCGGCCGGACGCTGGCCGGTCAGATACGCTAGGTCCATGGCGTTGCGCGTCACATCGTCGGCGTGCTTGCGGATCGCCCGGAACTGCTCGTCGGTCACGTACACGTCGCGGCCGCTTTCCCGGTTGCCGTGGATGCCGGCACACGGGTTCGGCATGGACGTGTAGCCGCGCTCGCGCGCCCAATTCCACATGTGCGACAGCAGCGCCTTCTCGCGGTTGGCGCGCACCGGGGCGCTGGATCGCCACTCCAGGTACTGCCGGACATGCACCGGCTCAATGGCATCCAGGGGGCCGGGCGGATCGTTGAAGAAGGCCAGCAGCTTGGCCAGCTCCTTCATGTTGTCGATCTGCGTGCGCGGCGCCTTGCGCGGGATCGCCTCACGGCGGTATGCCTCGGCGACCGCGGCGAAGGTGACACGCTTGGCGTTGGTGGCGCGCGAAGCGGCCTCGATTTCAGCCCAGCGGCGCAGAGCGACGGTGTAATCGCTGCCCAGCGGCTCGCGCCAACGTTTGCCGCCGACGATGCCGTGATCGTAGTAGTACCACGTGGACCCCTTGCGCCGATTGCTGCGCAGGTGCGGCACCGCTCCCGGTTTGCTCGCTCGCCGTCCCATATCAGCCGACCGCCTTGTTCGGGCGCCATGTCGGCGGCTGGACTTCGGCGCGGCGCGTGCGACCGTCGAACACCCAACGGCGCACAACGGGACGGCCATCCAGGTCTAGGTCAAACGGTACGCCATTCAGGCGCAGGAAACTGATTTGCCTCTTTCGGTGGGCCGTGCGACACCAGTCCGCCATTTCCCGACGCGACAGCACGGCCGACGATGAACGGTCGGATCGTGATTCCATGACAACAACAACTTTCCCCACGAAAACATCGCGGCGATGGTAGCTGCGCCCGCCATTTTGGCAACCTCGCGTGCGGTGGCCGGCATGCCTGCCTGTGACACGGATCACGATTCGTCTCCAGCCCACTTGTCGGCCAAGTCCTCGTTGCTTCGCTCAATGCCGGCGCGGCCTCGCGCGCGCTCGATGCGTGTTCGCTCCCACGTGCGCACGGACGCCTTCCAGTCCTTCATCTTGTTCTTGCCGATCATCCACCCCTTGGCTGTGTAGTGATCCACGAACGTCTCCGGGTCGATGCCGTTCGAGCGGTCCTCGCAGTATTCGCGCACCTGCTCCACGGTCGGCGGCTTGAAGCGTGCGGTTCGCGTTGGCTTCGGCTTCTCTGGATCACTCTTTCCCCCCGAAGGGGGGGTAGGGGGGGTCTTTTCTTTTATATGACTATGACTATGAAATGGCATTGCCACGGTAGATGCCCCGGCATCTCCCCCGGCATCGTTTGAGGCGGTTTTGTCCGTGGGAGCGGCGGTTGTCGCCTTTTCGGGATGGTTGGCGCCGGCGGCGCTTGCTGTCTTTTTGTCGCCTCGGGTAGCTGCTCGGGATGGCTTCGGTACTGCCGCGGCAGATGCCCCGGCATCGTCGTCGGCATTCCCCGACTTCTTTCCCCATCGCTTTTCCGCCCTGGCCTTCTGGCTCTCCGATTCCTTCACCACGCGCGCAATCTCGGCGTCGCACTTGGCGTGCACGATGTTTCCGTCCACCAAATCGAAGAACAGGTAGGCGACCTTACGCACGGCCGCCTGCTCGTCTGGAAGGATTGCGG
>CAZSOU010000203.1:0-2010 GCA_964608595.1 uncultured Rhodanobacteraceae bacterium
TGTATGCCGTGGCTGTTCTTGTGGGAGGGGCCGGTGGCCCCGACAAGATATGCCGGAAGACCCATAGCGGCCACCGGCCGCTCCCACAGGGCTTGCCGGGAGCATCATGGCAGCTGTGTGGGAGCGGCCGGTGGCCGCGACGGCGGCAAGGTTCCTGCGGTCAGGAACCCGGTTGGTGTCTATCCAGGCGCCGCAAAAAAACGGTCATTTCCTTTTCCGCCTGCTTGTCGCCGCGTTTGGCGGCGGCGGCCGTACCGCGTTGCCATGCATCGGCGGCGCCCGTTTTGTCATCGCTGGCAAGCAACGCTTTGCCCAGCAGCTTCCAGGCCGCGGAATAATCGACGTCGAAAGCAAGCGCTTGTCGGGCTTCGTCGATGGCGCCCGCAAGGTCGTTCTGCTGCATCAGCGCGTTGGCCAGCGAAAAACGCAGCAAGGCACCGTCGCGCGGGCCGCCGCATTGCCGGCGCAGGTTGTCGATCAACGTGTCGGTCATGGTTGGGCACGGTAACGGCCGGGGTGGGCCGGGTCGATGATGCGAGTGGGCTGCTCGGGTTCGGAGGGGGTGCGGCCGGACTGGATGTCGGCCAATGTGCGCGCCGGCCATGTCACCGTCCAGGATGAGCGGAACGGCTGGATCAGCACCGCGTAACGCCGTGCCTGATGCATCGGTGTGTCGGGATGCGTGACGATCAGCCCGTCGGGGTGTTCCCGGGCGAATTTTTCGATTGCCGTGGGGCTGTACAACTCCTTGATCGGCCGGGTCAGGCGACCGTCGAAATGGAACTGGCCGTCGTAGCCGCCCACGTAACCGATGGCGCGGTGGGCACTTTCGGCCTGACGCAGCAATTGCGCCGTCGGCGCCAGATTGAACCGGGGCCACAATGCCAGCGTCAGCAATGTATTGAGGGCCAGCGCGCCGATCAGGCCGGCCAGCGCCAGGCGTCGCATTTCACCGCGACCGCGCAGCCACAGCATCAACCCCAGCAGCACGAACACGACGCTGACGTAGCGGCCGTCCGCGGCGATGGCATGGAGCCAGCTGTTGGTCACCAAGCCGCCGGCGATCAGCCAGGGCAGGGCGAAAAGATACAGGCCCAGTGCAATGTAGCCCAGCCCCAGAAGCCAGGTGCCGAGCCAGGCGTTGCGCGCCAGATTCGGGTGACGTTCGCGCAATGCGGCGATCGCGCCGGCCAGCAGCAGCATCGTGCCGGCAAATTCGGGCAAGGGGTAATAGGCCTGCTTGCCGCTGATGGCCGACAAGGTGATGAACACCGGAATCAGCCAGCACAACCCGAAGCGCACGCCGGCGCGCAGCGGTCGACGCAATGTACCCAGCGCCACCCAGGCGCGCGGCCAGAAAAAGAACGGGAACAGAATTGCCGGCAAGCGCGAGAAATACCACCACCACGGCCGTGAATGGCTTTGCAGCGGCATGGCGTGCTGCACGCCATCGACCACACGCGCGGCGGTTTGCGTGAACAGCAGGCGATGGCGGTAGGCCGGTCCGCCGACGTGCACGGCCGGAATCACCCAAGCCGCCAGAATCACCATGCCCAGCAACACGCCCAGCACGCCGCGACCGTACCAGCGCGCGCGATGCTCTCGCGCCCAGTCGCACCACAGCGGCCCCAGCAGCCACGGGAAAACGACATGCAACAGCATCACCGGCCCCTTGGTCAGGAGCCCCAGGCCGATGCAGGCGCCGAACAGCCACCAGCGCGGCTCCGGGTGCCCCGGTTTGGGAGTCAGGCACAGCAATGCCGCCAGCGCCCACACGGCCAGCAGCACGTCGTACATGATCTGCAGGTCGAACAAAAACGCGTACACCAGCGCCATCAACATCCACGGTGTCGCCTTGGCGACCCACGGACGCTCGGGAAACAGACGCTGCGCCAGCAGCATCGCCAAAATCAGTTCGGTCGCGCCGAAGCCCACCTCCAGCACGCGCGGCCAGATGTCGCTCACGCCGAACACGAACCAGCCGGCGTGGATCATCCAGAACAGCAGCGG
>CAZSOU010000204.1:0-2003 GCA_964608595.1 uncultured Rhodanobacteraceae bacterium
GCCACACGCACACGACGGCGGATGTGACGGGCCTGCAGGCGGCGATCGACGATGCTGTGGCGGCCCTCGTCAACGGCGCGCCCGGCGCGCTCGACACCCTCGCCGAGCTGGCGGCCGCGCTGGGCGACGATCCGGACTTCGCGGCGAACACGACGGCGCTGATCGGCACGAAGGCTGACACCACCTACGTGGACACGCAGCTGGCAGGCAAGGCGCCGACGGTGCACACGCACACCGCATCCCAGATCAGCGACGCCACCGCCACCGGTAGGGGTGTGCTGACTGGGACGGCGGCGCAGGCGCGTGCCGCGATCGGCGCGGGCACCTCGAACCTGGCGATCGGCACCACCAGCAGCACGGCGATGCGCGGCGACGCACACAAGGTTGTGGACACTCTGCCCGCCTCCGGCGACTTCGTCGGCCAGATCGTGTTCGTCCGGGAGCAGTAGCCGTGACGATCAGGCCGTGGAATGGCAGCGGGTTCGACAGCATCGGCCAGGCCGCCCAATGGACCGGTAGCGGCTGGGACACGCTGGCTGAGGGGTGGGAATGGACCGCGAGCGGCTGGCGCCAGGTGTACGCCGCCTTCACGGCAGGCAAGATGACACTGCCCACAGAGTTCATTGTGGATAGCGTCGCCGGGCGCGAACCGATCCTGGGGTGGGAGCCCGACTCGGAGTTCCCATCGACCCGCATCGTCGATGACCGCATGATCGTGCCTGCCGGTACGTACCGGGTGACTGCCAGCATCGACGGACTGGGAGGCTCTCACTACGACATGTGGGTGACCTACAACGGTGCCGACGATGGGGTCATGCCGCGATCCGGGGCCGTGCGCACACTGGATGTACAGAAAACGTTTACGGACGTCACTGCCATTGGGGTGGAGGGAGACAGGGGGACCTACGGTCCTGCCCGCGGCGCGGCTGCGGGGTCATGGCTAGCGGTTGAGCCCGTGTAGGGAACCGCCCCCACCCCGCCTGCGTCCAAACACTGCCGGGCATACCCCCCGCCCGGTACTGGCCCGGCCCCACAGTGGGCCGGGCCGGATTCGTCGTCTCGGGGGCGGCGTGCGACAGGCGTGCGACAAGGGGGCGACCTGTTACCCCGCGATTACCCCCACACCACCCCGCTACACCATCAACCAGCACCAACGGCACGTAACCGCAAGTAACAGACATAGCCCAAACCCGCCGGTCAAAACCATGTTCAACCAGCACAAACCCGGTGGGCGCGACTGGGTTCGAACCAGCGACCGCCTGTGTGTAAGACAGCGGAAAAATAGTCCTGACCAGGCGTTACCAGCTGCGTGTTGCTCCTCTGTTACCCCTCAGCCTGGTATCATGAGGAATGAAAGGCCCCGGCGGCTGCGCTAACAGCCCCGGGTGTGGCCGAACTGTTGAGGAGTTCGACGTGCCTGATGCTACCGACGAGCAGTGGGTACCTGTAGCCGGGTTCGAGGGTCTGTATGAGGTGTCTGATCGCGGCCGTGTCCGGTCCCTAGACCGGGCCACGCTCGGATCTGACGGGAAGACATACCACCGAAAAGGCCGTGTCCTGAAGCAGGCGGCCAGCGAGTACCAGATGGTCACACTATGGAAAGACATCAAGCAGCACGGACTCGCCGTGCATCGAATCGTTCTTGAGTCGTTCGTCGGTCCACGACCGGATGGCATGGTGACCCGCCACCTGAACGGGGACCACCGAGACAATCGGCTGTGCAACCTCGTCTACGGAACGCAGAGCGAGAACATGTACGACAAGGTTCGGCACGGCAGGCACCACAACGCGGTCAAGACTCATTGCAGCAGGGGCCACGAGTTCACCGAGTGGAACACGAGCCGCAATAAGCAGGGGCAGAGAAGCTGTTACCTGTGTTCACGACGTAGAGAGCGTAAGAACGCCGCCTAGCCTCGCTGCGCATCCATCCACGCATCCACCCTGCCGGGGATCGTGTCCAAATCCCGGTCCCACAGATGGCTGTACACGTCCAGGGTGACCGC
>CAZSOU010000205.1:0-1928 GCA_964608595.1 uncultured Rhodanobacteraceae bacterium
TCAACCCGCACGGCATCGTTTCCATCGGCCCGGTGCCGGATTTCGATGCGGCGCACGGCCGCGAGCGGCTGGGCGAGCGGGAAGTGCGGACCTGAAGGCGTCACAAGCTTTGCGCCAGGTGTGTACGATGCTTGCGAATCGGGGTGCCCGGCCGTGAAGTTTTGCTCACGCAAATCGGGCGCCACCGACAGGCTGTGCTTGGCGTTAGTGGCAGCCCCGTCTCGACAGCGCCGCGTGGCTCTGGCGGTCCCGGGAAATCAACGCGAACTAAACGTGAAACCGATTGCAGAATGAACGGGGTGTGTCGCAGCCTCGCGCATTCATTTTCTGTGCACATGACGGCAACGAAACTCGATCCCGAGCTGTGGCGACATTGCGCGCAGCCGGTTTCACCGCTTAGGAGACTCCATGAAAAAGATCAGCCAGCAACCCAAAGCCTTGACCATTGGTATCGCGCTTGTGCTCGGTTTCAGCATGCTCGGCGCAGGTTGTGCCCAGAACGCCGGTGACAACGACGCGGCGACGCCTTCGACGGCAAGCACGGCAACGGCCGCGCCCATGCCCACGCAGGCGCCGAACGACAATGGCATGCAGGACGACAACAGTGCCATGCAGACCAACGATGCCGGCAACGACAACGATGGCCACATGCAGGCCGGTGCCGGTGATTCGCAGTCGCCCGTGTCCGATACCTGGATCACGACCAAGGTTCAGGCCAAACTGCACACCATATCCGGCCTGGACAATGGCGATATTTCCGTCGAAACCAACAACGGCAACGTCCTTCTGACCGGCCGTGTCGATTCGCAGGATCAGCTTGATACCGCGGTGACGGCGATCAAGACGCTCAAGGGCGTGAAGAACGTCGACACGTCGGGCGTGACGGTTGGTGCGGATACGGATCAGTAAACCACCGGATCGGTTTTATCGTTGTTGCAACATCGAAGCCTGCGGGTCCGTCGGACCCGCAGGCTTTTTGCGATCGGTGCGGTACGCGCGGATGGTAATGCCGGTTCGCGCCCCAGACGCAAGCGACCACGGTCACTCTTGTGCGTCAATGCAAACATGCGGATGGCGCGACAAGCGCCGTCGGAAACGGGGTCATTGGAGCGGCCGAGAATATCGTCTGCACCATCGCCATTGAATCGGCGCAGGCGCCTCGTTCTGACTCAAGTCAAACTCGCGGGGCGATAACGTGCTAGGTTGAACGTGAAGCTCCGATTTGCATGCCGCCGTGTTTCATCGGGGCGACGCTCAAGGCGGCATGCGCCACTGGCCTCGACTTGGAGGTGCCGCCATGATGTCGTCCAATCCATTTGTGCTGGTTGCGCCCGCTACCCGCCGCGAAGCGGGTACGGTCGTGGTTTCACGCAAGATTCGTGATGCCGCGGTGCGTCGTCGCGAGGAGCGCATCGACGAGGTGGTGTCGCAGAGTTTTCCGGCCAGTGATCCGCCGAGCTGGAACATGGGTGTGGCGGATCCGGACGCTTGGCGCTGACGCCGACACCCTCAGCCGACTCACATGCGGAACACGCCGTAACGCTCGGGCTCGATCGGCGCGTTCATCGATGCGGACAACGCCAGTCCGAGCACGCGGCGCGTGTCGGCCGGGTCGATGATGCCGTCGTCCCACAAGCGCGCGCTGGAATAGTACGGGTGGCCTTGGTGCTCGTACTGGTCACGCAGCGGTTGTTTGAAGGCTTCTTCCTCATCGGCCGACCATTCGCCGCCGCGTTTTTCGATGCCGTCGCGTTTGACCGTGGCCAGAACCGAGGCCGCCTGTTCGCCGCCCATGACGCTGATGCGCGCGTTCGGCCACATCCACAGGAAGCGTGCGCCGTAGGCACGCCCGCACATGGCGTAGTTGCCGGCGCCGAAGCTGCCGCCGATGACGACGGTGAATTTCGGCACGTGCGAGCAGGCCACGG
>CAZSOU010000206.1:0-1925 GCA_964608595.1 uncultured Rhodanobacteraceae bacterium
GGCGACAGTGGTGAAGGTTTGCGCAAGCATGCCCCAGAGCGTGATGCTTGTCACGATATGGCGCGTGTCGCCATTCATGAAGCCATGGGGGCATGCGGTTCAATCGGCGCGGGAAATCGCCGTCACCGTGCTGTTCATGCCGTCCGGGTGCAGGGTGAAACCCACTTTTTCGCCCACTGTGGCGCGGCGGTGCTGCGCACCATCATTGATCCGACGCCGCCGATGAGCATGATCGGCAACAAACCGGCGAAAATCACCGCCACTGGCATCGCGATGGGACGCACGCGCAACACGCGCCCTCGCGGATCGTGTCGTCCAGCCCCGCATGGGTCGATTGATCGGCATCGATCCGGCGTTTCCGGGCCTGGCGCAGATACAGCATCATCACCACCCCGAGCTCGCAGGTGATCCCCGCCAGTCCGATGTAGCCGATTACGGTCGCCACCGATACCGCATAACCGAGCAGCCAGACCAGCCACAGGCCGCCGACCAGACCCAGCGGCAACGTGATGAGCGCCGCCAGCGACGAGCGCAGGTGCCAGAGGAACAAGGCGCAAATCAGCGCGACGATGAGGAATTCTTCGGCCGGCTTTTCGCCCAGATCGGTGACCGCCGAATGGATCAGCCTGGAGCGGTCGCAGGTGGTGACAATCTCCATACCCGGCGGCAGGCTTTTCTGCAACTGGGCGAGCCGCGCCTTGACCGCCTGGATCGTTTCCAGCGCATTCTTGCCGTAGCGCATGACCGCGATGCCGCCGACCACCGGGCCCTGGCCGTCCGGCTCGGCGACGCCACGTCGCAAGGTCGGTCCGCGCCGGATCTTCGCGACATCGCGCAGCAGAACCGGCATATCATCCTTGTTGGTGGCGACCGGAATGCGCACGGCATCGTGTCGCGCGGCTTGCTGTGCAAGCGTTGCGGGCGCGCCTGTGGGGCGCGCTGAACTGCCAAGCGCGTTGCCGCATCGAGACTCAACGAGGCCTCGCTGTTTGCCGCGCAAACCGGCAGCGCAGTCAGCACGCATGCCATGGCAAGCGGAAGACGCGATGCACGCAGGCATCGCCGAACGGAAGGAAAGACATGAAACCTCCACAAACAGTCGCCCGCGACGGCCCATCCCTCGCGCTGGCATGTTCGGGAGATCTGGATCAGCAGCACCCGGTATCGCAGCGGGGCGACAAGGGTGATGACAGGTTCGGCTGTCGCTTCATGAGTTTTCCTTCAAAACCAGAAACGCAGGCCCGCGACCAGGTGCGGATCGAAGACGGGCTCGCCCGCTTGACGTGCAAAGTCGGCGGTGTTGCCGAACTTGCGCTCCCATTCCACCCCGATGTAGGGCGCGAATTTGCGGGTAAATTCGTAACGCAGCCGCAACCCCAGTTGCGCATCGGACAGACCGGCGCCGAGGCCGCGCTGCGGGTCGTCGCGTCCGAAGACATTGACTTCGAAGTCCGGCTGCAGGATCAGGCGCTGCGTGATGAGCATTTCGTACTCTGATTCAAAGCGGAACGCCGTGCGCCCGGCCTGGCCGACGTACACGGTGGCTTCGACATCGAACCAGTACCGTGCGAGACCTTGCACGCCGAACGCGGCCCAGGTGCGCCCCGGACCGACGCCGAAATCGTGGCGCACGCCGAACTGCATGTTCCAGTAGATGCCGACCGGATGCGACCACAGTGCCTCGAAGCGCAGATCCTGCAAACGTCCGGCATCGTGTTCGCCTTCGGCCTTGAACCACACCTTGTTCGCATCGGTGCCGTACCAGCCCTGTGCGTCCAGGGCGACAGCGTTTTCGCCGTGGCCGTCGACATATTCCAGGCGATCGATCAGGAGCATGCCGAGCGCCGCGTTGTCCAACATGTGCATGCCCGGCATCGTGCTGTGGCCGACGCCGTCGGAGTAGTCCGCGCTGCGCGCATCCGGTG
>CAZSOU010000207.1:0-1890 GCA_964608595.1 uncultured Rhodanobacteraceae bacterium
CGATGGTGGCGCCGTAGGGCACCTTGTAGCGCTCGCGCTCGCGGCCGTTGGCGTCCAGCACGGACACTTCGCCGGAACGCGACACCGCCACCTGATGGCCTTCGCTGTGCTTGACCGTCTTGATGTTGTTGAACTTCAGGGTACCGGTGGTCTTGACCGTCACATTGTCCACGGCAGCGGCACGCGACGCGGCACCACCGATGTGGAACGTACGCATGGTCAGCTGCGTGCCCGGCTCGCCGATCGACTGCGCGGCAACCACGCCCACGGCTTCGCCCATGTTGACACGATGGCCACGGGCCAGGTCACGGCCGTAGCACATGGCACACACGCCGTGATCGGCCTGGCAGGTGATGGGCGAACGGACCTTGATGGACTGCACGCCGGCCTGATCGATCCTTTCGACCATGGCCTCGTTGAGCAGCGTGCCGGCCTCGACGATCGGATCTTCATCGTCGCCCGGGGCGAACACATCTTCGGCCGTGACACGACCCAGCACGCGATCACGCAACGGCTCGACCACGTCGCCGCCTTCGACGATGGGGATCATGGTCAGACCCTGATCGGTGCCGCAATCGTCGCTGGTGATGACCACGTCCTGCGCCACGTCCACCAGTCGGCGCGTCAGGTAACCGGAGTTGGCGGTCTTGAGCGCTGTATCGGCCAGACCCTTTCGCGCACCGTGGGTGGAGTTGAAGTACTGCAACACGTTCAGGCCTTCGCGGAAGTTGGCCTTGATGGGCGTCTCGATGATGGAGCCGTCCGGTCGCGCCATCAGACCGCGCATGCCGGCCAGCTGGCGGATCTGCGCCGCCGAACCACGCGCGCCGGAATCGGCCATGATGTACAGCGAATTCATCGACTTTTGCGTGACTTCGTTGCCCTCGACATCGATGCGCTTTTCGTTGCCGATGCCGTCGAGCATGGCCTTGGCCACCAGCTCGTTGGTACGCGACCAGATGTCGACGACCTTGTTGTAGCGTTCGCCGGCCGTCACCAGACCCGACTGATACTGTTCCTGGATCTCGACCACTTCTGTTTCGGCCTCTTCCAGAATGCCCTTCTTGGCCTCCGGGATGACCATGTCGTCGATACCGATGGAAATGCCGGCGCGGGTCGCCAGACGGAAACCGGTGTACATCAACTTGTCAGCCAGCATCACGGTCTGCTTCAGACCCAACAGGCGATAGCAGGCATTGATCAGGCGCGAGATCGCCTTCTTGCTGAGTTCGGTGTTGGCCAGCTCGAAGGGCAGGCCTTCGGGCAGGATCTCCGTCAACAGGGCGCGACCGACGGTGGTGTCGACAAGCTCCGATGTTTCCGTGCGCTCGTCGCCCTCGCCGATGTGCACCTGGCGCAAACGCACCTTGCACTTGGCATGCAATTCCGCCACGCGGTTGTCGTAGGCCCGACGCACCTCGGCCACGTTGGCGAACACCATCCCCGAGCCCTTGGCGTCGACCAGTTCACGGGTCATGTAGTAGAGCCCCAGCACCACGTCCTGTGTGGGCACGATGATGGGTTCACCGTTGGCGGGCGACAGGATGTTGTTGGACGCCATCATCAGCGCACGAGCTTCGAGCTGCGCCTCGATCGAGAGCGGCACGTGCACGGCCATCTGGTCGCCGTCGAAGTCGGCGTTGAACGCAGTGCAGACCAGCGGATGCAACTGGATGGCCTTGCCTTCGATCAACACCGGCTCGAACGCCTGGATGCCCAGACGATGCAGCGTCGGCGCACGGTTGAGCATGACCGGATGCTCGCGGATGACTTCCGAAAGGATGTCCCACACCATCGGCTCTTCACGCTCGACCAGCTTCTTGGCGGCCTTGATCGTGGACGCCTCGCCGCGCGCCTGCAACTTGGCGAAGATGAACGGCTTGAACAGCT
>CAZSOU010000208.1:0-1874 GCA_964608595.1 uncultured Rhodanobacteraceae bacterium
GCCGTCGGCCACCTTGCGGTACGGCGTCTCCAGGAAGCCGTACGGATTGGTACGCGCATACACGGCCAGCGAGTTGATCAGGCCGATGTTCGGACCTTCCGGCGTCTCGATGGTGCAGACGCGTCCGTAATGGGTCGGATGGACGTCGCGCACTTCGAAGCCCGCGCGTTCGCGCGTCAGGCCGCCCGGGCCGAGCGCCGACACGCGACGCTTGTGGGTGACTTCCGACAGCGGGTTGTTCTGATCCATGAACTGGCTGAGCTGCGAGGAACCGAAAAACTCCTTGACCGCAGCTGCCACCGGCTTGGCGTTGATGAGATCCTGCGGCGTCAGGCCTTCGGCTTCGGCCATGGACAGGCGCTCACGCACCGCGCGCTCGACACGCACCAAACCGATGCGGAACGTGTTTTCCGCCATTTCACCGACCGACCGCACACGGCGATTGCCCAAGTGGTCGATATCATCGACATGCCCGTGGCCGTTGCGGATATCCAGCAACACGCGCATGACTTCCAGGATGTCGGAGGTTTCGCCCTGCTCGGCGACCAGCGCCTTGGCGGCGTCGTCACGCGTACGTGCGGCGAAGTACTTGTGGTCGTACAGCACGCTGGGGCCTGTGACTTCCTTGCGGCCGACACGGCGGTTGAACTTCATGCGCCCGACCGTGGACAGATCGTAGCGGTCGAAGGTGAAGAACAGGTTGTGGAACAGGTTCTGCGCGGCGTCCTTGGTCGGCGGCTCGCCGGGACGCATCATGCGATAGATTTCGACCAGCGCCTCGAGTTGCGTCGTGGTGGTATCCACGCGCAGGGTGTTGGAGATGAACGGCCCTCGGTCGAGATCGTTCACGTACAAC
This sequence comes from uncultured Rhodanobacteraceae bacterium, assembly GCA_964608595.1. Classification (GTDB taxonomy): domain Bacteria; phylum Pseudomonadota; class Gammaproteobacteria; order Xanthomonadales; family Rhodanobacteraceae; genus Oleiagrimonas. Next base: position 857 of record CAZSOU010000208.1, read on the forward strand.
GTCGGCAGCTCGCTGATGCCGCTTTCGCGGAATTTCTCCAGCAGCTCGTCGGTGATTTCGTCATTGGCCGGCGCAATCAGTTCGCCGGTCTTGGTGTCGACGATGTCCTTGGCGAGGATGCGGCCGATGACGTATTCGTCCGGCACTTCCAGGGTCTTGATGTCGGCGCCGGCCAGTTTCCGCACGTGACGCGCGGTAATCCGCTTGCCGGCCTCGACCAGCACGTCCTTGCCCGCGACCAGGTCGAAATCGAGGGTTTCGCCGCGCAAACGCTCGGCGACCAGATCCAGTTTGGCGCCTTCTTTCTTGTCCAGATGAAACACGTTGTGCTCGAAGAAGATGTCCAGCATCTCTTCGTTCTCGTAGCCCAGCGCGCGCAGCAGCACCGTCACCGGCAGTTTGCGGCGACGATCGATGCGGGTATACAACGAATCCTTGGGATCGAACTCGAAGTCGAGCCACGAGCCGCGGTAGGGAATCACCCGGGCGGAAAACAGCAGTTTGCCCGAGGAATGGGTTTTGCCGCGATCGTGATCGAAGAATACCCCGGGCGAACGGTGCAGCTGCGAAACGATGACGCGCTCGGTACCGTTGACGATGAAGGTGCCGGTGTCGGTCATGAGCGGAATTTCGCCCATGTAGACTTCCTGTTCCTTGACGTATTTGACGGCCTTCCTGGAGGCCGGGCTGTCCTTGTCGTAGATCACCAGCCGCACCTTGACGCGCAACGGCGCGCCGTAGGTCATGCCGCGATTGCGGCACTCGCGCTCGTCGAACGGCGGCGTGCCGAGGCGATAGTCCACATATTCCAGCGCCGCATTGCCCGAGTAGCTGGAAATCGGGAACACGGATTTCAGCGCCGCGTTGAGACCTTTGTCCTCACGCTTCTTGGGTGAAACATTTTGTTGCAGGAAGCCTGCGTACGAACGGGTTTGAATCTCGAGCAGATTGGGGACGTCCAGTACCGGCGGACGCTTGCCGAAATCCTTGCGAATGCGCTTTTTCTCGGTGAACGAGT
>CAZSOU010000209.1:0-1871 GCA_964608595.1 uncultured Rhodanobacteraceae bacterium
GCCGTCATCAAATCTCCTTGAGCATGGTCGGCTCCAGCCGGACGAACACCCACCACCCGACGACCAAGGCGACCACGCTGCCGACAATACTGCTGACCACCATGGTCATGTTCAGCTCGCCCGGGAAGAAGCCGACACGATAGAGCGAGACGATCCCGGTCATCGGGTTGGCGGCGTAGGCGTACTTGACGAAGTCGGGGATATGCGGATTGTGCAGGACATCGTTGAGCCCGTAGATGATGGGCGTGGCATAGAACAGCAGCCTGTTCAGGATTCCCATCACCCGATCGACGTCGCGCGCGAGTGAGCCCAGTGCGGACACGAACAGTCCCAGCCCGGTCATCAGGACGAACTGCAGGGCCATTCCGGCCAGCATGTAGACGATCTGCCAGGTGACGCCGTGCCGATAGGCGACGGCAAACCCGAGCAACACTGGCAAGGAGAACAGGTACTCGATGCCCTTGCTGCACACGACCCGCAGGACCCAGATCTCCCGGGGCAGGGCGGTACTGCGGACCAGCCGCTCACCCTTGATCGCCCTGACGCTCGCTGACAGCGCTCCGGTGAACCAGCTTCGGAACGGCAACATCCCGGCCAGCAGGTACAGGATGTAGGGCTCCTGGCCCACGGAACGCTGGAAGATCGCGGCAAAGACGAACCAGTAGATCAGGCCCATCAGCAGCGGATCCAGAATCGTCCACAGGTAGCCGAGGATCGAATCGGCGTACCGCACCTTGAGATCCCGCCGCACTAGCAGGGCGAGGACCCGGCGCTTGCGCCAGATGGCGGCGATGCGTGTGAACGGGCCGTCGACGGTCCTGCGCGCGGGACGAGCGCTCTGCCGGGAACGGGCCACACTACCTCGCTGCGGCTCGTCGGCTGTCGCGGCAGCGCTCGATTCTGGCATGGGTTCCCGTTCTCTGTGATGCACGGCGCGGGTCTGCCGCCCTCGGTGGGGCGTTGACCACGCTGAATCCTACTGGATCCTCCGTTTCCGGACCCCGGATCGTCGGCCCGCGCGGTGCCGGTGCCGGCGGTTCGGGCGGCCGTGATTGTCGCGAGGCGCTACGCTATCGACTGTTCGCGGCCCGACGACGACTGACTGGGGGATCACTTGCCCGCACGCCAGTACGCCGCCGCATGAGACGTCGACTGGTCGCGGTTGGGGTCGTAGCGGCCATCGTGTCCGCGCTTCTCGTCTCGCAGTCATCACCTGCCGACCGCAGCCGGCACGCGCGGGCGGCCGCGGCTGTCGCGGTGGGCGATGCCGTCAGTGCGGCCGTGCGGACGGCCACCTCCCGCGACGTGACGCAGTACATCAGCGTCGTGGACCGCGAAAGCGGAATCGTGCTGGCCGAGACGGCCAACGCACACCAGCAGGTCGCGTCCGAGTCGATCATGAAGCTGTTCATCGCGTCGTACTACTTGATCTCGAACGGCGGCTACACGAAGACGCCCGCCAAGCTGCGCAGCCGGCTGAGCTACATGCTCCGCTACTCCGACGACGCCACAGCCACGGCGCTGTTCCGCCCGACGATCATCCCGACGATCGCCCACCGCTACGGCCTCACCGAGACCGCGAATGCCAAGGACGATGTCGGATATTGGGGCGCCGCACGCATCACCGCCCACGACATGACGCGGTTTCTCTTCCGGGCATCCCGGGATCCGCTCGTCGGGAGCTGGCTGCTGTCGGTGATGTCGCACACCGCGGTTACCGGTTCCGACGGGTTCAACCAGCATTTCGGTCTCAACACGCTCTCGGGCGAGCACGGCTCGAAGCAGGGCTGGGGCGGCGACAGCTACTGGACGGCTCACCGCTACGCGATCCACTCCGTCGGATATACCGATCGGTACTTCGTCGCCATCCT
>CAZSOU010000210.1:0-1861 GCA_964608595.1 uncultured Rhodanobacteraceae bacterium
ATCGTAGCGTTTACGTCCACGGGGCCTTCCATCGTGTCGCGGACGGGCTTACCCCATACGCGGGTGATGATGGCCGGCGCCCGGTCGGTGCCGTTGCCGCTGGCCTGGGGCGCAACCACGATGATGATGCGGCCAATGGACGGTTTCATGCCTCACCCCCGGCCAGTTCGTCGCGCAGGCGGAAGCCAAGCAGGGGCCACACCTTCTCCACGGCCTTCTGGCGCGCGATCTTGCGGCCAATCTCGGCGTCGTAGTTCTCGGGGCTGGCGCAGGCCGACTCGCCGGTGACGGTGAAGCCGTTGGTCAGTACCAGCACGCAGAACGTGAGCCGGGTCAGCGGATGACCGGCAGGGACGGGCGGCTGAAAGTCGTCATGCCGGGCGTCACCGCCGTTGATGTACCACTCGGCGGCAATGTTGGCCTCGATGTAGGCCGGGGTGACGCGCGGGGCGGTCAAGCCTTTGGCCTGGATGGCCTGCTCGGTGGAATCGTTCATTTCGGGTGCCTCCTTGGTTGGCGTTGCAAGACGTTGCAAGCCGGATAGTACCCGATAGGCGCCTGTTGTCGTCAAGATGACGGACGTTCGCCACAATTGGCGTCATTTCGCGGCTGGCGGCCAGCGATGGCAGCCACCACAACGGCGTCGGTCAGCTTGCACAGCGCCATACGCCGGTACTCGGAGTCCGGCGCAGCGTTCAGTGCGGCCAGGATGCAGCGCGCGCCACGGGATATTTCGTGCTCGGCGTGCTTGCCGCTGGTCTCCAGCTCGTCAAACCAGCGGTACAGCTCAGCGGTGCGGTCAGTCATCGGCCCGCCCCGCCAGCGCCACGGCGATCAGGTCATCAACCGTGTCGATCTTGCGCAGGGGTTCGCCGGCCGGGGCGGCCTTCATCGGCTTGTCGCCAAGCTCGCACTCGATCCACCACCATTCGAGCCAGCCATCGAGGTCATAGGCGGTGTTGAGCGCGTCGGCGTAGCTCTGGATGGCGCCCCACACGGCGTTGTTGTGCTCGGACTCGGGTTCCGGGGACAGGACGGCGCGGATGGCACGCATCATGTCCCGAACGCGCACGGTGGCAGCGTGCCAGTCTCGGATGGCCTGGGCGGCCTCGGCGTGTTGCTCGGGTGTCATGGCTGGTTCGTCTCTACGGCGTGGCTGGAAAGGGTGTCGATGGCGTCAAGCTGGTCGGTGCAGGTGCCATAGGCGTTCAGGGCGGCGTCGATGGCGGCACGCACCTGGTCGTTGCTGTAGCAGCCGGCGGCGCACTTGCCGGCGTCCACGTAGGCCGGGGCCGGCAGCGGAGCGAGGCGCGGATGGGCCAGCAGGTTGGGCGGGATCGCCACGTACTGCCGGCGCGGCGTGTCAATGATCCGTGTGTCGTGGACGATCTTGGGCCTTGCGCCATTGGTTGCGCAGGCCGTCAGACAGGACAGCAGGCATACGGCCGCGGCTCCACGTCGCAGCGTCTTGATGGGTGGCATAGGTGCGGCTCCTTTCGGCTCGCAGTTGTGCCAGCGCGGCGTCTCGGGCGTCCATCGCGGCGGTGATCTGGTGCTGGGCGGCTGCCTGGGCGGCCTGCACGTCGGCAAGCTGGCCGGCGGCGACCTCCAGCCGGGCCTGCAAGCTCTTGATCGTCGCCTTGTTGTCGTCGGCGGCACTGGTCAGGCCCTGGATGGTGGACTCGTCGGTCTCGTGCTGGGCCTTGGCCACGTCCAGTCGCTGTCCGCGGTCGTGCGCGATGTACGCGGCGACGCCAGCAGCGGCCAGCGCCAGCAGCAGGGCGATGGCGATGATCTTGGTCAGCATGGTCAGTGCCCTCGCAGCTCGCGGTGCCGGCGCCATAAGCTGTAGGCCAGCGTG
>CAZSOU010000211.1:0-1799 GCA_964608595.1 uncultured Rhodanobacteraceae bacterium
CCAGGCACAGGATCGGGCCCTTCATGGTCTTCACGCGCTGCTGCACGGCCAGGTACTCGAGGATGCGGTCCTTGACCTTCTCCAGGCCGTAATGATCGGTGTCCAGTGTCTGCTCGGCCTTTTTGAGGTCACGATGCACCTTGGAGCTCTTTTTCCACGGCACACCGACCAGCCAATCGAGATAATTGCGCACCACGGCGGCTTCGGCCGACATCGGCGACATCATCTTGAGTTTGCCGAACTCCTGATTCGCCTTGGCCAACACGGCCTTCGGCATGCCGGCGTCGGCAATTTTCTTTTCCAGCTGATCGATTTCACTGCCACCGTCGCCGTTGTCGCCCAGCTCTTTCTGGATGGCCTTCATCTGCTCGTTGAGGTAATACTCGCGCTGGCTTTTCTCCATTTGCGATTTCACACGGCCGCGGATGCGCTTTTCCACCTGCTGCAGATCCATCTCGCCGTCAACCTGCCCGACCAGCATTTCCAGACGCTTGCGCACGTCCAGGGTTTCCAGCACCTGCTGCTTGTCGGCCAGACGCACGGAAAGGTGCGCGGCGATGCTGTCGGCAAGACGCGAAGGATCTTCGATGCCCGACAACGTTGACAGAATTTCCGGCGGCAGCTTGCGGCTCTGCTTGACCAGTTGTTCGAACAACGACACCAGCGTGCGCGACACCACATCCAGTTCGCGTTCATTGCTGCCGTAGTCGGATTCGACCAGGTGCGCCTTGGCCGAAAGCACCTCTTCGGCGGGTTCCCAGGCATCGACGACGATGCGCGACTGGCCCTCCACCAGCACCTTGACGGTGCCGTCGGGCAATTTCAGCAACTGCAGGACGCTGGCAAGTGTACCCACTTTGTAGAGTTCCTCATCGCCCGCCGGATCGTCCGTGTCCGGGCTTTTCTGGGCGATCAACAGGATCTGGCGCTCGTTTTCCATGGCCAGTTCCAGCGCGTGCATGGACTTGTCACGGCCCACGAACAACGGGATGACCATGTTGGGGTACACCACCACGTCGCGCAGCGGCAGCACAGGCAGGGTGTCGAGGACACCGGGACGGGTTGTTTTACGGGGCATCAGTCAAGCCTCTGAAATAGTTGCACGCAAGCCCGGGGCCGGCCCGAGCTCTGATGGAATAAAGTTGGTGGCAAATACCGGTGGATCAAGGTGGCACTGGGTGAACCCGAACCGGGAAAGCAAAACGCCACCGGGGACGGGGCCTCGGTGGCGCGATGCAGCCGCATGGGGCAACGAGCGGGTCAGGCGGCGCCGCCTGCTTCTTCCAGCTTGTTGCCATCAGGCTGCATGTTGCCGTGATAGATGAGGTAAGGCTCGGCCTGACCATCGATGACGGCATCGTCCACCACGACCTTGCTGACGTGCTTCAACGACGGCAACTCGTACATGGTGTCCAGCAATACCTGTTCGAGAATGGTACGCAGGCCGCGGGCCCCGGTTTTGCGCTTGAGCGCCCGACGCGCAATGGCCTGCAATGCTTCCGGACGGAACTCCAGCTCGACGTCCTCCATCTCGAACAACCGCTTGAACTGCTTGGTGACGGCGTTTTTCGGCTCGACCAGGATCTTGACCAGCGCATCCTCGTCCAGCTCGTCCAGCGTCGCGACCACGGGAAGACGACCGACGAATTCGGGAATCAGGCCGAAGCGCACCAGATCGTCCGGCTCGACCGTGGACAACAGCTTGCCGATGTTTTCCTTGCGGTCCTTGCTGCGCACTTCAGCCGAAAAGCCGATGCCGGTGGTTTCCGAACGCTGCTGGATGACCTTCTCCAGCCCGG
>CAZSOU010000212.1:0-1789 GCA_964608595.1 uncultured Rhodanobacteraceae bacterium
GCCGCGATGGCATTCGCTGGCGGTACATCCTGTCGGGGCCACCGGCCCCTCCCACGGGAAACTCCGATGATCCGCGGTTTTTCGAGGTTCCCTGCGGGGGGAGGGGGATGCCATCGGGGCTTGGTTACACGACGTCGGCGATGGCTTTGCAGACGTATTCGATGTTGCGGCTGTTGAGGCCGGCGACGTTGATGCGCCCTGACGCGACCATGTAGATGCTGTATTCGTCGCGCAGGCGCAGAACCTGTTGCTCGGTCAATCCGGTATAGGAAAACATGCCGCGCTGGCTGGTGACGAATGCGAAGCGTTCGGCCAATCCGTGCGGCTGCAGTCCGTCGACCAGTTGTCGGCGCAACGTCGCAATGCGGTCGCGCATTTCGTCGAGCTCGCGACTCCACATGGCGGTCAGCTCGGCTGAATCGAAAATGGTGGTGATGATCGCGCCGCCGTGAGCCGGCGGATTGGAATAGTTCTGGCGAGCGGTCACGGCCAGTTGCGAGCGCACGCGTGCGGTGGCGTCGGCGTCAGCGCAAACGGCAATGAATGTGCCGGTACGTTCACGATAAATGCCGAAGTTTTTCGAACACGATTGCGCGATCAGCATCTCGTCGAGGTTTTCCGCCAGCAGGCGGACGCTGAAAGCATCTTCATCCACGCCTTCACCGAAGCCTTGATATGCGAAGTCGAGCAATGGCAGAAGTCGGCGTTCGCGCACGACGTCGAGGATCTGCCGCCATTGGTCGCGGTCCGGATCGAAGCCGCTCGGGTTGTGGCAGCAGGCGTGCAGCAACAATATGTCGCCGGCGGGAATCGTTTTCAGTTTTGCCAGCATGGCGTCGAAATCCAGACGATTGTCGGCGTCGACGTAGGGATAACGTTGAATGTCCAGTCCGGCGCTGCCGAAGGTACCCAGGTGATTCATCCATGTCGGGGTGGGCAGCCAGATGGACTTGCCCGGCAGTTGCGAGGCAATGAAATCGGCCGCCAGGCGCAGCGCACCGGTGCCGCCGGGCGCTTGCGTGGCGCTGGCGCGGCCGGCTTGCAGAATCTCGCTGTCCTTGCCGAACACCATGTCGAGGATGCGCCGGCCGTATGCCGGATCGCCGTGCGAGCCGATGTAGGTCTTGGTTTTCTGCGTATCGACCAATACCTGTTCAGCGGCTTTCACCGCGCGCATGATCGGCGTCGCGCCTTGCTCGTCGCGATACACGCCGACGCCCAGATCCACTTTTTGCGGGTTGGGGTCGTCCTGCAGTTGCTGGATCAGGCCCAGAATCACGTCGCCGGGCACCGTCTTGATCGATTCGAACATGGTTGTTTCCGTTCAGGTGGCAATGCGATGCCGACAAGGATGTCGGCATGGTCGAATGCCCATTCTAAAGCCTGTGGAATCGAGCAATCACGGTTTGACCCGGGTCGGCTGGTCCGGCGTGGTGCCGGATGGCGGGCGCATTTCCGCCGCCGAAGGGCCATCGTGACGTATCGGACGCCGGTCCGGCCAGGCAGAGCCGCGGTGTGTTGAACGCGTTTCCCGATGCAGCAAAGGCGCCGAATCTGTAGAATAGCGTTTTACCAGCACGGGCTTCGCTCATGACTCCCCTGATTTTCGTCACTGGCGGCGTGGTGTCCTCTCTCGGCAAGGGCATTGCGGCTTCATCGCTGGCCACTTTGTTGGAAGCGCGTGGCCTCGATGTCACGCTGATGAAGCTGGATCCGTACATCAACGTCGATCCCGGCACCATGAGCCCGTTCCAGCACGGCGAGGTGTACGTCACCGACGACGGCGCCG
>CAZSOU010000213.1:0-1783 GCA_964608595.1 uncultured Rhodanobacteraceae bacterium
GGATCCTGGGAGTCCGCGTCGGCGGCCACCTCCACCGGCAGCTGTCCTTATAGCGTCGAGACGTCCCACCCATGTACTAGCGGGCTAGCACGGTAGCGACACGACTCATGCCCCCACCCATGGGGCTCCTCCCCATGAGTGTGTATCGTGGAAGGTATGGCCACCAAGCCCACCAAGGTCAAGGACCTGACCCACGAGACCTACGAGGAGGCGCTCGACGCTGCCCTGGCGTCCAGCGGCTTGCAGCAGGTAGACGCCGCCATGGTGCACAACGTGCGGAAGATCGCCCAGGTGCTGGACGAGGCCGAGCGCCAGTACATGCTGGGCGTCATGGACTTCCCCGGGTACACCAAGGCCATGTACCTCAGCCCGCACTTCGTGGCGGGGCTGCGAGAGCTGCTGATGACCCCCATGGCGCGGGCCACGGGCGCCAAGGCGGCCAAGCCGCAGCAGCAGTCCCGACTGCAGAAGGCTCGGGACGCCGAGCGGCAGCGGCAGGGAGCCCGGGCGGCAGCGTGACCGCCACGGCCACCACCGCGCCACCCGGCAGGCAGCGCAAGCGCCGCCAGGGCCACACCACGCCGCGCCTGTACACTCCGCCCCTGCGCGACCTGACGGAGGACACCAGCGCGGGCTACTCGGTGATCTGGTTCGCTGAGGAGATCCTGGAGATCAAGCTCTACCCTTGGCAGCGGTGGCTGCTGATCCACGCGCTGGAGCTGCTGCCCGACGGCAGCTTCCGGTTCGACAGGGTGATCGTGCTGGTGGGCCGGCAGAACGGGAAGTCCACCGTGGGGCAGGTGCTGGCGCTGTGGATGCTGTACATCCGCATGGTGGCCCTGGTGGTGGGCACCGCGCAGGACCTCAGCACCGCCAGCGAGATGTGGCGCGCCACCGTGGCCCTGGCGGAGTCCGTGCCGGACCTGCGGGAGGAGTTCGCCAGGGACCCCATCCGCCAGATGTCCCGCGAGACGCTGGAGCTGCAGGGCGACCGCCGGTACATGGTGCGTGCGGCCACCCGGCGCGGCGGGCGTGGCTTGTCCGGCGACCTGATCCTGCTGGATGAGCTGCGGGAGCACCAGACCTGGAACGCCTGGTCGGCGCTCAGCAAGACCACCATGGCCCGCGCCCTGAGCCTGATCTGGTGCATGTCCAACGCGGGGGACACCACGTCGGTGGTGCTGCGGTACCTGCGCATGCTGGCGCACTCTGCTCTCGGCGACCCGGACGGCATCTGCACCGACCCGCTCACCGGGCGCAGCCTGATCCCGGAGCCACCTCCACAGGACGAGGAGGACGACGAGTACGAGGACGAGGAGCCGAAGGAGCTGGGTCTGTTCGAGTGGAGCGCCCCGCCGGGCTGCTCCATCTGGGACAGGGACGGCTGGGCACAGGCCAACCCCAGCATGGGCTACGGCCAGAACAGCGAGTCCAAGATCGCCGCAGCTGCCGCCGGTGACCCGGAGTGGGAGTTCCGTACCGAGGTGCTGTGCCAGTGGTCCGACGGCACGCTCAAGGGACCGTTCCCCGCTGGCACCTGGCAGGCGGGCACCACCACCACTCCGCCCCCGGCGGGCACGCCGTTCAAGCTGGGGGTGGACGTCAGCGTCCTGCGGGAGATGACCCACGTGGTGGCGGCTTACCACAACGAGGCCGGCCTGCCGCAGGTCAGCCTGGAGGCCAGCCGCTCGGGCACCGACTGGATCAAGGAGTGGGCGCGCGGCAGGGGCGCCGACCACCTGGACCGCTACGGCACCCCGCTACAAGTTGCCATACAGGAGCG
>CAZSOU010000214.1:0-1748 GCA_964608595.1 uncultured Rhodanobacteraceae bacterium
CGACGGTAGTATCCACAAGATGAACGATCAGTCAGGGGCGACCGAGACACCGTGGTGGCGGCGCAACAAGGAACAGCGCCGCGCCGTGTACGAGCAGGCCGAGGCCAAGCGCAAGGCCACACTGAAACGCCGCCTGGATCACATCGACCAGAAGTACAACAACACCCCCCGGCAGGACACCCCATCCGCTGACACCCCCACCCCGCAAGCCGCCCCCGATCAGTACCCCAGTGGAAGCCAGCTCCCCACCTCCGGAATGGCCGGGGTGCCCGCCGGATGGGCCCAGACCCAGCAAGGAGACCGGGCTGTCAACCGAGCCGCCCGCATCGCCAGCTTCTCCCTATGGGCAACTCTGGCACCAGCGATCATCGGAGTCGCGCTCTTCGTCATCCTGGCGATCGTCATCCTCGCAATCCTTCTCTGAGCACACGACGAGAGGAGAGATCCTCTCGTGGCGACGCGCAAGACCACCGCACAACGCGGCTACGGAACAGAACACCAGCGCGAACGCAAGAAGTACGAGCGCAGGATCAAGAGCGGCGAGACCTTCCGATGCTCCTGTGCTCGGCCAGACTGCACAGGCCACGACGGACAGTGCCAGACCATCATCACAGCAGGCATGCAATGGGACCTCGGGCACAACGCCGATCGGACAGACTGGTCCGGACCTGAATGCATCCCTTGCAACCGAGGCGACGGAGCCCGCAACAGCAATCGTGCACGACGCGACGACGAAATGTTCATCCTCGACTGGTGACGACGGGGAGGGGCGTTCCGATCACGACACCCCGCCGGCTTCCTGACTCCGCCGCAGTCGGCGTTCTATCTATGGCGTTTTCCACACCAACATTTCCGATCGGGAGGTGCGCGCTATGGCCTCCAAGAAGCCACTCAGGGCGGTGAAGCCGGGCGAGAAGTCGCCTCACCAGCGGCGCAAGCTCTCCGTGTCGGAGGCTGCGGACTCTGGGGACCACAGGGCCCTTCTGGTGGCGATGCGGGACCGTATTTCCAGGGCGGTGTCGGCGGCTGACTGCCCGCCGCGTGATCTGGCTGCACTGACTCGCCGGCTGCAGGACATCGCGAAGGAGATCGAGGCGATCGACCAGCGGGTGGAGCAGGAGGCGAAGGAGAATGCCGAAGGCTTCAACGCCAGCGAAGAGTGGGACGAGGAAGCTCTCTGAGGTTGCGCGGCTGCTGCACCAGCCGGAGGGCATCGTCCGCACTGGTTGGCCGGCCGTGGAGCACACCTGCAGGACCAAGCTGGGAATCTCGTTCGATCGGTGGCAGGACGGAGCTGGCCGGCTGATCCTCGCGGAGCGCGAGGGTGGGTCTCTGGCAGCGACGGTCGGCGGCGTCGGCATGTCACTGCCTCGGCAGGTTGGGAAGACCTACCTACTGGCGGGCCTGATCTTCGGCCTGTGCGTCAACAAGCCGGATCTGCTGGTGATCTGGTCGGCCCATCACTCGAAGACGCACGCTGAGACGTTCTTGGCGATGCAGGGGTTCGCTAAGCGCAGCAGGATCGCGCCGTACATTGCGCAGGGCCCGCGGGGGCCGATGGTCTTCACGGGGTCGGGCGATGAAGAGATCCGGTTCACATCGGGCTCGAGGATCCTGTTCGGCGCTCGTGAGCGCGGTTTCGGCCGCGGCATCCCCGGTGTGGACATCCTGGTGATGGACGAGGCGCAGATCCTGTCTGAGCGGGCCATGGACAACATGGTCGCGACGCTGAACACGTCCCGGTTCGG
>CAZSOU010000215.1:0-1732 GCA_964608595.1 uncultured Rhodanobacteraceae bacterium
GTTCGCTCATGGCGGGATCTCTCGCTGAAGGTGCAAGCGTCATGGTAAAGGATGCGTCATGAAATCCACCAACACGGCCGCGCCTTGCGCGTGCCGACTTGCCTTCGAGCGTATATTGTGGTTCCAATCATGAGGCCATGAAGGAAGCCCATGAATAGCTCAACTCTTGTCGAAGCCATCGAATTGCGCCGTGCCAGCCTGTGCCAGATCCTGCACTGGCTGGCGCTGGAACGCACCACGCCGCAATTGCTTGCCGATGCGTACCGGGAGGCGATCGAGCGGCTCAACCCGGCACTCAACGCGTATGTCGATTCACGTTCCGGGCTGTTGCAGGAGCAGGTGGGAAGCGCCAGCCGACGGCGGCGTGACGGGGTGCTGGGTCGCCTTGACGGCATGCCGGTGGCCATCAAGGACAATTTCGACATTGCCGGCTGGCCGACCGGCGCGGGCTTGCCCGGCCGGGCCACGCCGCTGGCCGTAAAAGATGCGCACGTGATGGCGCGTCTGCGCGCCGCCGGGGCGGTCGTGCTGGGCAAGACCAACCTGGATGAAGGCGCACTGGGCGCGACCACCAACAACCCGCATACCGGCGCCACGCACAATCCGCATCGTCCGGGTTACACCGCCGGCGGTTCCTCGGGCGGCTCGGCTGCGGCCGTCGCCGCCGGCATGGCCGTGGCGGCGGTCGGGTCGGACAGTCTCGGCTCGATTCGCATTCCGGCCAGCTACTGCGGCGTGTACGCGATCAAGCCCACCCACGGCGAGATTTCCACGCGCGGATTGATCCCGGCGGCGCGGCGTCTGGACGCCGTGGGCCTGATGGCTCGCAGTGTCGACGATCTGACCGTCCTGCTGCAGGTTCTGGCCGGCTACGACGCCGACGATGCGCGTTCGCGTCATCGCCGCGTGGCCTTGTCGCCGCCGGATTGGGAGCCGGGCAATCTGCGCACCGGCTTGCTGCCCGATCTGGCCGGTCTGGGTGTGTCGCCCGCCGTCATCGAGGTGTTCGAAGCGGCGCTGGCCAAACTGCCGCACGAGCTGGGCGAGCGCCGCGAGGTGGATTTCAGCGACTGGGATTTCGCGCGCACGCGCCGCGCGGGGCTGCTGTTGATGGAAGCGGAAATGCTCGACACCTTCGAGCGCGACCTGGCCGACACCGATTTCCCGGTGTCCGACGATTTCCGGCACATGCTCGACCATGCCGCGCGAAAGTCGGCAACCGACTATGCCCGTGCCGACCGCGTGCTCGATGCCGCCGGCCTGAAGATGCGCCGCCTGTTCGCACAGGTGGACGTGCTGATCATGCCGACCACGCCGCAGGGCGCGTTCCCGCTGGACGGTCCGGTGCCGTCCAACCAGGCCGACCTCACGTCGTTTGCGAGCCTGGCCGCATGTCCCGCCGTCAGCATTCCGATGGGAACGCTGCCCGACGGCATGCCCATCGGCATGCAACTCGTCGGCCCGCGCGGTTCCGATCTGCGTCTGCTGGAGTTGGCCGCCGTATGCGCATCCGCCCTCGATGCCGAGCCGGCGTATCCGGTGGAGCCTTCACCTCCCTGATGCGTGAACATCCCCTGCGGGGTGAGGCTCAAAAAACCGTTGTATTCCGTAACTACCCTTGTGAGAGGGGCCGATGGCCCCGACGGATCGTGCGACGTCGTGCGACGGAATCGAACCGCCGTCCAAGCCTTGTGAGAGGGGCCGGTGGCCCCGACGGATCGTGCGACGCCGG
>CAZSOU010000216.1:0-1717 GCA_964608595.1 uncultured Rhodanobacteraceae bacterium
AGTCGCGCGTCAGCTCGCCCGTCACCGCCGCCTTCAACACCGACTGGCGATACCGTTCCACCAGCTTCCCTACCCGCGCCAGCGCACGTTCGCCTTCGTCGATGCGGCTGAACAGCTCGTCGATCCGCGAAACAATTCGCTCTTGTTCGGCAACCGGCGCCAAAGCGACTTCGTAGCCGCGTAGTGCATCCGTATCGATGCTGCTGACTGTCGTGCCGTCCTTGGAACACTTACGCAGAATGTCTTGCGCACGCGCCTTGAGGAAGTAGCTCGTATACAAGGCACCAACACCACCCCGCGGCGTGACGGCTTTCAGATCCTGGTTCAGGGCAACAGATACAGTGTTTACCGCAACGGGAAAACTGTGCTCAAGAATCCCGGAACGAGTAACCATCAGCACAGACATTTCCGGAACGAGTGAGGTCGCTGACTCTGCGACAGCCTGCTCCGTAATCTGGTCTTGCGCGGAATCAATCAAGTGCCGCTTCATGTCCTTGGGTGAAACCCATTGGACAGTTCCATTTTCCCAGTAAGCAGCAACACGCTTGGACGGAGTACCGCCTCCACGCCAAGCACCGAGACTCCCCAGCGAAATTGACGCCCAGCCAGATGGCAGATTTTCGATCATGCGTCAAACTTCACACGGCAACTAGGCACAGCATTTTCATCCTTCATCCTTCGACTTTCATCCTTTCTCATCACGCCACCAACGCCTCACTCAACTCATCCAGCATCGGCCTCACGTCCTCGCCAAACACACCACGCGCGGCCACCACGCCGCCCCAGTCGGCGAAGGGGTGGTCGTGCATCAAATCGTCGGGGGCGATTTCGACGTTGGCGGCGAGATAGTCGCGGATGGCCTTGAGCCAGTGCATCTGGTCCTCGGTGAATGACTTGCCGGCCTTTTTCTGACGGCCGATCCAGAGGTTGAATTTCTGCTCGACGCGGACAGCGTACGGTTCGAGCACGTCGGTCTGGCCGGTGGCGAAGCGTACCAGCGAAATGATGTCGGTGAGCACCTGGTCGCTGGGCGCGCCGCGCACCAGCGAGGCTTCGATGCGCTTGTAGGCCTGCCACACGTCGGCGGCGGCCAGGTGCCACGGCGGGTCGGCGAGGCGCTGCGCCAGTTCGCGGACGGCGGCGTAGGTGAGCCGGCGGTGGGCCCAGGGCTGGCTGTAGAGGATTTGCAGGGCCAGCAGTTCGTCCTTGTTGGCCTCGATGAAGTCGCGGAACGAGGCGACGCGCTGCTCGGCCTGCTTGAGGTCGTAGCCGGCGCTGACGACTTCGTCGATGGCGCCCTCGTCGATGACGATGTCGGTTTTTTTCTTGACGGCCTTGATGAGGTTGCGCAGTTCGGCATCGTCGAATGGCGCGCAGGCGCGGTCACGCAGGTCGGCTTCGACGGTTTGCACGTCGCTGTCGCAGGCGGCGTCGATGCTGCCGTGGCGCGTGATGACTTCGGCCTCGACGATATCGGGGCTGACCGCTTCGAGCAGTTTGCCCGCCAGGGATTTGAGGCTGGCACCCTTGGCGGCCTCGGCAATGCGCTGGCGGTCGTCGTCGTCGATCTTGTGATCGAGCGCGGCCAGGCGACCGGCCAGGCTGGACACCGCGTCGACGTCGCGCCGGCCCTGGGCGATCTGGTCGATGAGCTTGTCGAAGCCGATGGCGCGCTTGCGCTCCAGCGGCTGCGACACGGTCTTTTTGCCTTCGGTGA
>CAZSOU010000217.1:0-1715 GCA_964608595.1 uncultured Rhodanobacteraceae bacterium
CACACCAGCTGGTACAGCACCCAGAACGACAGCGCGCAGGAAATGCCCACGCTGATGATGGCCATGGCCGACGCGCCGACGCGCCCCAGCTGCTTGCGCAGCAGGCCGGCCAGGATGGCGCCCACCAGCGGTGCCAGAACGATCGTTAGAAGTATGGAGGTCGATAGCTGCATCTTCTCAGCCTTTGAGCGAGTCGATTTCGGCGACGTTGACAGTACGGCGATTGCGGAAGATCAGCGTCAGAATCGCCAGACCCACCGCGGCCTCGGCGGCCGCCACGGTCAACACGAAAAACACGAAGATCTGTCCGGCCACGTCACCGTGGAAACGCGAAAATGCAACGAAGTTGATGTTCACGGCCAACAGCATCAATTCGATGCACATCAGCAGCACGATCACGTTCTTGCGGTTGATGAAAATACCGGCGACCGAAATACTGAACAACACGGCGCCGAGCACGATGAAGTGCGCGAGGGTAATCATGATTGCGTCTCCTTCGAATGCACCGCGTCCATCTTGATCACGCGCAGACGGTCGCTCGCCTTCACTCGCGCCTGATCGCCCGCATTCTGTTTGCGCGTCCCTTCGCGGAAACGCAGCGTCAACACGACAGCCGCCACCAATCCCAGGGTCAGGATCAGTGCCGCGATTTCGAATGGCAGCAGATAGTCGGTGTAAAGCGCCATGCCCAGCCACGCCGTATTGGGCAGGTCCGCGACAGCCGCCGGATCGGGGCCCATGCTGGTCGCATGCATCGCCTTGATGCCGATCAGCGACAGCATTTCCAGCAACATCACCGCCGCCACGACGATACCGAGCGGCAAGTGACGCACGAAACCCTCACGCAGTTTTTCCTGGTCGATATCGAGCATCATCACCACGAACAGGAACAAGACCATGACCGCGCCGACATAAACGACCACCAGCGCGATGCCAAGAAACTCGGCCTGCAGCAGCAGCCACAGACAAGCCACGCTGAAAAACGTCATCACCAGCGACAACACCGCATGCACCGTGTTGCGCAAACTGATCACCATCAGCGCACCGGCCACCGCGATGACGGCGAAAAACCAGAAACAGATGAGTTGGAGGAGTTGGGGACTCACGCGGGATTCTCCAGTGTGTTTCGGGGCTCGACAGTCGGACGCGAAGTGCAGCTCCACAGCAGAAGCCACGCTCCCGAGCACCGGGTTGTTTGTGCTGTTGCACGCATGCGCGTTTCCCGCCCGGTACGCACTCCGAGCCCCGAGTCCATACCTGCGAAAACGCTGCCATTGCGCAAGCTCGTCGCCATCATCGCCATCACCGATACGCCGCGTCTTTGGCGCGGGCGGCGGCGATCTGTTCTTCGAATCGATCACCGATTGCCAGCAACTGCGGCTTGGTCACCACGTTCTCGCCACGGTTTTCCATGTGGTATTCGAGAATGTCGGTTTCGACGATCGAATCCACCGGGCAACTCTCTTCGCAAAAGCCGCAGTAGATGCACTTGAACAGGTCGATTTCGTAGCGCGTGGTACGGCGCGTGCCATCTTCGCGACGCGTGGAGTCGATGGTGATGGCCAGTGCCGGACACACCGCTTCGCACAACTTGCAGGCAATGCAGCGCTCTTCGCCGTTGGCATAGCGGCGCAGCGCATGCAAGCCGCGAAAGCGGTTGGACTTGGGAATGTGCTCCATCGGGAAACGCATCGTGTACTTGGGCTTGAACATGT
>CAZSOU010000218.1:0-1707 GCA_964608595.1 uncultured Rhodanobacteraceae bacterium
GATATGCTTTGAAACCCTTGCTACAACTATCTTTTGGAAAGACCCGCACTTGCTGCGCCATTACCGGCGTGTGTTTCTTGTCTTTGGCTGTGGCGGTCAAAGCGGGCACCTCGTCATGACCGGCAAGTGTAGCGGTCGGCGGGGTGGGGCCTCCACCACTCATCGAATCGAAGCGTGGTTGTTGCCGTACTGGTACTTGTCGTGCCAGGCACGAGCGGTCCGTTTTGTGCGCAGCGCGAGGCAATCTGCCCGGGGTGGACCACCCGGGTAACCGGGGCAGCCGCAGGGGGCCGCATCGCATTGATGAAAACCGGACGGGCGAATCGGTCAGGACGCGGGTTCGTCGCGTACGGCATCCCGTGTCGCATCCGGCTTTGCGGTCGCGCGCGGCACGGTCCACACGATCACAAGCGCCAGCACGGCCATGGCCGGAAAAATGATCACACTGCCTTCCGGGCCCACCGAGCCGCCGCTCAACCATGTTGGGCCGATGGCGTGACTGGTCAACAAGTGCCCAGGGGCCACAAGTCCGCTGTCAGCCGTACCGAAAAGGAATGTTTCGCTCCAATCCCACGCCGCATGCAAGCCGAACACCCACCACAGCGAACCGGTGCGCCACACGGCCAGGCAAGCCACCAGGCCGAAGCTGACCGCCGTGGTAATCCCCATGACATTTTCACCATGATTGGACAAGTGCGCGCATCCAAACAACAACGACGCCACGATGGCAGCCGCGACCGGATTCCATCCGCGCGCCAGTCGAAAAAACGGGAAGCCGCGGAACGTCAATTCCTCGCTGCCAGCCACCAGGCAAAAAGCCACGGCCCACAGCACGCCCGACTTGAGCAGTGTCCATGCACCGGCACCGGAAAACGTGATGGTCGCCGCGTGGGTCAGATACAGAACAGCCATGATGGCCGCTACGATGATCACGCCCCAGAAAGCGCCCTGTCCGAATCGGATCGCTCCGTGGCGCGCGCGCAGGCCGTAATTTGACCAGGATCGTTTGTCGATGCGCCCCATGATGACGGTTGCGATCAGTGCACTGATGCAAAACACCACCTCGCTGAGGATCATCTGGATCGGTGTGATCGACTTGCCGTGAGCCATCGGGAGATGAAGCATACGCGCGATATAGCCGAGCACGACCACCGCGATGATGAGGATCACGAAAAACAGCGCGACGGCCCAGCCACTGCGCAAGCCGTCACGGCCACACCAGATACGCTTCCAACGGGATGGAGGTACGGAGGAAGTAGTCATGCGTTCATGATCGGCACTCAAGCGCCCGTGCAACCAGTGCCGAATGTCACCCGCGCAACCAGTGCCGAAAGTCACATGAAGCAAGTGATTCCACTTGCGCCATCAAGGGGAACGGCGTGAATGCTCGCGAAATGTCGGTTGGCATCGGCCCCGCTTTTCCGGTTGCCATGTTGATCCGGCATGCATCACGCCGTGGCCCTGGTTGCCGCATCATGCTTTTGGGCGTCATGAAGCCACGCAGTACACTGGAGTGACACCGGACGGGAACGCACGACACAGGGGCAGGCATGACCAACGAGGAATTCAAGAAAACGCTGTGGGACACCGCCAACAAGCTGCGCGGCTCGGTGTCGGCGGCGGAGTACAAGCACCCGGTGCTGGGGCTGGTGTTCCTGAAATACGTGTCGGACATGTTCGCCGCGCAGGCCGAGGTGATCCGCCACC
>CAZSOU010000219.1:0-1686 GCA_964608595.1 uncultured Rhodanobacteraceae bacterium
CTGCACAGGTCGGGCAATGCCCGACGTGAAAGTTACCCAAATTCGCGAAGCTTCCTGTTTGACGACACAATCCGGCGAGCCGCGCGCCGTGCTTGATCCGGCGGAGCCGTCATCGCGGCGCCCATCGATGGTGGTCGAGGCAATCAGTCGTCGCTGGATGACGGCGGG
This sequence comes from uncultured Rhodanobacteraceae bacterium, assembly GCA_964608595.1. GTDB lineage: Bacteria > Pseudomonadota > Gammaproteobacteria > Xanthomonadales > Rhodanobacteraceae > Oleiagrimonas. Next base: position 169 of record CAZSOU010000219.1, read on the forward strand.
TTCAGTTCCGGGATGTCTTCCAGCAGATTGCGTGCGTCGTCGCTGGCCAGGGTTTCCACGCCGCGCAGCTTGCGTTCGATGGCACGGGTACGCACGCCCGAGGCATCGATGTGCCTGCCGGCTTCGTCGAGCTTCTTTTTGACCTTGTCCAGCACGTCGCCGAATTTGCCGAACTCGGTCTTCACGGCCCCCAGCAATTGCCAGACTTCGCTGGAGCGCTTCTCGATGGCGAGTGTGCGAAAACCCATCTGCAGGGCATTGATGATGGCGGTCAGCGTGGTGGGTCCGGCGACGGTGACGCGGTGTTCGCGTTGCAGCGCCTCGAACAGGCCGGGGCGGCGAATCACCTCCGCATACAGGCCCTCGGTCGGCAAAAACAGGATGGCGAAATCCGTCGTGGCCGGTGGCGCCACGTATTTGGCGTGAATGGTTTTTGCTTCTTCGCGGATGCGCCGTTCCAGCGCGGTGGCGGCATCCAGCGCGGCGGCCGCATCGGCGGCCTCCTGGGCATCCAGCAGGCGGTCGTAGTCTTCGCGCGGGAACTTGGCGTCGATCGGCAGCCATACCGGGTGGTTATCGTCGGCGCCGGGCATGCGCAGGGCAAATTCCACGCGGTCGTTGGAGCCGGGTACGGTGGCGCAGTTGGACTCGTACTGGCCGGGTGTCAAGAGCTGGTCTAGCAGGGCGCCAAGCTGCACTTCGCCGAGAATGCCGCGTGTCTTCACGTTGCCCAGCACCCGCTTCAAGTCGCCGACACCGGCAGCCAGTGACTGCATTTCTCCGAGGCCGCGCTGTACGGCCTCCAGGCGCTCGGAGACCAGCTTGAACGACTGGCCGAGGCGGTTTTCCAGCGTCGACTGCAGTTTTTCGTCGACCGTCGCACGCATTTTTTCCAGTTGCTTCGCGTTGTCGTTTTGCAGGCTCTTGAGCTGCCCCTCCAGCGTGGCGCGCACTTCGGTCATGCGCTTTTCGTGGTGTTCGCCGAGCTTGTCCAGGCTTTGGCGCAATTGCTCGCCGAAACGTTCCAGCGCCTGGCGGTTGTCGAGGCCGGTCTTGCGTGAATCCTCGGCAAGTTTGCCGGACAGCGTTTCCATCGAACGGTTGGTGCGCTCGATGTTTTCGCCTAGGCGCTTGTCGAAGCTGTCGATGCGTTCACGCTGCTGTACGCTCATGCCGTCGAGCTGCTGCTGCACATGGCCGCGGAACTGGTCGAACGACTGCGCCAGTTCACCGCGCCCGGCGCGTTGTTCGTCACGCAGCGTGCGTTGCAGGCGCTCGTTGTCGTCCTTCAGCGCTTCCAGGCGCGCGGTCAGGGAATGATCCCGTTTGCGTGCCAGCACGACCAGTTGCAGCACCAGCACGAGGGCGACGGCGATGACGAGGATGATCAGCAGGGTGGTGTGGGTCATGAAGCGGCAAGTGTCGGCAGAAACCTGACTACCAGTGTACGCCCCGTCATCCCATATGCTGCGAACGCCGCGGTTTTGGTGGCATCATGGGTCGCGCACAGCCTTCGGG
>CAZSOU010000220.1:0-1628 GCA_964608595.1 uncultured Rhodanobacteraceae bacterium
CGCTCCCACAGGGCTTGTTCGAAAACCCGAGGCACCGTTGTGGGAGCGGCCGGTGGCCGCGACTCCCTCAACCAAACGAAAAACTACAAATCGCGAAGACTCTCGGCGATGCCATCGGCCCCCACACTCAGCAGCTTCAACGTGTTGGTGCCGCCGCCATGGCCGGTATGGTCGCCATGCGTCAACAGGACGCGATCGCCCTTGGCCAGCTTGTCCAGCGCAAACAGGTGCTGCACGGCGGCGCGCGCGGCATGGGCCGGGTCCGTGCGGCCATGCTCGAACGCCACGGGCTGCACGTCACGAAACAACAACATGCGACGTCGCGCCGATGCGCCGGGCGAAAGCGCATAAATCGGCACCGCCAGGCGATACCGCGACAGCCATTGCGCGGTCGCTCCCGATTCGGTCAATGCCACAATGGCGCGAACGCCCACATGTCCGGCCAGAAACATGGCCCCGAGAGCGATGGCCTGATCGCTGCGATCAAGCTTGCGCGCCCCCGTATCCAGGCCGTCTCTGGGCTCGAACTGATGTTCGGCCCCCAGACAGATGTCACGCATCGCCTTGACCGTTTCCGCCGGATGCGCGCCGATGGCGCTTTCGGCCGACAGCATCACCGCGTCGGTGCCGTCGATGACGGCATTGGCCACATCCAGCACCTCGGCGCGCGTGGGGATGCGCGCATGCACCATCGACTGCAGCATCTGCGTGGCGGTGATCACGGCGCGATTGTGCTCGACCGACTCGCGGATGATCTTTTTCTGCAGGCCGGGCAGCTCGGCATATCCGATCTCGACGCCCAGATCGCCGCGCGCCACCATCACCGCATCGGCGGCGTCGATGATCTCCTCCAAATGGTCCAGCGCATCGGCACGTTCGATCTTGGCCACCAGCGCGGCCTCCCCACCGGCGTCGTGCAACAGCTTGCGCGCCGTGTGCATGTCCTGGCCGCAGCGCACGAAAGACACTGCCAGAAAATCGGCATCCAGTTCCGCCGCCAGCTGGATGTCCTTGCGATCCTTGTCGGTGAGGGCATCCAGACTCAGCCCGCCGCCCTGCCGATTGAGCCCCTTGCGGTCGGACAGCACGCCATCGGTCTGCACCCGGCAGCGGATGCGCGGGGCATCCACCTGGAGCACCTTCATGGCGATCAGCCCGTCGTCGAACAACAACACGTCGCCGCACGACACGTCGTTCGGCAACTCGTGATAGCTGACGCCGACGCCGTGGGCATCGCCGGGCGGCGCATCGGGACGACAATCGAGCGTGAACTCGTCACCGGCGGAAAGCGTCACCTCGCCGTCGGCAAATGTCTCGATGCGGATCTTGGGCCCCTGCAAATCGCACAACACGCCCACCTCGCGCCCCACCGCGCGCGACGCTTCGCGCACCGCCGCCGCCCGCTGGCGGTGGTCGTCGGCAGCGCCGTGGGAAAGGTTGAGGCGCACCACATCCACACCGTTTTCGAGAATCCGCTCGAGCATCCCCGGCGCATCGGTCGCGGGGCCCAGCGTGGCAAGAATCTTGGTACGACGCAGCGGGTTGTCGTTCATGCATTCAAGCTAGCACAGACACGGGCGGCCGCGTCCTTTCCCGCGATCTGTCGCGGCCACCGGCCGCTCCCACAA
>CAZSOU010000221.1:0-1621 GCA_964608595.1 uncultured Rhodanobacteraceae bacterium
GAACCGGGTTGCCGTGACTATCGAAGGCACCCTCCTGGAAAACGCGCACCCCCACCACATGCCGCAGAGGGAACATGGCTCACCACCGCTCGTACACAACACCATCAACGACCCCACACGAACAGGGACCGCCGAAGTAGACCGAGCAGAACGGGGGATGCAACGAGACGAACTCAGGTGCAGTATCCACCGAGAACGCGCCCTCAGAACCACCAGCACACAGTTCCTTCAGAGCATCAATCTCGGACGGCCAAAACAGGTTTCGCCGCACCTGCCGAGTATCGAAACTCGTGGTCTGGCTGAACGGCCCCGCCGACTCCTGCTTAGACGACAGAGCACCAGAACCAGAGTCTTCCCAACGGAGGATCGCGCCACGAAGGATCGCCTTCGCAGCGTCCGCCGCGTCGAACTCGGGATCGTCAATACACGGTGCGACCCGGCGGGCCATAGCGATCGCATCAGCGATCATCGCTTCAGCCTTAGCCGGATCGATGTCCGCGAACGGGGCGAGGTCTTCAGGGGCGATTAGCGCCATGATGATCGCCCCCTACCCTTTACCCGGATACGTACCCTCGCCCGGGAACGTTTCCGCTCCGGGGATTAAGGGGACTCGGGCTCCTCAATGACAGCGAACCGAGCGGCATCCACGTACCAGGCGTAGACGACCTCAGCGCGGAACAGCACCTGGTTGTAGCCCGCCAGGTCCTTGCCCGCGTTGTCCGGGTCACCGAACTCCAGCATCCGGAACGGGATGTTGCGCTGCACGCCCCACCGGATTCCGCCACTGAAGTCACCCAGGATCGCCTTGACCCCGTTGTCGGTGGCGTCGCCGTCCTTCGCCTTCCCCGACACGGTCGAGGAGATCGCTGCCGGCACACCACTGAACGCGGAGATCGAAGACCCGAGACCCAGCTCCGGGAACTTCTTGCGACCATCGGTGTAGCGGGCAGTGGACAGGGTCCACGCGTGCGTCGGGTCGAACGCGACACCATTGACGCCGTAGCCGCTGCCGATCACCAGGCCAGCAGCTTCCTCGAAGTCGATGTCCGCCTCACCGGTGGTCTCGCGCCGGTTGGTGGTGGCGTCGAGGTAGTTCGACCACGCGGTGATCTCGGTGCCGGTACGCGGGTTGATCCGGTAGTACAGGCCGAGGTCCAGGGCACGCGCGAGAGCACGCGAGCACTTCTCCTGGAACTTGTTGAGGACACCGAGCTGGTACTCCTCGTCCGCCCACTTGAACTCATCGGAAGTGCGGAACTGCACGACCGTCTTGTGGGGGACCGCGACGACCGAACCGGGGGTAGCGTCGTCCGCGCCCTTCTTCGCGTTCTCCTCAACGAACTCGGCGGTCAGATCCTCATCGAACGTGACGATCGTGGTCTCACCGAACCGCATCGGCTCCTGCCCCGACAGGGCAGCGACGGTCGAACCGGTCTTCGCCTTCTCAACGATCCCGTCTGCGATGTTCTTCGGCAGAGTGAGATCGCTGCTGCTGACAACAGCCATGATCTATCCCTTTCCTCGGGCTAGTCCTTGCCGACCATCTGCCGCAGAAACTCGCGGTTCGGGTCGTCCTTGGACTGCGGGTTTGAGCCCTCACGGGGCACGTAGTTCCGTTTGC
>CAZSOU010000222.1:0-1605 GCA_964608595.1 uncultured Rhodanobacteraceae bacterium
GCGCCGGAGATGCCGGACCTGTGGGGTGGGTCGGCCGACCTCGCCGGCTCCAACACCACCACCCTGAAGGGTGAGCCGAGCTTCCTGCCGAGCAATCGACAGACCGAGATGTTCCCCGGCGGGCCCTACGGGCGCACGCTGCACTTCGGCATCCGCGAGAACGCGATGGGCATGATCCTCAACGGGATCGCGCTCGAAGGCCTCACCCGGCCCTACGGCGGCACCTTCCTGGTGTTCTCCGACTACATGCGGCCGGCAGTGCGGTTGGCCGCGATCCAACAGGTGCCGACCATCTACGTCTGGACGCACGACTCGATCGGCGTCGGCGAGGACGGGCCGACCCACCAGCCCATCGAGCATCTGGCGGCGCTGCGGGCCATCCCGGGACTGGCGATCGTGCGGCCCGGCGACGCCAACGAGACGGCAGCCGCCTGGAAGGCCGTACTCAGCCGGCACGACGGACCCGCGGCGCTGTGCCTCACCCGTCAGGGCATCCCCACCCTCGACCGCACGGAATACGCCTCGGCCGACGGTGTCGCCAAGGGCGCCTACGTGCTGGCGGACTCGACCAAGGACACCCCGGACATCGTGCTCGTCGGCACCGGATCGGAGCTGCAGCTCGCCGTCGCGGCAAGGAAGGAACTGGCCGCCCAGGGCGTTGACGCACGTGTGGTCTCCATGCCCTGTCGGGAATGGTTCGAACAACAGGAACAGACCTACCGGGACCAGGTCCTGCCACCGGCCGTGCGCGCTCGCGTCGCCGTCGAGGCGGCCACGCCGTTCGGCTGGCGCGAGGTCGTCGGCGATGCCGGTGAGATCGTCGGCATCGACCACTTCGGCGCCAGCGCCGACGGCAAGACCTTGTTCCAGAAGTTCGGCTTCACGACCGATGCCGTCGTGGAGGCCGCGAAGCGCTCCATCACCAACGCAGGAGGCAGCACCGATGGCAACTGACAACACTCGTATCAAGGCGCTCACCGATCTGGGCGTGTCGATCTGGCTCGACGACCTGAACCGCACGATGATCTCGTCGGGTGAGCTGAAGCACCTGATCGACACCAAGGACGTGGTCGGCGTCACCACCAACCCGACGATCTTCGCCAAGGCGCTGTCCGACGGCTCGGCCTACAACGAGCAGGTCGAGCAGCTGGCGCGGGACGGGGTGTCCGTCGACGACGCCGTGTTCGCGATCACGACGACCGACGTGCAGAATGCCTGCGACGTGATGCGACCGGTGTTCGACGCCACCGACGGCAAGGACGGTCGGGTCTCGATCGAGGTCGACCCGCGCCTGGCCGACCAGACGGAGGCCACCGTCGAGATGGCCCGGAAGCTCTGGCGCCAGGTCGACCGTCCCAACGTCATGATCAAGATCCCCGCCACCGTCGAGGGGCTGCCCGCGATCACGGCCGCGCTCGCCGAAGGCATCAACATCAACGTGACGTTGATCTTCTCGCTCGAGCGCTACCGCGGGGTCATGAACGCCTTCCTGGCCGGCCTCGAGAAGGCGAAGGAGGCGGGCCTGGATCTCTCGCAGATCCGTTCGGTCGCGTCGTTCTTCGTCTCCCGCGGCGACACCGAGGTCGACCAGCGCCTCGACGCGAT
>CAZSOU010000223.1:0-1579 GCA_964608595.1 uncultured Rhodanobacteraceae bacterium
TCGACACCCTGGTCGGCGTGCACGACTGGGAGCGCAAGGCGCGCCGCAGCGTCACGCTGGACCTGGAAATGGCCTTCGACTGCGCTGCCGCCGGCGCCTCCGACGCACTCGGGGATGCGCTCGACTACGCCGCCGTGGCCGCGCGCGTGACCGAGGTGGTCCAGAACGCCCGCTTCCAGTTGATCGAAGCCTTGGCCGAAGCCGTCGCCAGCGCCGTGCTCGAGGATTTCCCGGTGGCATGGCTGCGCTTGACCGTCCACAAGACCGGCGCCCTGGGCAATGCCGCCAACGTCGGTGTGAGCATCGAGCGCGGGGAGCGTCCCTGACGATGGCGGCGCATCGCTGGCTGCTGCTGCTCGGTTCCAATCTTGAAGACGACGCCTTGGTGCGCGAGGCGCTGCAACATCTCGCCGACCTCGGGGAGGTTGAGCAGCTCACCGCCATCCGTCGTTTCCAAGCCTACGGAAGCGGTCTCGGACCTTACTTCAATGCGCTGGCGCGGTGGGACACGTCAAAAGATCGTGATGACGCGATGTCCTGCCTCAAGGCGCTGGAACATCAGCTGGGCCGGGAACGTGCCGCCATGTGCGTGGATATCGACGTCGATATACTGGCTTGCGTCGACGCTGGCGGCGCTTGGCGGGCCGATCCGCATGCCCTCACCAAGGGCGAATTTACGCACGCGCCGGTGGTGGCTTTGCTGCGCGAGGCAGGCATTGATGCGCAGGACATCATTTGATCAGGGGAGTTGTGCATGGAACGTTTCATCGTCTACATTCCGCGCTGGTTGCGCTGGACGTTGCTGCTGGTACTGTCGATTCTGGTGGTCGGCTTTTCGGCGGCATTTTTTGTCGGCATCAACCAGCCCGGTTATGGCGATTGGCGGGCCGCGACAGTGTCCGTGGTGCAGATCGCGCTGACGGGCCTGGCCTACGTACTGATCGTTTTTTTTTACCGAATCAGGACAGAGTCCGGCAGTGCTGCAAAAACGCACGGAGTGCGTATTGGCGACGCTTTTGCCGCAGACGCTGGCACGCATCACCGACAGTCAGGGCGAGATCGTGCGGGTCACTGTCGGCGAAGCCAGCGGCGTGATCGGGCGTGACTATGTTTTGCAGACATCGCATACCCGACTGCGGGTATGGGTTGGTTTGAACGTGCATCGCGTGATCGTGATCCTGTTCTGTGCGCGTCCGGACGGACTGGACGACGAAGCGTTTTGCGAACGACTGCAAACCGCTTTTGCCGACACCATCATGGGTGCGCGCGCCATCGGTTACGACAAAGAACATATCCAGATCGAAACCATCGACGGCTGCGATTTCGCCTCGATCTGGTTGACTTGGGACGTCGGTACCGAAAACGATTTCCTCACCCATTCGCCCAGTCAATTGTTTTTTGCCCAGGACGTGACACTGATGGTGCAGTCATTCCTGCGCACGGCACAACGTCGCGAGCTGCAGTTGTCTGTGCCGTTTACTCCGATGCCGTTGTAGGCTGCCGCGGGTTTCAGATGTGCAGCAAGCGCCCGCCATCCACGGGCAGCACCGTGCCGGTGGTGTAGGTGGCATCGCGCAGC
>CAZSOU010000224.1:0-1559 GCA_964608595.1 uncultured Rhodanobacteraceae bacterium
GCGCAGTGGCGTGAACAGGCCGGTGTAGGTGGCCGGGTTGGAGCGCGGCGTGCGCCCGATGGGTGCCTGGTTGATGTCCACCACCTTGTCGAACAGGTCCAGCCCGGTGATCGATCGATACGATGCCGGCTGCGTGCTGGCGCCGTTCAATTCGGCGGCGGTCAAGCGAAACAGCGTGTCGTTGATGAGCGTGGATTTGCCCGACCCGGACACACCGGTGACGCAGGTGAACAGACCGGCCGGAATGGCCAGCTCGACTTGTTTCAGGTTGTTGCCGCTGGCGCCGTCCAGCCTGAGCCAGCTGTCATCGGTCGGTTCGCGGCGCTGTTCCGGCACTTCGATGCGACGCTCGCCGGACAGGAATTGCCCGGTCAGCGAGCGCTTTGATTTCAGGACATCGTCGAGCCGTCCCTGGGCGACGATTTCGCCGCCGTGCACGCCCGCACCAGGACCGATGTCGAGAATGTGGTCGGCGGCGCGAATCGCGTCTTCGTCATGCTCGACCACGATCACCGTGTTGCCGAGATCACGCAGCCGCGTCAACGTGCCCAGCAGGCGCTCGTTGTCGCGCTGATGCAAGCCGATGGACGGTTCGTCCAGCACGTACATCACGCCGACCAGACCGGCGCCTATCTGACTGGCCAGGCGGATACGCTGGGCCTCGCCGCCGGACAGCGAGTCGGCGTGACGATCCAGTGTGAGGTAGTCCAGACCCACGTCGACCAGAAACTTCAGACGCTCGCGGATTTCCTTGACGATACGCGTGGCGATGTCGCCGCGCCAGCCCGGAAGCTCCAGATGGTGGAAGAAATCCAGACTCCTGCCGATGGCCCACGCTCCGATTTCGGGCAGGTTGTGGTCGGCGACGAACACATGCCGCGCTGAACGATTCAGACGCTGACCGAGGCATTCGGGGCACGGCTTTTCGGCGATGTATTTGGACAATTCCTCGCGCACGGCAGCCGATTCGGTTTCGCGATACCGTCGCTCCATGTTGGGCACGATGCCTTCGAAACGATGCTCGCGCGTCACCTTGCCGCCGCGTTCGGTAAGGTACTTGAAGGCGATTTTCTCCTTGCCCGAACCGTACAGTACGGCCTTTTGCACCTTGGCGGGCAACGCGCTCCACGGCGTTTCCACGTCGAAACCGTAGTGTTTGGCCAGCGACATCACGAGCTGGAAAAAATGCGCATTGCGCCGATCCCAGCCACGTACCGCACCGGCTGCCAGCGACAACTCCGGGTGGCGCACCACGCGTGCGGCGTCGAACACCTGGCTGACCCCGAGGCCGTCGCAGGTCGGGCAGGCGCCGACCGGCGAGTTGAACGAGAACAGGCGCGGTTCCAGCTCCGGCAGCGAGTAATCGCAGACCGGACAGGCATAGCGCGAGGAGAACAGTTGTTCCTCGGCATCGGCGTCATCCAGATCGGTGACCACGGCCAGACCTTCACCCAAACGCAATGCGGTTTCGAACGACTCGGCCAGGCGCTGCTTGAGATCCGCGCGCGGACGGAAGCGGTCCACCACCACGTCGATGTTGTGCTTGATGCGCAGGCCCA
>CAZSOU010000225.1:0-1549 GCA_964608595.1 uncultured Rhodanobacteraceae bacterium
GGCGCCGACAGCAGGATGTCGTTGACCAGGCGGACGATGCTGCCCAGCCGCGATGCCCCCGCGCATTCGGACAACCAGATGCCGGCCAGTACGCCGACCGGCGTGCACATGGCGATGGCCATCAAGTCCATGATCAGGCTGCCGCTGATGGCGTTGGCCAGGCCGCCTTCCGCAGCATGCGCGGTGATGCGGGTGAACAGCGGCATACCGATGGCTTCGATGCCGCGGCTGACGGTGATCCAGAGAATCCAGACCAGGAACGCAAGGCCGACCAGGGTGGCGGCGATGCCCGTGCCCAATCCGATGGCATTGGTCAGGCGACGGCGCAGATAAAGATTCATGCCTCGCCACTCCGGCGCGCCAGGCGGCGCAGCATCAAGCGCGCCAGCAGCAACACCACGAAGGTGGTCACGAACAGGATGAATCCGAGCGCGAGCAGGGCCGAACGATGCAGGCCCACGGCCTCGTTGAATTCGTTGGCGATCGACGAGGAGATCGAGGTGCCCGGCATCAGCAGCGAACCGCCCACGGTATAGGCGTTGCCGAGCACGAACGTGACCGCCATGGTTTCGCCCAGCGCACGTCCCAGGCCCAGAAACACGCCGCCGACCACCGCCGTGCGCGTGTACGGCAACACGATGTGCCAGGCCACTTCCCAGGTGGTGGAACCCAGCGCACGGGCCGACTCCTTCAGCGCCGTGGGCACCGTGAGGAAGGCTTCGCGCATCACCGAGGAAATGAACGGGATGATCATCACCGCCAGCACGATGCCGGCGGTCAGCAAGCCAAGTCCAAGCGGCGGCCCCTGGAACAGGGCGCCGACCCACGGCAGCTCGCCGAGACGGTCGTTGATCCACGGGTCCACATGCGCGGCCATGAACGGGGCGAACACGAACAGACCCCACATGCCGTAGATGATCGAGGGAATGCCGGCCAGCATCTCGATGGCCGTGGCCACCGGTCCGCGCAGCCAGACTGGTGCGATCTCCGCCAGGCACAGCGCGATGCCGAAACTGATCGGCAAGGCCAACACCAGGGCAATGGCCGACGTCACCAGGGTGCCGTAAACCGGTGCCCAGATGCCGTAGGCGTCGGCGACCGGATTCCACTGCGAGCTGGTGAGGAACGTGAGCCCATCAGGGCCGAACAGGATGTCGCGTCCGCCCCACAACGTGGACAACACCGCCGCGGCCATGACCGCGAGCACCAGCAAGGCGCAGGCCTTGAGCAGACGCCGGAACGCGACGTCGTGCCGGGTATCGCGGCGGTGCCGGTGCTCAATCATGTTGACGACGTAGTCACTGGAGACGGTCATGGAAGATGAATCCTCAAGTGAGCGCGTAGGGCGGGCACTGCCCGCCATGGATCGCCTTGCGAGTTTCGGCCCTGTTCGGCGGGCACTGCCCGCCCTACGCGAGCTGGTTCCGCCATCCCGGCAAATCCGGGATGGCGGACGGACGAAAATCCAGGAACGGCGGCGGAGTGCCACTGGGAGGGGAGGGGAGAGCCAGACACTCCGCGCCGCTCACTGGAACTGGGTCTTCCAGTA
>CAZSOU010000226.1:0-1531 GCA_964608595.1 uncultured Rhodanobacteraceae bacterium
ACCGCTCCACCAGCTTCCCCACCCGCGCCAGCGCGCGCTCGCCTTCGTCGATGCGACTGAACAGTTCGTCGATTTTGGAAGCTACCCGTTTCTGTTCACCACTTGGCGCGACGGCCAAATGGATTTCCTTCATTGCTGCTTGAGTGAGCTTCAGACGGGTCGTTCCAGACACATACGGGTGATAGTCGATGATGTTGAGTTGATGACAGAGAAACGGATTACTTATCCCATTAAGACCTCGAAGAATATGTGCGTGATTATTGACCCAGTATTTCCCATCTACGCAATATGCTTCGATCTAGAACGATCCAGAAATGGCGCCCCATCCTCACCAAGAAGAATTGCTTCACCATCGAAAAGGTGTGCATCAATTACGCCGACTTGACCTGTGGCACCGTAGTACGGAAACGTTTCCTCGGCCGACTCCAAGCGCTCCTGCCGCTCCTTCACATTGACTGGGATACGATGGCTATCCAGAATTTCAACCAAGCCCCCAAGAGATGCCCACACCCAACGGTCGGGTAACTTATCCGCTGCCGTCATGCCACCAACGCCTCGCTCAATTCATCCAGCATCGGCTTCAACACCTCACCAAACACCCCACGCGCGGCCACCACGCCGCCCCAGTCGGCAAAGGGGTGATCGTGCATCAAATCGTCGGGGGCGATTTCGACGTTGGCGGCGAGATAGTCGCGGATGGCCTTGAGCCAGTGCATCTGGTCCTCGGTGAATGACTTGCCGGCCTTTTTCTGACGGCCGATCCAGAGGTTGAATTTCTGCTCGACGCGGACAGCGTACGGTTCGAGCACGTCGGTCTGGCCGGTGGCGAAGCGTACCAGCGAAATGATGTCGGTGAGCACCTGGTCGCTGGGCGCGCCGCGCACCAGCGAGGCTTCGATGCGCTTGTAGGCCTGCCACACGTCGGCGGCGGCCAGGTGCCACGGCGGGTCGGCGAGGCGCTGCGCCAGTTCGCGGACGGCGGCGTAGGTGAGCCGGCGGTGGGCCCAGGGCTGGCTGTAGAGGATTTGCAGGGCCAGCAGTTCGTCCTTGTTGGCCTCGATGAAGTCGCGGAACGAGGCGACGCGCTGCTCGGCCTGCTTGAGGTCGTAGCCGGCGCTGACGACTTTGTCGGTGGCGCCTTCGTCGATGACGATGTCGGTTTTTTTCTTGACGGCCTTGATGAGGTTGCGCAGGTCGGCATCGTCGAACGGCGCGCAGGCGCGGTCGCGCAGGTCGGCCTCGACAGCCTGCACGTCTTTTTCGCTGGCGGCGTCGATGCTGCCGTGGCGGCTGATGACTTCGGCCTCGACGATGTCGGGGCTGACCGCTTCGAGCAGTTTGCCGGCCAGCGATTTGAGGCTGCCCCCCTTGGCGGCCTCGGCAATGCGCCGGCGGTCCTCGTCGTCGATCTTGTGATCGAGCGCGGCCAGGCGGCCGGCCAGGCTGAACACCGCGTCGGCATCGCGCCGGCCCTGCGCGATCTGGTCGATGAGCTTGTCGAAACCGATGGCGCGCTTGCGCTCCAGCGGCT
>CAZSOU010000227.1:0-1530 GCA_964608595.1 uncultured Rhodanobacteraceae bacterium
GGGGAGGGGAGAGCCAGACACTCCGCGCCGCTCACTGGAACTGGGTCTTCCAGTAGGTCTCGATGCGCTTGACCAGCGAATCGGGCAGGGGCACGTAATCCAGTGCCTCGGCCTGTTTCTGGCCATGCTCCAGGGACCATTGGAAGAATTGGCGGGCCACCTTGCTGCGTTTGGCATGCTTGGGCTGTTTGTACATGATCACCCAGGTGGTGGCGGTGATCGGCCAGGCCTTGTCACCCTCGGCGTTGGTCATCAGCAGGTTGAAATTGCGCGCATGCGACCAGTCGGCCGAAGCGGCCGCTGCGGCGAAGCTGCTGTTGTCCGGGCGCACCACCTTGCCGGCTGCGTTTTTCATCGAGGCCCAAGTCAGGTGGTTCTTGAGCGCGTAGGCGTATTCGACGTAGCCGATCGATTGCTTGAACTGGCCCACGTAGGCCGACACGCCCTCGTTGCCCTTGCCGCCGATGCCGGTGGGCCAGTCCACGGCCGTGCCGCTGCCCACCTTGCCCTTCCACGCCGGGCTCACCTTCGACAGGTAATCGGTGAAATTGAACGAGGTGCCGGAGCCGTCGGAACGGTGCACCACGACGATGCGTGCGTCGGGCAGCGTGAGTTTCGGGTTGAGCGCGGCGATGGCCGCGTCGTTCCACTTGGTGATCTTGCCCAGGAAAATGTTGGCGAGGGTCCGGCCATCCAGCACCAGTTGCCCGGGCTCGATGCCCTGGACGTGGACCACCGGCACGATGCCGCCGATGACGATGGGGAACTGTCCCAGCCCGTGTTTTGCCAGGTCCGCTTCCGACAGCGGCTTGTCCGAGGCGCCGAAGTCGACGGTGCCGGCCTTGATCTGGGCGATGCCGCCACCCGAGCCGATGGACTGGTAGTTGACGTGGTTGCCGGTTTTTTCCGCATAGACGGCCGACCACTTCGACAAGACCGGGTAGACGAAACTCGATCCGGCACCGGTGACATCGGTGGCGAACGCACCCACGGACAACGAGCAGGCGAGGGCGGCGACGAGAGCGCGGGTTTTCAGATGCTTTATCACGAAGGGTTCCTGCGGATGGCGAACGTTGTTTGTTCGGGCACCATTTGTAGGCCGCGCATGTTGCAGGTTCATGAGCGTTGCATGGCGGTTTTGTGACAGCCCGACATGTCACGAATACGTCACGCGACCGGCACGTTCCTGTCATGTACGCAGGCGATGGTGTGCACACTGCCGTGCACGGGCGCGGCGGACACCATGTTCACCCTCAGGAGTGTTTTCCATGTATCGCAGACGCATTGCCGCCAGCCTTGCCATCGCATTGGGACTGGGCTGTGCCGCGGTCCACGCCGCACCCCAGGCCGTACCCGGCGACACCGACGTGTCGGGCAAGATGTATTTCGATTTCACGCATATCGACCAGAAAGACAGCGACACCGGCAAGACCGACGCCTCGGGCATGGGGCTGGACGTGAAACGGTTCTACTTTGGCGTCGACCACCAGCTCGACGACATCTGGTCGTTGCACCTGACCACCGATTTCA
>CAZSOU010000228.1:0-1515 GCA_964608595.1 uncultured Rhodanobacteraceae bacterium
GGCCGCGTTCGATGACCAGGCGACTGATGATGTCGTCGTTGTCGTCAGGAAGAACCCCGCAGATGACGATGCCGTCGATGCAGGCCTTGATCGTCGGTAGGACGTTATGGGCGTCCGACTTGGCGTTGGTGGTGCGGTGGACGAGCGCGGTCATCACGACCGGGTAGGGCTGGAAGGGCTGGATGCGCTGCTGCCGGATCTGCAGGATGGCCCGGTTCTGCCACTCGCGCATGTGCTGCTGGTGGGCGTAGTGGTTGTGATGGGAGCCGTTCATCGTGACCCAGCGGTCCCCGACGACGGTGATGGTGGTGGTCATGCCGCCGCCTCCTGGTCGATGGTGCGCAGATGGTGGGAGACGGTGCGCTCGTCGAGGTCCAGCACCTGGCCGAGCTCCCAAGCGTTCAGGCGTGGGTGCTGCCAGTGGACGAGCTCGATCATGTGGCGCTGGTATCGCTCTCGGGCTTCGAGGATGCGGGTGTTCATGGCTGGTCGGTCTCCTGAGTCTCGTGCTCGCGGTGGATGCGTTCCTGCTCGCGGGCTCGGCGGAATATCTCGTCGAAATTGTTGGGCTTGCCCTTGCCGCGCTGGCTCCGGCATTGGGAGCAGCGGTTGACGTCTTCGTAGCGGTGGTCGGGGCACGGGATCATCTGGTCGTCTCCGCTCGAGTTGATGAAATTTCGACATGCGCACGTGCGCGTTACGAGAGGTGACTTCTTCCTCCCAAGGTGACCTCCGGCTGTGTAAGTCCGTACGTCCGTACGTACGTTGGAGTTCCGATCCGGACCTCCGGACCGGACCTCCGGATCAGTCCGCCACGGAGGCCGCATCGAGGGCCGCCTTCCAACACCCGCATTTCGGACCGTGGTGCCGAATGCAGTTTGCTTTCAACGAACTAGCGCGTCGCGCTGCGTTCTTGGCCTCCGATACGATCGTCAGCTCCTGCCGTTG
This sequence comes from uncultured Rhodanobacteraceae bacterium, assembly GCA_964608595.1. Taxonomy (GTDB): domain Bacteria; phylum Pseudomonadota; class Gammaproteobacteria; order Xanthomonadales; family Rhodanobacteraceae; genus Oleiagrimonas. The sequence goes on from CAZSOU010000228.1 coordinate 949, forward strand.
CTCGAAGTTGACAATGACGTAGTTTGACCCGCGTTCTTCCCACAGTCGGTACTTCTCCAACAGTCGCGCGGTGGCCGAAGTGGCCTGAATCTGAGGCAGAACAGCGCGAGGAATGACCCCGTCCGTGCCTGCTCCACCGCTCCAAGCGAGCGAAAACACGTAGGAAACGCACGCTTGCCAGCGCTTCGGAGAGGGGTCGGAGAGCAGCTTGAGAATCTTGTCGTGGTGCGGGATGTTGCTGTCCAGCCTCACCCATGGGAGTGCCATCGTCACCGCCTCCTTTGCCGCTCGGTCTGGATGACCTCGGGTGTGACCGCTGCTGCGGCTCGCTGCCAGGCGTGATCGAGGTCGTGCACGGTCTTGGTCGGCCAAGCGTTCGCTAGCCACTGCTGGCACTTGCGGCAGCGGGAGACGCGGCCCTTGTTGAGGTAGGTCACGAGTCCGCCTCGCCAGTGACATCGAGCAGGGTGAGCGGCTGGGCCTTGTCGAGATCGCTATCCACTGCCGCGAGATTCCGCTTGGCTTGCTCGAAGTAGGACGGCTTGAGCTCGGCGCCGATCGCGAACC
>CAZSOU010000229.1:0-1514 GCA_964608595.1 uncultured Rhodanobacteraceae bacterium
GGGACTGTTCGGAAAACGGTGTAACTGGCCCGACACGCCGACGTGAGTTGGCGAGAAGGGTCTATGATGACCGACACGCTGGCAACTATGCCTTCCGATGATGAGAATCCCACCACGACTGTCGATGAACCAGCCCACCTGGCTGGCGAGCCCGGACAGGACGCGCCTGACAGTCCGGCGTTATCCGAACAGGAGCTGGTCGGTGAACTCGTGCGTGCCGCGCGGGCCCGTGGTGAGGATCTGACAGGCCCGGACGGGCTCCTCAAGACACTCACGAAGTCGGTGCTCGAGGCAGCGCTCGACGAGGAGATCGGCGAACACCTCGGCTACGACAAACACGCCGTCGAAGGCAGAGACGGCGGCAACTCGCGCAACGGGGCCCGCTCGAAGACGGTGCTCACCGACAACGTCGGGCCGGTCGAGATCGAGGTGCCCCGCGATCGGGACGGCACATTCGAGCCGGTCATCGTACGGAAACGCCAGCGCCGCCTCGGCGATGTCGACACGATCGTGCTCTCGCTCTACGCCAAGGGGCTCACGACCGGGGAGATCTCAGCGCACTTCGCCGAGATCTACGGGGCATCGCTGTCGAAGGACCGCATCAGCGCGATCACCGACAAGGTCGTCGACGAGATGACCGACTGGTGCAATCGGCCGCTGCAGCCGGTGTACGCGGCGATCTTCATCGACGCGATCTACGTGAAGGTCCGCGACGGTCAGGTGGCCAACCGGCCGTTCTACGCGGCGATCGGCGTTGATCTGGCCGGCCACCGTGACGTGCTGGGCCTGTGGGCCGGCACCGCCGGCGACGGCGAGTCCGCCAAGTTCTGGCTCAGCGTGCTCACCGAGATCAAAAACCGCGGGACCGGCGACGTGTTCTTCCTAATCTGCGACGGGCTGAAAGGGCTGCCGGACGCGGTGAACACCGTGTTCCCTGAGACAATCGTGCAAACGTGCATCATCCATTTGATCCGCGGGACGTTCCGGTACGCGTCGAAGAAGTACTGGGGCCAGATCGCCCACGACCTCAAACCCGTCTACACGGCCCCGTCGCCGAAGGCCGCGTGGGCGGCGTTCGAGGATTTCGAAGACAAGTGGGCCCGCCCGTATCCGGCGATCGGCAAGTTGTGGCGAGCGGCGTGGGAGCAGTTCACCCCGTTTTTGGACTACGACGTCGAGATCCGCAGGGTGCTGTGCTCGACAAACGCCATCGAAAGCCTCAACGCCCGATACCGCAGGGCGGTGAACGCCAAGGGGCACTTCCCGACCGAGCAGGCCGCGCTGAAGACGCTGTATCTGGTGACCCGATCGCTGGACCCGAAGGGCACCGGGCAGGGACGATGGGCCATGCGGTGGAAACCAGCACTGAACGCGTTCGCCGTGACCTTCGCCGACCGGATGCCCGCGGCCGAGAACCTCTAACAATGAACGCCAGTTACACCGTTAATCGGACACTCCCCCGGTTGTCACATTAGTGCGGCACACCGACAGTTCCGGCCGGGCCGCGTTCGCCG
>CAZSOU010000230.1:0-1514 GCA_964608595.1 uncultured Rhodanobacteraceae bacterium
CGTAGTGGACGGTGCAGTCACCAACCTGCTGTTCCATGCGGGAATGGTAGCGACACGCAATGCGGGATCCAACGACTTGCTGACCGCCTGCCGGCCTTGGCGCTTCGTTCGTACCTCACCAGCTTCTGTGGCGCCGAGCGCCCAGTCGTCCTGCTGCGGCCAACACGGCCTTTCGATCTGCTCCTGTGCAGCCGTGCTGTGTCCGACGGAGCGCCCCCGGGTGGAGTCGAACCGCCGACACCCGCTTTAGGAGAGCGCATTTACGAACTCTTGGCCGCGTGGCTACTCGCCCGGTCGAAGCATTTCCCGGACGGCCCGGAGGATGGAGTCGGTTCGGCTCCAAGTGAAGCGTCTGACCAGAGCCTCGTCGATGTCGGGGAGGCGGGAGTGGGCGAGGTGGTTGCGCAGGTCGTAGAGGTTCGCCCAAAGTACTTGCTCTCGCACCGGCATGTGACAAGCTGCGGCGTAGGCATAGGCCTCATTGCCGGCAGCGATCCACAGGCGATGCAGCACCCATCGGTAGTAATCGTCTTCGGTGAAGCGATCGGCGTCGCCGTCATCTCGGAGGGTCTGGATGTGGTCGAGCAGCGCTTCGAGTTCGAGCAGAGCCCGGTGCTCCGCTGCGCGGCCAGACGTCACAGCGCGACGGCTGCTTCGAGATCCGCACTGACGTTGTCGTTGCGAAGTGCCCCGTCGGAAAAGACGGAAACCTCGGCTCCGAGCAGATCGGAGGCCGCGCGTTGGAACTCGAACACGTCGAAGAGGTCGCGTCCGGGATTGACGCGTCCACGGAGGCGCCCGGCCGAAGCAAATGCGAGGCCGGTGATGCCGTGTTTCGCGGCGAGAGCGATGAGCTGGGCGGCGTGTGTGTGCACGAGTGCCTCACTCGCCGGCGCGGCCGCAGATCCGAATGCGCTGCTCATGCGCCTCATCGTACCGAAAGTAGCCCCAGAGCCAGAAGAGTACGACTTCGCCTGTCGAGGCCTGGGGCGCTTGAGCGGGTTCCAGCCGAGGCTGCGTGCCGTGCCCTCGTCGCGAAGCGGGATCGACCGGTCTGCGTCGCGGGACCGTGTGTCCCCGTCGCGACACCGAACGCGGCCTGCGCCCGGCTGTGGACAGGTCTCGAACAGGTCTGGGACCCTGCCCGCCTCAGCGGAGGAACTCTGACCAGCGCCGGCGCGAACCTCGCTCCAGGCGACAAGCTGGAGCTGCTGCTCACCGACTTCCTGCGTTGGAGGAAGCCAGCGACAATCACCAGCGTCGGCCGCTTGGTCAAGGCGATCGCAGCCTTAACCCGCCTCCTGCGCGGAGAGGTTCGCGGCCAACTCGATGCAGAGCAGCGCGCGATCAGCGCGGGGGCGACCGAGGCGGACTTGCGGACTCCTTGCGTACTGCGGCGCGCCAATGTCGCAATCGACAATCGACCCGTAGCCGCTGACCTGCACAAACACTGCGCCCCCGGGCAGATTCGAACTGCCGACACCCGCTTTAGGAGAGCGGTGCTCTATCCCCTG
>CAZSOU010000231.1:0-1508 GCA_964608595.1 uncultured Rhodanobacteraceae bacterium
GCGCGATCATTCGTGGAGTCCACGGACCCGCACTCGTGCGCGGCGTTTCGTGGCGGGAGCGCCGCACGGGGCGGGCGACCGCGTCGTCGGACCTTGTCGTCCTGATGAGCGGGGTCTGTGACCGTGCACCAGCCAAATAGCCCTACGTGTGGGCATCCGGTTGAGTTCCGATTTAACGTGTGACATCAGGGAGTCCTGTGGAGCTAAGCGGAACATCTCGTCGTATGCATCCGCCGGCGTTCGCCTGTCCGCGCGCTTGTCGGGGCATTCATCGCGCGGTAATGTAGGTACGTACCTACTATCTGTCGGGAGCTGGTCAACATGACGATGATGACCGCGCGAGAGTTCAATCGCGACGTCAGTGCCGCCAAGCGTGAGGCCAGTCGCGGGCCTGTCATCATAACCGACCGTGGGAAACCAGCCTACGTACTCCTCTCCATTGACGAGTATCGCCGCTTCGGCGAGCGAGGTGCGTCGCTGGTCGAGCGCCTGAGCATGGATGACGACCTCGACATCGATTTCGAGCCCGTCGGCATCGGGCTCAAGGTTCCCGAGCTGTGAGCCATCTGCTTGACACGAACGTCATCAGCGAGCTGCGCAAGTCCGAGCGTCGGGCTGACGTCGGCGTACGAACGTGGGTCGCCGCACGGACGACCTCAGATCTTTACCTCTCGGTGATCACCGTGCTCGAGGTCGAGGTCGGTATCGGGCGGCTCGCCAGGCGTGACCCGGCGCAGGCGGACCGGTTGCAGGCGTGGTTCGACGAGGAGCTGCTTGACGCCTTCGCGGGTCGCATCCTGCCGGTGGATGTGCCGGTCGCCCGTCGTGCCGCCCGGCTGCATGCCCCCAATCCCCGGCCTGAGCGCGATGCGCTCATCGCGGCCACGGCCGCCGTCCACGGATTCGCCGTCGTCACGCGCAACGTCAAAGACTTCGATTCTCTCGACGTCGCCGTCATCAACCCGTGGGCCGACGAGGTCGGTTCCTGAGCACGGGACTTGTGATGTAGGGCGTGGCTAGCGGCTCCCGCAGCCTGCTCTACGTGCGGGGATGCGCGCATCTCTCGGCCTCCTCTGTGATGCGAAACGGATTGGCAACGATCGGGGATCAGGAATTCGTCCGTGCCTGACCCGTGCAGTGCGGGAGCATTTGATGTGCATAGGTGTCGGAACTCGGTGGAGTTCCGCTTCAACGTGTGATCGCTGCTCGGGCCGAGCGTCGGTGATGTCATGATGTCACTGGTGCGTGGCAGGTGCAGATGCTGCTCGCAGACCGTGGTCAGCACCGCGCTTCGTCCATCCCGGATCTGCTCATCGCAGCGGCCGCAGAGAAAGCTGGGCCGACGGTCCTGGCCGTTGACAAGGGCTTCGACCTCATCGCTGAGGTCACCGGTCAGTCCGTGGAGGCGCTCGTCCTGGTCTGACTCGTCGAGGTCGTCGTGACGAGGAGAATACTCATGAGTCCTGGCTGAACCAGGCTCGCCGGATGGAGTCCAGGGCGAGGGCAGC
>CAZSOU010000232.1:0-1483 GCA_964608595.1 uncultured Rhodanobacteraceae bacterium
CGACCCGGTGCCCGGTCATCCCCGTCGCGCAGTGGGGGCCGGAGCGGATCCTCTCTCCCTACAGCAGGATCCCGCGATTTCTGCCTCGCGTCACCGTGCACGTCTGGGCCGGTCCTCCTGTCGACCTGTCCGACCTCTATGACCGCGAGGTGGACACGGAGGTTCTCGCCGAGGCGACCGACCGGATCATGGACGCGATCAGCGCCATCCTCGAGCAGATCCGCGGTGAGCAGGCTCCGAGGCAGCGGTTCGACCCCACCCGGGGCGAACGCAACGGAGAGCGTGGCCCCGGGCCACGAGGACGGGAGGGCCAGCAATGACACGCGTCGCGGTTTTCGGCACCGGCAACTGGGGGACGGCGTATGCCGGCATCCTCGCCGACGCCGGTGGTGAGGTCCGGCTCTGGGGGCGGCGGCAGGAGCTCGCCGACCGCATCAACGCGACGCACGTCAACGCCGACTACCTGCCCGACCGCGTGCTGCCCGAGGCGGTCCGGGCCACCACGGACCCGGCCGAGGCCGTCGAGGACGCCGACATCGTCGTGCTCGCGATCCCCTCCCAGACGCTGCGCGACAACCTCGCGGCCTGGGCACCCCTGCTGCCGCCGCACGCCGCGGTGGTCTCGCTGATGAAAGGCGTCGAGCTCGGCACGACCAAGCGAATGAGCGAGGTCATCGCCGAGGTGGGCGGTGTGCCGCCCGAGCGGATCGTCGTGGTCTCCGGCCCCAACCTCGCGCCGGAGATCGCGGCGAAGCAGCCGGCGGCGACCGTCGTCGCCTGCGTCGACGACCACGCCGCCGAGCTCGTGGCGGGAGCGTCCGACGCGCCCTACTTCCGCCCCTACACCAACAACGACGTCGTCGGGGTGGAGCTCGGGGGAGCGGTCAAGAACGTCATCGCGCTCGCGGTCGGCATGGCCCAGGGGATGGGCATGGGCGACAACACCAAGGCCACGATCATCACCCGCGGGCTGGCCGAGATCGCCCGGCTCGGCGTGGCGCTCGGCGCCGATCCGCAGACGTTCCTCGGGCTCGCGGGGGTGGGCGACCTCATCGCGACCTGCATGTCGCCGCTGTCGCGCAACCACACCTTCGGGGTCAACCTCGGCAGGGGGATGAGCGTGCAGGAGGTCATCCAGGCGACCAGGCAGACCGCCGAGGGCGTGAAGTCCTGCCGCTCCATCCTCGACCTGGCCCGCCACCACGGGGTCGACGTGCCGATCGTCGAGAACGTCACCGCCGTCATCCACGAGGGCAGGCGGCCCGCCGAGGTGGGCGAGGCGCTGATGTCGCGAGCCCGCAAGCACGAGACACGCTGACCCGAGCGGCCGGGCAACCGGGCGAGTGGTTGGTCTGGCGCTAGGCTCGCGGGCGATGAGCAACGACAACGTCCCCGACGTCCCTGACGGGCCGGCCGACCAGGAGGGGAGGCCCCGCCGCCCGCGCATCGCGGTGGTCTTCGGCGGCCGCTCCTCCGAGCACGC
>CAZSOU010000233.1:0-1480 GCA_964608595.1 uncultured Rhodanobacteraceae bacterium
CCATACTTCCGAAGGCTGTGCAGTGTGACCAAGAGGGAGAGCACACGTGGACACCATGGCAGTTCTCGGCACTCGGCAGGCGACTCGGCAGCAGCGACCTCACAGCCTGATCAACACCACCGAAGCGCTGACACTGCTGTCATGGTCCGAGGGGCGCAAGGTCAGTCAGTCTCGGATGCGCCGCATCGCCAAGGAGCATCACATTGTGGCCTGCATGGCGAACAGCCGCTCATCGCTGTGGAGGATCGAGGACATCGAGCGACTCGCCGACATTCGGCGCACCGCTTGAAAGTGCAGGCTGCGTCCCTCATACTGTGAGAGATTGAAAGTCCTGTCGGGATAGGCGGGACTTTTCTCGTGCCGGGAGGTGCCAGGATGCCACCCAGGCAATCGGACCATTGCGGTAGACTTATCACATAACGCAAAAGCGGCCCCGGCGGTGTTGGTAGCACCGTGATCCAGGGCCTGACCGACATAGGAGGTCGGCTATGGCACAGCGTACATGCTCCATTGATGGATGCGAGAAGAAACCCGTCGCGCGCGGCTGGTGCCCGATGCACTATCAGCGATGGAAGACCACTGGCACGACAGAGGGCGGCCGACGGCCGGCGAATACGCAGTGCAAGGTCCCAGGGTGTAATCGAGAGCCCCGCGGTTCGTACTGCTCTATGCACGCTAGGCGCAAGTGGAGGACAGGAAGCGTAGGGCCAGTCGTGACCCTCGCCGAGAATCGTCCAACCGTCTGCTCTGTCGATGGATGCGAGAACGGCGGGAAGCTGACTCGAGGCTGGTGCAAGATGCACTGGTATCGGTGGCGTCGACACGGTGACCCCGAAGCCCTTCTAGTTGATGGCACTGCGCGGTCGCTCATGCAACACGGCTACGTCATCGTCTACAAGCACGGACATCCCTTGGCCGACAAGAAAGGGCGCGTGTACGAGCACCGCGCAGTGCTATATGCGGTCATTGGACCTGAGGATCACCCATGTCACTGGTGCGGTGAGACGTTGTCGTGGTTCGCAGAGGAGCGCAAGCGGAGAATTGTCGTGGATCACCTCAATCATGAGAGGTCAGACAATGACCCGGCGAACGTCGTTCCGTCGTGCGGACCCTGCAATACGTCACGAGAGCGCCAATCTCGTCACATGGTCGCCTAGGGAGATGTCGAGTCATGGACACTTGCGACGCATGCAGTAGTGCGACAGTGGCCGCCATCTATGGCTTCCATCAGAACGAGAGTGTCCTGAGCCTGTGCATGCACCACACCGCGCGCCACCTCGACGCACTCACCGCCTTCGGCTGGGTCATGCACGCCCTACCCGCGCGCCACGCCCTCGCCACCGAGGCACGCGAGGCCGGCCACCGATCGCTCATCGTCCAGTGACAGACCCAACCGACTACCAGTGTCACTGGTGCGGCCGTGTATGGCCCGTACCTTCGTTAGCCCGCGACTGCTGCAGAAAGCCTGCGACGCAGACGT
>CAZSOU010000234.1:0-1470 GCA_964608595.1 uncultured Rhodanobacteraceae bacterium
GAGTCGTCGTGCTCGCGCTCGTCGCCTCCACGCTCGTCTGGTTCGCCACGCGGGCGCAGGGCGAGGTCATCCGCAAGACCGACCTCAACGACGGCGGCGTGTGGGTGACCAACTCCCACGCCTCGTGGTTCGGGAGGCTCAACAAGCCGGCTCGTCAGCTGGACGCCGGCATCTTCGGCAACGTCGCCGAGGACTCCGGCATCGACGTCCTGCAGGACGGCCAGGCCGTCGTGGGCATCGGCCGGGCAGCCAACCAGCTGTTGCCGATCGACCCCGAGCGCGCGCAGCTGGCGAGCTCGACCGGCGTGCCCCTGCCGAAGGAGGCCCCGGCCACCGGCAACCGGGTCTTCGTGCCCGCCCGGGCCGACCTGCGGGGCGGAACCATCGCGGTCGTCGACCCGGCCACCGGCAAGGTCTGGGCGCAACGGGTCGACCCGGCGCACGGCGTGGACAGCCTCGAGGCGCTGGCGCCCACCTCCAAGCCGCTCGCCGAGGTGGGCGGGGTCGCCGCGGTGGCCGTCGGCGAGGACGGCACCGTCTACGCCGTCTCCGCCGGCAAGGGCAGGCTGGTCACGCTCACCCCCGACGGCCACGCCGCGGACGGGTTCGCCAAACCCGTCTACCGTGACCTCGGGTTCACCAGCAAGGCGGTCGACGTGACCGCCGTCGGCGACCGCTACGTCGTGTTCGACCCGTTCAGCGGCCTGCTGCGGGTGGAGGGAGTGAAGAAGCCGATCGAGAGCGGCCTGCCGCAGGGGGAGGGCCAACCCGTCTACGCCGCGCTGCAGCAGCCGGGCCCGTCCGCCGACGGCGTGCTCGTCGAGGGCCCCACCTCCGCCCAGCAGATCGCCTTCGGCGACGAGCCCGTCGGCGGCGGGGTCGAGGTCGCCGACCCGGCGGTGGACGACCAGCACCCCTTGATGGTGAGCAGGCCGGTGCGCCTGGGACCCTGCGTCCACGCGGCCTGGGCGGGCCACGACCGCGACTACTACGGCCGCAACTGCGGTGAGCAGGAGGCGCAGCAGGCCTACACCATCACCCACCTCGGCGAGGGCAACCGCGTCGACGGCGTCGCGCTGCGGGTCAACCGCCACCTGATCGTGCTCAACGACCTCGACACCGGGGACGTCTTCGACATCGACGACAACCCGCTCAAGATCGACGACTGGACCTCGGTCATCCCGCCCCCCAAGATCAAGGACAAGAACAACAAGAAGGACCGCAACCTCATCGACGACCGTGCGGTCCAGCGGCCGCCGAAGGCCAACCCGGACCGGCTCAAGGTGCGGCCGGGCCGCATCTCGACCCTGCACGTGCTCGACAACGACACCGACTCACAGGGCCAGGTGCTCGCGATCGCACCCGGCGACGTCACGAGGCCGGACGCCGGCGACGTGTCGGCCCAGGTCTCGGGGGACGGCCAGGCCATCGAGCTCGACGTCCCCGCGCACCCGAGCTCGCAGGTGATCC
>CAZSOU010000235.1:0-1462 GCA_964608595.1 uncultured Rhodanobacteraceae bacterium
TCATCACCATTGTTGTCGATGATGTCGTCGGCCAGCGCGCGGCGGGCGGCGTCGCTGGCCTGGGCGTCGAGCATGCGTTGCGCGGCGGCGGCATCGATGCCGTCGCGTTGCATCAGGCGCGCAATGCGCAGATCGTTGCGCGCTTCGACCAGCACGATGCGATCCACCCATTCGTATTTCGGCCAGGTTTCGGCCAACAGCGGGATGACCAGCATGCACCAGGAGTGCGTCTCGGCCATGGCGCGTTCGCGCAACCACGTGTTGATGCGCGGGTGGGTGATCGCTTCCAGTTGTCGTCGTGCTTCATCGTCGGCAAACACTTGTTGGCGCAACGCGCGGCGATCCAGATTTCCGGCGGCGTCCAGAATGTCGTGCCCGAAGACTTCGACGATCGCCGTCAACCCCTCGCTGCCCGCTGCCACCACCTCGCGGGCGGCCCTGTCGGCATCGAAGACATGCACCCCAAGTGCTTCGAAACGACGGCTGACCGCGCTTTTCCCGGCCGCGATGCCGCCGGTCAGCGCCACCGTGCGTGCCTTGGTTTCGGAATGATCGCTCAACGGGGCCTCATTGCAAGCCGGTCAGGTGTGCATACATATCCCACAAACCCGCTCCGGCGACAAACCAGACCCAACCGGCGGCGGCAATGAACGGGCCGAAGGGAATCGGTACCGAACGCTCGTGGCGGTTCAGGGCGATCAACGCGCCGCCCGTCAACGCGCCGATCAGCGACGACAACAAGATGATCGGCAGCAGCGCAAGCGGTCCCATCCAGGCACCCATGACCGCCAGCAGTTTGAAGTCGCCGTAGCCCATGCCTTCCTTGCCGGTCGCCAGCTTGAACAGCCAGTACACGCTCCACAGGAACAGATAGCCGACGGCAGCGCCGAGGATGGCGTCGACCGGGCTGACGAACAGCGGCGCCAGCGTCGACAGCAGGCCCAGCCACAGCAGCGGATAGGTGAGTTGGTCGGGCAGCAATTGGGTGCGGAAATCGATGCCGGCCAGTGCCACCAGCATCCACGTGAAGATCAGGCCCGCGGCAGCCCCCCAGGTCACGCCGAAGTGCCACACGATGACGGCACTGGCGATGCCGGTCAGCAGTTCGACCAGCGGGTACTGGACGGAAATGCGTGCTTTGCAGTAACGACAACGTCCGCCCAGCAGCAACCAGCTCAACACCGGAATGTTGTCCCATGCAGCCAGTCGATGCTTGCATTGCGGGCAGTGCGAGGGCTCGCGCACCAAGCCCGGCGGGCGCGGATCAACGTCGCTGTCGGCCGCTTCCAGCATCTCGCGCGCTTCGTGCCGCCAGGCCCAGGCCAGACGCTCGGGCAAACGCAGAATGACCACGTTGAGAAAACTGCCCACCAGCAGGCCGAGCACGGCGGCGAGGAGGGTCCAGATGTAAAGAGGGAGAGCTGGCATGAAGTGTTCGCTGAGAGAATCCGTGTGGGAGGGG
>CAZSOU010000236.1:0-1454 GCA_964608595.1 uncultured Rhodanobacteraceae bacterium
GCTAGTACCGCGTCAAGCAACCCTTGCCCTTCTGATCGTGGCCGCGCGTTTGACGACTTTGCGTAGCCGTGGGTCGGTGATGTGTCGGTTGCGCCAGGCGATGTAGCGACGGATCATGCTGGCCTGCTCGTGATGGCTGGCGTGGTCGGTGCCATCAAGAGCGAAGTAGCGCAGCGCGGTGAACTGCGCCTCGATCCGGTTCAGCCAGGACCCGTAGTACGGCACGTAGGCCAGCTCGACGTTGTTCGCTGCTGCCCAGTCGCCGACCCGGGTATCGGTCTTGGTCGACAGGTGGGGTGAGAAGTTGTCCAACACGATCGCGATGCGTACCTGCGGTGGGTGCAGGGAGCGCAGGTAGCGGCAGAAGGCGAGAAACTCGGTGCGGCCTTTGCGTTTGGTCACGTGCCCGTAGAGCCGGTCGGTGGACAGGTTGTAGCCGGCCAGCAGATGCCGCACCCCGTGCGGTCGCTTGTAGGTCGCCCGGCGACGACGCCGTCGCGGCCGGGCCTGGTGACCGCGACCGGCGGCGACTGGTGCCCACTGCCGACCGGGATGGGGCTGCAGATTCAACGGTCCGAACTCATCGAGGCACATCACCACATCCGGGTCGCCGGCGCCTGGCTCGCGCTTGCCGTCGGCGATTGCATACAGCTCCAGGACCCGGTTCTTCTTCGCCTCATAGTCGGGGTCAGTGGAGGTCTTCCAGGTCTTCACCGCCTGGAAACGAGACGCCTTCTTCACGCAGCAGCACCCGCAAGCCCTCGTGAGAGATGTCCTCGACCACCCCCTGTCCCACCAAGTAATCAGCCAACTTTGACAGGCTCCACGTCGAGAAAGGCAGCCTATGATCGGTCGGCCGCGCCAACGCAATCTGTTTGATCTCTTCACGCTGCTCCGCGCCGAACTTCGGTGGCCGCCCACCGGCGTACTTCGGTCGTAGGGAGTCGAACCCATCGGCATTGAAGTTGTGCAGCACATCGCGCACCCGATCGGGGCTGGTGAACGCCACCCGCGCGATCTCAGGCACGTCCATACCCTGCGCGGACAGCAGCACCATCTGCGCCCGCCGCCACGTCACAACCGACCCCGCGCCGCGGCGCACGATCCGCAGCAGCCGATTGCCCTCGTCATTGGTGATCTCTCGGACTTGCACTCGTTCGGTCATGTGATGCTCCTGGGGGAAGAACAGGAACTGACACCACGAGCGTGCAGACAATCACCAGTCGATCAGCGGACCCACTGCGGCGTGCCGCTCAACGGGCGAACATTGATGGCCGCGGTACTAGGAACCCCGATGGCTAGGAGCGCCGCCACACCGCTCGCCGACGACGAGCCGGTCATCGTGATCGGGCTGGGACGGTTCGGCGTCTCGGTCGCGTCGTCTCTCGTCCGTCTGGGGCATGAGGTCCTGGCGATCGACGAGGACCGCGAGCTCGTCCAGCGATGGTCCACCG
>CAZSOU010000237.1:0-1449 GCA_964608595.1 uncultured Rhodanobacteraceae bacterium
ACATCGGGATCAGCATGGCCTCGAAGAACACGTAGAACAGCAGCGCGTCGGTGGCGCAGAACAGGCCGATCAGCAAGCCTTCCAGCACCAGCATGCAGGCCATGTACTGATGTGCCTTTTCCTTGATGACTTCCCAGGCACCGATGATCACCAGCGGACCGACAATGGTGGTCAGCAGAATCAACGCGACGGCAATGCCATCCACACCCAGCGCGTAATTGACATCCAGCGAGGGAATCCAGTGATGGACCTCCACCAGCTGCATGGCGGCGCTGTCGGCGTTGAACATCGGCAGCATGAAAAGGCTGACGATGAACGTCGCCACGGAGAACGCCAGGGCGATCCAGCGCATGGCACGCGAGCGACCCGCAATCAACACGGGCAGCGCACCGATGATGGGCAGCCAGATCAGCAGGCTCAGAATGGGCCAGTGGTTCATGCGAAATCCTTAAACTTGCGGGACTCGGGATTCGGGACTGGGGACGCGTACGGGGCAACGAGGCTTGCCGCGCCGACAACACGGCCGCGGGTCACTGTGGACAAGGAATCTGCCGGCACTCCGACCCCCGCATTCGCGAGGCCCGAGTGGCGAGTCCCGAATCCCGGCTTCATGTTCATCATCACACTCCCCCAAACCACCAGAATCCGCCAAGCAGCAGGATCAAGCCCACGATCATGGCAAATGCATAGTGATAGAGCATGCCCGACTGCATGCGGCGCATGCCGGCGGAAAGACGACCGATCATGCGGCTGGTGCCATTGACCAGCACGCCGTCGACGAGCGCACCGTCACCCCCACGCCACAACATGCGACCGAATGCGCGACCACCGCGGGCAAACACGGCAAGATACACCTCGTCGACCCAGAACTTGCGATCCAGAATGATGTACAGCGGGTTGAAAACCTTGCGCACGCGCCCCGCCATGGACGGATTGAAGATATAGATGTAGGTGCAGATGATGAAGGCCAGCACCACCAGGCCGAAAGGCCAGGAGATGATGCCGTCCAGCGCCATCGCGCCGGCGCCATGGAAGTGGTGCGCCAACTCGCCGAGGATATCGTCGGACTTGTCGACGTGGATCGCTTTGCCGAACCAGCCACCGAACAGCAGCGGCTGGATGGTCAGGTAACCGATCACCAGCGACGGGATGGCCAGCAGGATCAGCGGCACCGTCACCACCCACGGCGATTCCTTCGGCGCATGGTGCAGTTGCCCCGGCTCGAGCTCGTGATGATCGTCGCCGTGACTGTGCACGACTTCGAATTTTTCCTTGCCGTGGAAGGTCAGATACATCTGCCGCAACGTGTACACGGCAGTAACGAACGCACCGGCCAGAACGCAGAAGTACGCGTAGCCCGAACCCCAGCGATGCGACTCGCCGGCCGCTTCGATGATGATGTCCTTGGAGAAGAACCCGGACGTGAACGGCACCGCCATCAGCGCAATG
>CAZSOU010000238.1:0-1425 GCA_964608595.1 uncultured Rhodanobacteraceae bacterium
CTAGTAGGACTTCGTTAGGTCGTCACGGCGGCAGCCCGCGCCGGCAGGTCGGGCAGCGACCGTGCCAGCAGGCCAGCGCGGTCTGGAGATCACGCTGGGCTTGGTAGAGGCTGATCAGGCTGCCGCCGGCTGAGGGCGGGCAGGATCGGGCCCGGCCCGCAGGCGGCAGCAGGTGAGGAAGGCGTGGGCGACGGTGACGCAGGTGAGGTGGTGGTGCAGGCCGCGGTAGGTGCGGCCCTCGTAGTGATCGAGCCCGAGGCACTGCTTGAGCTCGCGGTAGTCGTGCTCGACCCGCCAGCGGAGCTTGGCGAAGCCCACCAGCGTGGCCAGCGGCGTGTCGGCGGGCAGGTTCGAGAGCCAGTACTTGGTCGGCTCCTCGGAGCCCTCGGGCCACTCGGCCAAAAGCCAGCGCTCGGGCAGGACGCCGTCCTCGGTGAGCTGGGCGTCGTTGGCGGGGCGGACGCCGATCGCGATGAACCGGCTCTGCAGCGGGCCGCGCTCCCCCTCGCGCCAGCTGATCGCGTGGGCAGCTTCGCGGCCCGCGGCCAGCGCCAGGTCTCTGAGGCTGGTCGGCTTCTCGGGGTAGCGTGCCTTCGGCGGGCGGCCGCGCCCCTGATAGGCGGGGGCGAGTGGGACCGCGTCGTGCCGCTGGGCAGACGTCGTGCCCTTGATCTGCACCACGTACTCGAGCTCGCGCTCCTCGAGCCCGAGCCGGAAGGCGGTGACGTCGCCGTAGGCGCCGTCGGCCTGCACGACTCGGCGCTCAAGGCCCCAGCCGATCAGCTCGTCGAGGATCTCCAGGGAGAGTTGCCACTTCGGCTGGTGCCCGATGTCCCCGGGGATCCTCGCCCGCTTGCGGCGCTTGGCGTCCTCATCCCAGCTCTTGGGCAAAAACAACCGCCAGCCCAGCGGGCACGAGGCCCGGTCGGTGGCGGCGTTGACCGAGACCAGCACCTGGCAGTTGGCCGTCTTGCCCAGCGCCCCGCAGTACTGGTGCGCCACCCCCGGTGAGAAGCGCCCGACCTTCGGCAGGCCGGTGTCGTCGATCACCCATCCCTCGGGCTCGATTTCCGCGCTCATCCGCCGCGCCAGCCGGCGGCGCACCGGCACGTCCTGCCAGGGCGAGTCGGTGATGAACTGCTGCAGGCCCTGCTCGTCGCCGTCGGGCAGCCTCGCCGCCATCGGCTGGATCGACTTGCGCCGCCCCTCCAGCAGCAGCCCTCGCACGTACTGCTCGCCCTTGGCCCGCTGGTCGCAGCGGGCCAGCGACCCATACATCTCCTCGGCGAACTCGATCAGCTCCGCCCGCTGGGGCTCAAGGTCAGCCGCCGTGACACCCAGCTCGCCCGCTCGCAAACTCGCCATGCGACCAAGATTCCCTGCGAGCGCAAGGACTCCTGCGTGGAGCTAACGAAGTCCTACTAG
>CAZSOU010000239.1:0-1407 GCA_964608595.1 uncultured Rhodanobacteraceae bacterium
CAGCCATGATCCCGGCAAGATGATCCTCGACCTCGCCGTCATGCTCGCGCTCGGCGGCGACTGCCTCGCCGACCTCGCCCAACTGCGTGCGCATCCGGAGCTGTTCGGGCCCGTCGCTTCCGACCCGACAGTCTCCCGGCTGATCACCGCCCTCGCCGCCGATGCACCCGCGGCGCTGACGGCGATCAACACCGCCCGGGCGGCCGCCCGCGCCCACGCATGGGCCGCGGCCGGCGGCCAGGCCCCCGATCACTCCGTCGACCCGAATCGGCCGCTGATCATCGACCTCGACGCCACCCTGGTCACCGCGCACTCGGAGAAGGAGCACGCGGCACCGACCTACAAGCGCGGCTACGGGTTCCACCCGCTGTGCGCGTTCATCGACCACGGCGAGACGGGCACCGGCGAGCCGGTAGCGATGCTGCTGCGCCCCGGCAACGCCGGGTCGAACACTGCCGCCGACCACAAGAGCGTGGTCGCCCAAGCGCTCGCCCAGCTGCCAAGCAGGCCCGGCTACCGGGCCGGCAGGAGAATCCTGATCCGCACGGATGGGGCCGGCGGCACGCACGAGTTCCTCGAGTACCTCACGAAACGTCGCCTGTCGTACTCGATCGGCTTCGGGCTGACCGCCGCCATGGTCGAACAGCTCGCCCTGATTCCCGGGGACGTGTGGACCCCCGCCTACGACGCCGAAGGCCGTGTCCGCGACGGGGCTTGGGTGGCGGAGCTGACCGGGCTGGCCGATCTGACCGGCTGGCCCGACGGCATGCGGCTGATCGTCCGCAAAGAGCGTCCCCACCCCGGCGCGCAGCTGCGGTTCACCGATATCGACGGGCTGCGGTTGACCGCATTCGTCACCAACACCCGCCACGGGCAAATCCCGGATCTGGAGTTGCGGCACCGCCTCCGGGGCCGCTGCGAAGACCGCATCCGCTGCGCGAAGGACACGGGCCTGCGGAATCTTCCGCTGCGCGGATTCGATCAGAACCGCATCTGGCTCCAGCTCGTGCAGCTCGCCGGCGAGCTGACCGCGTGGGCGCAGATGCTCGCGTTCGACACCGGTGAGGCGCGCCGGTGGGAGCCGAAACGGCTCCGGCTGCGTCTGTTCCACGTCGCCGCCCGGATCGCCCGCCACGCCCGCCGCGTCCATCTGCGGCTCTCGGCGAACGCGGCCCACGCAGAGCTGCTTGTCGCCGCCCTCGGGCGGCTGGCCAGGCTGCCCGCACCAGACTGACCAGAGGAAACCTGCCTCTACGAGACGAAAGGACAGACCGGTACCGGGACCGTGGACCCCGGCGCCACCCGACCGCGTCGGGCAGTCGGGCCACGTCCCGGTACCGGTCATCTGCCGAAACACCCCATCCGAAACGGATCAGGCCGGCACGCCTACCTCACGAAAGATCGAGG
>CAZSOU010000240.1:0-1407 GCA_964608595.1 uncultured Rhodanobacteraceae bacterium
CCGAGCTGCCGCAAGAGCGTCGACGGGCGGTGCTGCGACAGGGCCTCTCCGTCGGCGTGGCGACCGGTGCCTACGGGATCAGCATCGGCGCCCTCGCCGTCGCCGCCGGGCTGTCGATCTGGCAGGCCATGGTGCTCTCGCTCGTGCTCTTCAGCGGCGGCTCGCAGTTCGCCCTCGTCGGCGTGGTCGCGGCCGGCGGCTCCGGCGCCGCCGCGATCACGACCTCGACCCTGCTCGGGATCCGCAACGGCCTCTACGGCCTGCAGGTGTCCCGGTTGCTCGGCGTCCGGGGCCTGCGACGACTGGCCGCCGCGCAGCTCACCATCGACGAGTCGACGGCCGTCGCGGTCGGCCAGCCCGAGCGGGCCGCGAGCCGGCTCGGCTTCTGGGTCACCGGCGGCGCGGTCTTTGTGCTGTGGAACCTCATGACCTTCGTCGGCGCGATCATCGGCGACCTGCTCGGCGACCCCAGGCAGTACGGCCTCGACGCCGCCGCGGCGGCCGCGTTCTGCGCCCTGCTCTGGCCCCGCCTCAAGTCCCGGGACGGTCGGGCGACCGCCGCGGTGGCCGCCCTGCTGGCGCTCGTCATCGCGCCCGCGGCACCGGCCGGCATACCCGTGCTGGTGTCCGCCGTCGCCGCCATCGCCGTGGGCCTCCTGCCCGGCCGACCCGCCACGGCCCCACTATGAGCCTCTGGGCGACCGTGGTGGTCGCGAGTGTGCTGTCGTTCCTGCTCAAGCTGAGCGGCTACGTCGTGCCGCAGCGCTGGCTCGAAGGGCCGCGGATCTCCCGGGTGACCGGGCTGCTGCCGGTGGCGCTGCTCTCGGCGCTCGTGATCACGCAGGCGTTCACCACCTCGTCCGGCTCCCCGACGCTTGACGCTCGGGCGGCCGGGGTCGGCGTGGCGGTGGTGGCGCTGCTGCTGCGTGCCCCGTTCCTCGTCGTGATCGTCCTTGCCGCGGCCACCGCTGCCGGCTTGCGCGCGCTCGGCTGGGGCTGACGCGGCTCACTCCCAGGTCGCGGCCTCGGCCTCACTCCCGGGAGTTGCTGGAGTTCTCCGCCGTCGAGCGCGTGATCTCCCAGCCACTCCGCGGGAGGCCGCGTGTTCAAGTGCAGGTCAGGTGCGGGAGGCGCGCCAGGCGCGGACGGCCTGGCGGTATGCCGCCTGCTCACCCTGCTTGTCGCGCGCCACCCGCCGCTCCTCGGCCACCGCGAGATGCCCGCGCCACTCCTCGTCACGCGGCTGCGGCTCGGCGCCGGAGCGCAGGTGCTGCATCATCCGCTCGCCGTCCCGGGCGAAGATCACGAGCTTCCAGATCGCAAACAGAGCGACCAGGGGGATGACGATGACCCCGAGACCGAGCAGCACCGACTGCCAGCGCCCGTCCATGACGAGCAGCACACCGC
>CAZSOU010000241.1:0-1364 GCA_964608595.1 uncultured Rhodanobacteraceae bacterium
CCTGCAACAGCGTGCCGGCCCGGTCGTCGACCCACGACACGTCGCACCCGACGAAGGGCACGCCACCGAGATCCACCTCGATCGGCTCTCCCACGGCTCCCTCGCGCTGGGCCAGGGCGTAGTCGCGCATCTCCTTGAGGGGCTGCTGCAGGTCGAAGTCCGGGGGGCGCGCCGTCAACCGCACCAGCACGTTCGGCGTGAACTCCCCCTCCTGCTCGACCCGGCACGCGGCCAGCGCCGAGTCGGCGGCGTGGAGCGGCACCCAGTCCTCGGGGATGTCCATCGTCACCGTCGGAGGCCCGGGGAAGGTCTCACTCGGATAGGTCACCGTCGTCATCGTCTCTCCTTCAGTCCTGTCGCGGTCAGTCATTGTCGCCCCAGAGCGCACCCCAGTCGCCGTGCGCGAGCCCCTCGACGCTGTCGAGCACGTCGTGCGGGTTGACGCTCACGTCGAACTTGACACCGGCGCCCACCCCGAGGGTGGCCCCCACGTCGAAGGACACGCCGACGTGGTCCATGGTGAAGTCGGCGTCGGCGTTCGCGTGGGCACCGATGCCGTAGGAGAGCTCGCCGCCGACCTTGGGGGTGACGCCCATGATCTCCTGGCTGACGTCCCCCGAGATCTTGCCCCCGGCGAAGGCGTCTCCACCGACGTGGGCGCGGACACCGTCCAGGCCGACGGACGCGGACGCCTGGCCGTTGATCTCGCCGCCCACGTACGCTTCGCCGGCGGCCTTGGTGCCGTAGTCGTTGGCGTACTGCGCCTCGACCCGCACGGCGTAGGCGGCGGCGTGCCCGTTGATCTCCCCCTTGACCCCGTCCTTGCCGATGCTCACCGAGCCGTCGGCCGAAGCGGTCGCCTGCGCCGCCGAGACCTGCGCGTAGGTCTGGTCGTTGCCCCACTTGTGCTGGTACGCCTGGACGCTCTTCTCCTGGGTGTCGAAGCCCGCGAGCTTCACCGTGGTCTTGTCCCTCCAGTCCTTCTCTTCCGACGGCTGCTCGGGGTTGCCGTAGTGCCCCTTCTTCTCCCGGTTGCCCCAGGTCTCGCGCTCGTGCTCGCGCTCGTGCGAGTTGGTCACCGACGGTCCCTCGGGGTCCTTGCCCCAACCGCCGCCGCCACCGCCGCCGCCACCCCCACCGGCGTGGCCGCCGGGCGAGGGCTCGCCCACCCTCGGCGTCGGGCCCGTGTGCTCACGACGTCCCCCCGGATCGCCGACCCTCGGCGTCGGACCCGTGTGCTCACGACGTCCCCCCGGACCGCCGTTGGGCCCACCGATGCCGCTCGCGCGTCGCTGCTGCGTCGCCTCCCGGGTGAGGGAGTGGCTCATGTCCCGCAGCGCCTTCTCCAGCGTCCGCAGGTCCGT
>CAZSOU010000242.1:0-1352 GCA_964608595.1 uncultured Rhodanobacteraceae bacterium
ACCAGCGCGAAGAGGGCCGTCTCGGGGGTCCAGCTGATGCCGTCCCTCTTCCACCCGGCGCCGGGAGCCAGACCACCGGCCGGCCGGGCCATGTCCTGGTGCGCCTGCCCGAAGGCCGTGACGACCGCGGGATCGACGCTCGGCGCGTAGGGAGGCAGCAGGAAGCCGACCGCGGCGTCCTGCTGGTCACCCGAGGCATACCGGGCAAAGCCACTGGGGCCGAAGCGGTCGTGGATGGCCGCGACCAGCCGACGGTGTCCCTGCTCCGCAACACGCCGGAGCTCGGGTTCGCCCAGAAGAGTGCACATCTCGACCGCACTCGCGAGCCCGGCGGCGAGAGGAGCGACGGTGCCGAGCGTGAGCTCGGACTCCGAGACCTCCCAGTAGTCCGGTGACGCCTGCGGCAACCCGGAGTGGTTGTCGACCTGCGCCAGGATCACCTCGAGGCAACGGGTGACCAGGGGTCGCAGCTGCCGCGCCACCGTGCGTGCGCGTTCCGCCGGCAGGGTCGCGCAGACCCGGCCACAGCCCCACAGTGCCCAGCCCACCCCGTCCAGTTGCGGCGGCCGGTCGTCCGGGGGCCCGGAGCCGTCCGGCAGGTAGCGCGCCTCGAACCAGACATCCGGGCGCTGCACCCGCTGCAGGAAGAGGAGGGACCTGACGGCCTGCTCCGGATGACCGCTCACCGCGAGCGCCGCGGCGACGTGCGCGGTGTCGCGGGGCCAGACGTAGCGCCACGGCGGTGACCAGCCGGCCACCGGGGCGGCCAGGTCGGCGCTGAGGACGTGCAGGTCGAGCAGCGCGTCCCGCACCAGGTCGGCACGGGGACCCCGACGGGTCCAGGCGGAGCTCTGCCGCAACCACGCGCGCTCACGCGACACCAAGGCCGCTCGGCCACGGGCCTCGCGCAGCACCCGGGTGCCCGGCACGACGGACCGCGCGTGGTCCGCGGCGACCAGGCGTCGGGATCCGGCAGAGCTGAACGCCACGGTGTCGGACAGCAGGGGTGGGTGCGCGGGTCGCACGCCGAACCATCGCTCCCTGCCGGTCCACACGCCGCCGGCGAGGAGCAGCCAACCGGCTCCGCGCAGCACGCTGCGGCGGCTCAACCCCTCCCGGGCAGTGTGCTCCGGGTCCTGCGGTTCGATGGCGGCACCCTCCCGTGGCCCGGACGAGCCGCCGCCCGTCGGCCGCGCGTTTTCGGGACAGGTGGTGACCCTAGCTCTCGCAGGCCTCTCCCGGCGCCGGGTTCGCGGGTGCCGGGACTGATCGTGGCGAGACCGTTATCGCCCGGTCTGCTGGCCGGACACGAAGAGCGGTAGGTGCCGCCCCGCCAGGCTGCGCCGGGTCAC
>CAZSOU010000243.1:0-1344 GCA_964608595.1 uncultured Rhodanobacteraceae bacterium
CGGCATCGGTGCATGAGTGGCCGTGCCTGATCCGCCTCGGCGACCTCACCCCGCTGCTACTGGCCGCAGGCTACGGCGACCCCGACACCATCGAGGAGACCGCATGAGTGACACCGACGACCGGATGATCATCGCCCAGATCGTCATCCAAGAATGGCTGGAACCGGACGGCACGATGGGCCGCTGCTACTCGGCAGTGGACGGATCGAACAACGAACTGGACACGGCGAAAGCGGTCGGGCTCCTGGCGACCGCCCAGCACCGCCTACTCGACGCCCACCTGTACGTGGAGGACGACGATGCCTGACACCGACCTGCTCGCCGAAGCCGTATCCCAGCTGGATCAGGCGGTCACCCGCATGTTCGGGCCGACCCTCACCGAACACGGGCCAGCCGCCAGTCTGTGGGCACAAATGGTGGAGGCCGTCCACGACAAACCCCACTCCGGCAACTCCGGCCAGTGGGCGACCGGCCCCGCCGCATGGCTGGACGCTATCGACTGGTGCACCACCATCGAAACCACAGTGCGCGGCTGGGCCGGCATCCACGATGATCCGCAAACCATCCTGGACGGCTGGTGTGCCACGAGCGCGTGGCGGCCGCAGGATGCGGACACCGTGGCCGGGTATGCGCGGGCCTTGCACGGCTGGTGCCGGAAAGCCGAACGGCTCCTGTCCGGGGCATCAGTGATGTCCGTGGACGCGGACTGCCCATCGTGCGGGAAGCGCTACATCTACCGCCGCAACCAGTACGGGGAGACCGTCCGTACCGCCGCCCTCGAAGTCACCACCGCCGGGTGTGAGTGCCTGCACTGCTACCAGACGTGGCCGTCCACGCAGCTCGAGTTTCTGGCGCGCGTCATCGGCTGCACCCCGGTAGGGGAAACGGCGTGAGCGGGGCACGGTCGGCGGGGTTGCAGGCCCGCTACGAGAAACGGCAACGCGATGTCGGCTCGGTGGGGGCCAGGTGCCCGTACTGCTCGAAGACTCAGTTCACGACACGGTCGGCGGCGAAGCGGTGCGCGAAGCGGTACCCGTCCGAAAAGTATGCGGTGTATCGGTGTCCGCATGGGACGGGGTTCTGGCATTTGGGGCATCTGTCGCCGCGCATCAAGTGGGGGTATGAGACTCGCTTGGACCGGTATGGGTAGGAATGGTGGCGTGACGGATCACGCACTGATATAGTGACGTGCAGTAGGAGTGGTGACGGTAAAGCCGGTGCCGCTCCTACTCGCGTATGTGCCTCGTGTCCCCGCCGGTCCGCTCCCCACGGATGAAGTCGGCGAAGCCGTCGTGCCTTCCCCCTAGCGTGTACGGCTGCACGAGCCACTTGGTAGCGCCCCAG
>CAZSOU010000244.1:0-1338 GCA_964608595.1 uncultured Rhodanobacteraceae bacterium
AAGCCATTTCGGTCATACGTGACCTGACAGGTCCACCGGCCGAACCAGATCGCATCTGGGCTGTGGAACTGGGGGTTCGACCGCACCTCGTTCACCAGGGCGACCATGCCAGTGCTCGCGCTGGTGTAGAAGCCGGCGAGGTACCCCGCCGAGTTGAGTCCCTTGACCCAGCTGTCCACGAACGCCATCACTGCGGCAGAACACGCGGAATTCTTATGGTCCCACGACTCCATGTCGTAGTAGACCGGGTCACCGACGGCGAAACCTAGTGCCTTCATCTGCACGACTGCGTCGGCAGCGGCTTCGAGCCCCTGCTTCGCCGCCGCCGAGGCCGTAAAACTCACCGTGAGACGGTATTTAGTACACGGTGCCTGCGGGCCGACATAAAGCGGGAGCGTGTGCCAGCCCATCGAATGCACAGCTGTGACCCACGCCGGCGTCAGGTTCGGCTGGGCACAGCCGCGGCTATCGCCGCCGATGTAGATGCCTACCGCGCCGTAGGGAGAGTTGGATCCGCTCCAGGCTCGCATCGCCTCCACGGATGGCGCGGTACACGTATCGAAAGCGAGTCCGCTGAACGTCGCGCGGGTCACGGGCGGAGCGGCGGTGGCGAGTGGTGCGGCCGTCGTGCCGGGTGCGGCGAGGGTCGTGGCCTCGTGCGGCGGGCCGGCAGCGGCGCCGCCGAGCTCAGCACCGGCGTTGGCCAGGGACTTCGTCATACCAACAGCGCGCGAGCCGACCGACACGGTCGCCGCGATCGATGCTGCTTCGGACGGGGAAGTCGCATCAACGGTGACGACGGCACGGACCTGCTCACCGGTCGAGACCACGAGATCGCCGGACGATGCGACAGCGACGGTCGGTGCGAAGGCGGCCGATGTACTGCCACGGATGAGCTGCACGGTGGTGGTTCGCCCGATCAACCGAGCTGGACAGGTGCTCTCGGAGGGTGAGCCCAGGAACACCGCGGGCTCGTCGTAGCGGACGCAGCCGGGAACGCCGTCGACGTCGATCACCGGCCAGCTTGATGGGACATCGACACTCACGCCCGCAAAAGACACCGTGGTCGTCGAACCAGAAGTAGCGGTCGAGCCGTTTGCTGGAGCCGCGCTGGCAACCGGGGCCGCGTGCGCCGCCGGCGCAGTGAGCAGTGACAGCGTCATGGCTGCTATAGCGGCGCAGACCACCACCGCACGGGTGTGGAAGGAGAGGTATGGCGCGTGAGCGTGCGAACGATGCGTCATAGATGAGACCCGTTTTCCCCCGAGACAGTGAAACAAGCCGAGAGTACCCGAGAAGTTGCTGTGTGTGACGGTGTCGCGGATCCGCCGCGTCAGA
>CAZSOU010000245.1:0-1336 GCA_964608595.1 uncultured Rhodanobacteraceae bacterium
GACGCACCGCTGTGCTTGGCGATGTTGGTGAGGCTCTCGGCGACCAGGAAGTAGGCGGCCTGTTCCACGTGGTCGGGCAGGCGCTGCTCGCGAGGCGGCAGGCGCAGGTCGAGCTCGACAGGCACCACCGACCTGGTGGCGAGCTCCTCGATCGCCGCCGCCAGGCCGCGATCCACCAGCACGGGCGGGGCGATCCCCCGCGACAGCGCCCGCAGCTCGTCGAGCGTCTCGCGGGTCTGCAGCATGAGCTGGTCGAGGGTGCCGGCCGCGCCCTCCGGGTCGTGCGTGAGCTGCTTGCGCGCCCGACCGAGGTCCATCGACAGCCGCACCAGTCGTTGCTGCGGGCCGTCGTGGATGTCGCGCTCGAGCCGGCGCAGGGCCGCCGCCTCGGCCGTGCGGTGGGCCTCGCGGCCCTCCTCCAGCGCCGCGACCTGCTGCTGCATCTCGGCCCGGCCGCACAGCAGCGCCCGCGACAGACCCGCCTGGGTCAGCGCCATCAGCCGCACCGCGAACGGCAACGTCAGGATGAAGAACGCCGCCACCACGAGGTAGAAGCCCACGCGCAGCCCGTAGCCGTCGCCGAAGCCGAGCAGCTCGGGCAGGTCCTGGTTGTCCGGGCCGTCCGGCAGGGTCCATCCCCACAGACCCCAGGTGAGGCCGCCGACGGCACCGGCCCACCACACGACGAGGACGCACCAGCCCACCGTGGCGGTGAGGAAGCCGAGCACGCCGAAGCCGATGTCGAGCCACGACTGCGGGTCGCGCAGCGGCGTCATGGTGCGACGCAGCCAGCCGTCCGCCGGGTCGGCCTGCAGGTAGCGCGGGGTCGGCGCGTCCAGGCCGAGCAGCTCGCGCAGCGCCTTGCGCTCGGTGTGGGCGAAGCCGCGCGCCAGGTGGGCCGTGGCGGTGAGGACGGGCAGGCCGAGGACCGTCACCAGGGCCCCGAGGCCGAGGGTGACGCCGCTGACGGTGATGACGAAGGCCGCGATCGCGAGGGGGAACGCGACGAACAGGTAGGTCGACTCGCGCCACAGGCGCGTCAGCACACCCCTGCGACCGGTCGGCTCGGGCGCGCCGACCGCCGAGGGCGGGCTGGTGTCGACGGGCTGCATGACCTGTGTCGCGTCCTGGTGGGGAGGGGTGTCGTCGGAGGCCGACAGGGGGAACGATGTCACGGCCACAACGCTAGGGGCCAGGTCATTTCGGGCCCATCCTGCTGGCCTCCGAATCCGCGGTGGGGCTACCCCCACCCTCTCCTGATCAGGCTACGCCGAAGAGGCTCTTGATCGGCTCGATCGCGAAGTAGACGACGAACAGCACCGCGATCAGCCACAGC
>CAZSOU010000246.1:0-1332 GCA_964608595.1 uncultured Rhodanobacteraceae bacterium
GCCATCGGCCCTTCCCACAGGGGCGATGAGGGTCGAGCAAGCCCTGTGGGAGCGGCCGGTCAGCGGTGGCCTTGGTTACGGCCTGCGCGTTTGGCGCGAGCCCGCTCGATGGCGGCCTGGACGGCATTGCGGCTGAGCGGCGCGCTGACGGCGGCGGTATCGGCGGGCGCGGCGTCCCGATGCATGGCCGCCTTGCGCGCCGCCAGTTGTTCCTCGCGTTTGGCCCGTTCGCGTGCCAGGCGCGTCTCGCGTTGCTGAAAGTGCCGGCGCGCGGCGTCCGCGTGGGCCGCGTCGATCTGCGCCTCGGGCATGGGGTCGAGCACGATGCAATCGACCGGGCAGGCGGGCACGCACAATTCGCACCCGGTGCAGCGGTCATCGATGACGGTGTGCATGCGCTTGCCCGCACCGACGATGGCATCCACCGGACATGCCTGGATGCACTTGGTGCAGCCGATGCAATCGGCTTCGATGATGCGTGCCAACATGCGTGGTTTTTCCACGCCGTTGTCCGGATCGAGCGGTTTGGATTCACGCCCCAGCAGTTGCGCCAACTGGTCGATACCGGCCTGACCGCCGGGCGGACACCGGTTGATGTCCGCCTCGCCGGCAGCGATTGCTTCGGCATACGGCCGGCAACCGTGATAACCGCATTGCTCGCACTGCGTCTGCGGCAGCAGCGCGTCGATGCGGTCGGCAAGCGTGGCGAGGCGGTGTTCGGTCATGGCAATGATGGGTTGATCCACGGCCATTGTAATGGTTGAAGCACCCGCCTCGACACATCCGCCCACATCGCCTGTGGCTGTGCATCTCATGCGCGACAATGCACGATGTCATCGGGCGTACGGCGGTCGTGCACGAGATGCGCTCCCGCAGTCGCGTTATCGAAGCATTTCACAAACGGAGACAATCCATGAGGAAGCGTTCCTTCAGTTTGGCAGTGGTCATGGCGGCCGGTCTGGTCGGTGGTTGCGTGGGTGTGGGTGCGGCCCATGTCGGTACCGCCCATGCCGGCAGCCGCGCCGCCGAATCCTCGGTCACGGTCTATGTCGATGCCACGTTCGGTTTTCGCAAAGACAGCTTCGCACGCAAGCTGACCAAGTCGCACGACGAATATGCAGCCAAGGGGTATCAGGTGGCCGACGTGGCGCTGTATTCCGAAAACGGCGACATGCAAGGCGCATTCGTGACCTACACGCGCCAGTGATCCGGGGAGTCTCGAAAACCGTTGCACCCTGGAACCATCCTTGTGGGAGGGGCCGGGGGGGCCCCCCCCCCCCGACCCCATGTAGTGGGGGGGCCCCCGGCCCCCCCCCCACGAACACCCCAGGC
>CAZSOU010000247.1:0-1328 GCA_964608595.1 uncultured Rhodanobacteraceae bacterium
CTAAGCTGCTGAGGGGCGTGTTTTATTTTTTATTGTTTTCTCTAGGTCTACCTCCACTGTTTTGAAACTGAAATGGAGGAGAATGCGGTTCTTATAGTGCGTGAAATTTCTGTAGCCATAAGCTACGCGATTGAGGACTTTAATTTTGTTATTAATACCTTCTATACGTCCGTTATTGTGAGAATAGCTAAAACTATTTTCAATAAAAGGCATATGCTTCCTCAGTGTTTTCAAACTGGTACGTAAATAAGTGGATATATGGTTTGCACATCGTTGGTTTACAACGGATTCTAATGTTTCAAAATCATGTTGATCCATGGCTCGTAGAAGACGTTGATAGAGCTGGTAGTTGATAGCTAATTCTTCATCATAAGCTAACATCTCTTGTACGACCGCAACTTCTAGACGTTGACCGAACAACCGATAATATTTGTATGCTGTATGTGATAACTCGGATTCTTTCTTTAAAAGTAATCTCCAATAGGCTTTTAAACGACGGTATTTCTTTAGATCTTCCCCATTAGACGTATGGAATTTGTTCATGATTTTGACGCGTGTTTTATTCATGGATCGATTAATTAATTGTGTTAAATGAAAGCGATCAATAATGATCTTGGCATAAGGAAACAGTTCTTTTATTACGTTGACATAACCTGCATTCATATCAATGGTGACTGTTTCGACTTGTTTTCTTTCCGCAAAACTATAGTTTGCGATGAAATGATTTTTAATGGTTCGACTATCACGCCCTTCCAGAATATCTAGGATATCCCCATTTTCTACATTGATATATTCAAAAGCCATCTTTCCTTTGGCATATTTAAACTCATCAAAAGACATATGTACAGGAAGCG
Source organism: uncultured Rhodanobacteraceae bacterium (assembly GCA_964608595.1). Classification (GTDB taxonomy): domain Bacteria; phylum Pseudomonadota; class Gammaproteobacteria; order Xanthomonadales; family Rhodanobacteraceae; genus Oleiagrimonas. Next base: position 855 of record CAZSOU010000247.1, read on the forward strand.
CACGATGAGACGAGCGATATGGCTTAACTGCCTCATTAATCACACGTTGTACGGTGGCATGAGAGACACCGCAGTCTTTAGATATGCTCGTAATCGACTGAGCCTCTGCCGCCTTCATTAAGACTTGTGCTTTACTTTGAGACGTGATGAAACAATGTTTTTTCACAATGGGCGTTTTGGCCGTAAAACTTGCACCACATTCTTTACATTTAAACCGTTGCTTCTTTAACAACAAATAAGTAGGGTATGTCCCTGTCATAGGTAAGGTAATGCGTGATTGTTGGGTGCCATTTTTATAGATGGATGTATTGACGTTTTCCTCTCCACACTGATGGCAATGTGTTGGTCTATATGTTAATTTTGCTTGTACAAATTTACATTGATTCCCTTTATGTGTGCCATAATGAACGCAATTTTCTTCAAACGTAATATGTTGATCTTGAATATCCAGTAATTTTCTTATATCATGAGACA
>CAZSOU010000248.1:0-1326 GCA_964608595.1 uncultured Rhodanobacteraceae bacterium
GTCGGCCCGGTCCTCCGCAAGCACGGCGTCGTCGTCTTCCCGATCGCCGAGGACGTGGAACAGGAGCGCTACACGACCGCGAAGGGCGGCGTCATGCACTCGGTGGTGGTGCGCGTCCGGTTCGTGGTCGTCGGCCCCGATGGCGACCAGTTCGAGGGCGTCTCGTTCGGGCAGGCCGCCGACAGCGGAGACAAGGCGGTCTCCAAGGCTCAGTCCGTCGCCTACCGGACGTTCCTGCTGCAGTCGCTCACCGTCCCCACCGACGACCGCGACCCGGACGCCGACAGCCACGTGCGCACGTCGGCACCGTCGCCGGCCGACCAGGCGCGTGCCCAGCTGCGCCGCATCTGCCAGACGAAGAAGATCCCGCTGAGGGATGCGGGCGACACGTTCAAGGTGCGGACGGGCACGGACCTGAACACCACGGATGACGTGGCCGCGATCAACGCACTCATCTCGCACTACGGGGAGAAGTGATGGATCCGGTTGCGATTGAGGAGTCGATCCGGCAGTGCGCGAACCGTATCGCCAAGGGTGTGAAGGTGTGCGCCGACGCGTACACGGCGTTCCTGGATGCCGACCGCATGTATGACCGGGCCTACGCGCTGGCCTACATGGAGCACGACGGGGCTGCGCACGAGAAAAGGTATGCGGCCGAGTTGGCGACCGGCTCGGAGCGGGCGGTGCGCGACGAGAAGGACGCCGCCTACCGGTACGCGGACCGCACGGCACGCGCTATCGAATCTGAGCTGCGGGCACTGCAGTCCGTGGGCGCCTCGGTGAGGGCCATGTACGGCGTGGCCGGGCGGGGTGAGGGCGCATGACTACCAAGCGGATGCCCGCCGAGGTGGCGGGTGTGGTGATGGGCCGGGCCGGCGGCATGTGCGAGGCGTGGCTGCCCGGCGTGTGCACGACGCGTGTCGAGCACCTGCACCACCGCAAGCTGCGGTCGCGGGGCGGCAAGCACACGGCGGAGAACCTGATCGGAATCTGCCACGCCTGCCACACCTACATCCACGCGAACGTGGCGGAATCGACCGACCTCGGGCTGATCGTCTCCACGTATGCGGACCCTGCAGTGGTGCATGTGGTGCGCCGGGGGATGCGGGCGCTGCTGCATACGGATGGGTCGGTGGAGACGGAGGTGCCGCCGTGGACCCACTGTTGACGCGCCGGGAGGTGGCGGACTTGCTGCGCACGGATGAGCACGAGGTGGGCCGGTGGATACGCCGCGGCGAGCTGGTGGAGGTCCGGTTGGGCACCCGTACGAGCCGTGTGCACCCGGACGATCTCGCCGCGTTCATTGATGCCAGGAGGACAGCATGA
>CAZSOU010000249.1:0-1319 GCA_964608595.1 uncultured Rhodanobacteraceae bacterium
TGCGCTGACCTCTTTCTGTGCGCGCTAGCCCTTTGATGTGGAGCTCCTGCCGTGCGGCGGGCCTGCGCAGGTGAAACCGCACGGCAGGAGGTATGGGGGTGCTACTAGGCGGCAGCGAGGTCGTCGTTGCTGTAGTAGTCGTAGACACGGACGCCCGAGTCGTCCTTCAGCGCCTCCGTAGTGATCTCGTACGAGCCGAGACCGCCATCGGTGTACGCACCCTCACTGGTGACCGAAGAGTCAGCCAGGGGGATCACAACGCGACGCTTCTTGTCCTCGTACTTCATCTCGAAGACCAGAACGCAGTCCTCCGGCTTCGTCGCCTTGTCCTGAATGGCGAGCTTGGTGCCTTCCGAGGTAGTCGCGGCGGTGACGGTGACATTGTCGGCACCGTAGACGAACTTCTCCACGTCACCTGAGAAGACCTCGTACAGGGTGAACACGAACGACCGAGAGTCGTCGGTCTTCAGCGCGGCGACCACGTCGCCACCCCACGCCTTCACCTTGTCAATCGAAGTGTCGCGGTTCGGCTGAATGCCATCCTCGGACAGATAGCCGAGCGGCACGAACGCCGTGTCTAGTGCAGTGTCAGCGTCGGTCGGCAGTGCAGTGCCAGCCGGCGCGTACAGGACGCCGCCGCCCACATCGGGCTTGAAGGCGGCGACATTCTTTGTGGACGGTGCGCCCATGATGTTCCTCCAAAGGATCTGCGCAGGCCCTTTGGATTACTTGCAAACCCGTGACGTTTCGCCGCCTCCGGGGGTTCAGGTCAGGACTCGTCGCCCTGCTTCTCGTCGTCGCGCTTGTCCAGCACAACCTTTTCGACGGACTTCGCGCGCTTCTCGGCGGACTTCCAGCCGGCCTTTAGCCAGGCCGCCGCGTCCTCGACGTCCTTGATCACGTTCAGGGTAGGGTGCTTGATCTTCATGCTGACTCCTTCAAGCTGAACGTCATCGGCGCGTAGAACTGATACCGGTGACGCGTTGTGTAGGTCGGATCGGGGAAGTTGATAGGCGAGGACGGCTGCGCGTCGTTGCACCACACACCATCAGCAACCCAGGCGCGGGAGCAGTCATTGACATGCCGCCAGCACTGCGCGGCCAGCTGCATCGCGTCGGCACCTGTCGACGCCCAGCACTCGAACAGCATCGTCGGACGCTCTTCAACCAGGTTCTGACGTCCGCCACCCGTGCGGTTAACCCGGATGAATGAATCCGTGGTGGGGTTCTGAATGACCGTCGATACGGTCACATCGGGGAGCTTGTTTGACAAGTGTCCGACCAGTGCAGCCTCGACATCGACCGGCTGAACGCTCATCG
>CAZSOU010000250.1:0-1305 GCA_964608595.1 uncultured Rhodanobacteraceae bacterium
GAAGGACGGTCCACCACCGACCTACTCGACAAACTCCAACTCATCGCAGACGAGTTCGGTTACGACCTGCAATGGCTCGCGTTCGGGGGTGGTTTAGCGCCAAAAAATGACCCCCGCCCGCCAACACCGGCGAGCGGGGGAAATGACCACTCTGTGCCCCCTGCCGGGCTCGAACCGGCGACCTGCGGATTAAAAGTTCCGTGGTTGGAGGCAGTGGCGTGACGACCACAAAACCCGCCCGTACGACCGGCGCGGGCCCTAAAACGGTAGACATGATCCTGCACCTAGACGACTGGGAGATCTGGCAGACCGCCGCCGGCCTCGCCACCACCACCATCACCGAACGTGTCCGCGTCATCCGCGCCTTCGGCCACGACGCCCACGTGCAGCCGTACCGTGCCGAACCCATCCATATTGTGCGGTGGTTGGCGCAGGACTGGTCGCCCGCCACACGCGCCACCTACCACTCGTATCTGCGGGCATGGTTCGGGTGGCTGCACACCCAAGAGTTGCGTGCCGATAACCCGATGGTGAAGGTCGGTGCCCCGAAGTATCCGGATCGGTTGCCGCGGCCTGTCCAGTCGGATGATCTCGCGCGTCTGCTGGCTTCGCCGCTGCGGAAGAAGACGCGCGTGATGATTCTGCTGGCTGCCTTGGCGGGGTTGCGGGTGCATGAGATCGCGAAGATCCGTGGGGAGGACATTGAGGGTGGGTCGTTGCGGGTGCGGGGGAAGGGTGGCCGGATTGCGGTGGTGCCGTTGCATCCGATTCTGCAGGAGGTGGCGGTGGGGATGCCGGCGCGGGGCTGGTGGTTTCCGGCGAACTCGCGGCTGCCTGGGGAGCATGTGCGGTCTAAGTCGGTGTCGGATGTGGTGGGTCGTGCGATGCGGCGTGCGGGTGTGGCGGGTACGCCGCATTCGTTGCGGCATTCGTTTGCGACGGGGTTGTTGGAGGCGGGGTCAGATTTGCGGACGGTGCAGGAGCTTCTTCGGCATCGGTCGGTGGCGACGACGCAGGTTTATACGCGGGTGTCGGATGAGCGGCGGGTGGAGGCGGTGGGCCGGTTGCGGGTGGTGGCGTAGGGGCACGAAAAAAGCCGCCCCCACCCGTGTTGGGTGGGGGCGCCGTCGCGGGGGGGTTAGGCGGCGGAGACCGTGAGGGTGATGCTGCTGAAGTCGAGGCCCTTACCGAAGAACGCGTTGTTGGCCATGACTTGTAGCGTGACGACCCCGGCACCGAGGGTGACGGTCCCCTCCGTGTAGGGCTGTCCGCCGGCGACGCCGCCGCCTGCGTCGTACAGCCCGG
>CAZSOU010000251.1:0-1302 GCA_964608595.1 uncultured Rhodanobacteraceae bacterium
CGGCGACGGCACACCGTGGGCGGGCGCCCCACCGTGCCCGAGCACCGACCCGGCACGAGAGGGCCTTCTCCCGGCTGCGGGGCGGCCCCTAGCCTCGCCGTTTCATGGTTTGGGGGGTGACACGGTCCTGTAATGCACGGAAGTGCCTGTCCGACACGGGAAACTTGGGATTGCGACGTCGCAAGTTGTTCCGAGTGGAAGGCACTCCGTAGGTGAAGCGTAACGGGTCTGTCCGTGGTGTCCATGTCCGTGCCAATGCGACCGGGTGCGTGTCGCTGGCCGGCGCGCAGCTGTTGGTCGAGACCGCGCGGGTCAGCGGGCTGACCGCGGCGCTGAGTCAGCAGCTGGCGTCGTGGCGTCGGCCGATGGCGGTGCACGACCCGGGCAAGGTGGTCGCCGACCTTGCGGTGATGCTCGCGGTCGGAGGTGACTGCCCGGCCGACGTGACACTGCTGCGGTCCGGGTCGGGGTTGTTCGGGCCTGTCGCCTCGACGGCCACGATCTCCCGGCTGGTGGACACGCTCGCGGCGGCCGGGGATGAGGCCTTGGGCGCGCTGCGGAGTGCGCGTGCCATGGCTCGGGCCCAGGTGGCGGCCCTGAGAGCGGGGCCGGTTCCGCAGGAGGTGGTGGTCGACATCGACGCCACGCTGGTGGACGCGCACAGCGAGAAGGAGACCGCCGCACCGACCTGGAAACGCGGCTTCGGGTTCCACCCGCTGATGGCCTACCTGGACCATGGCCCCGGCGGCACCGGCGAGGGCCTGGCCGGGATCAACCGGCGCGGTAACGCCAACGCCGGCACCGCGGCCGACCATCTGGCGATCTTGGAGCTGATCGAGGAACAGCTCACCGGCGCCGAGCGGGACCGGCTGGTGATCCGCACCGACACCGCGGCCTGCACCCACGCCTTCCTGGACGCCTTGGTGGAGCGGGGGATCGACTACACGGTCGGGTTCTACGCCCGCGCGGACGTGGCCGCCGCGATCGAGGCCCTGCCGGCCTCGGCGTGGACCCCAGCGATCGACGCCGACGGCGTCGTGCGGGAGGGGGCGTGGGTGGCCGAGCTGACCGACCGGCTGGCCCTGGACGGCTGGCCGGTAGGCATGCGGGTGATCGCCCGCAAGGAACGGCCCCACCCCGGCGCGCAGCTGCGGCTGACCGATGTCGACGGGCACCGGATCACCTGCTTTGCCACCAACCATCCCGGCACCGACCTGCCCGGGCTGGAACTGCGGCAGCGACGCCGCGCCCGGTGCGAGGACCGGATCCGCGCGGCCAAGGACACCGGGCTGCGCAACCTGC
>CAZSOU010000252.1:0-1294 GCA_964608595.1 uncultured Rhodanobacteraceae bacterium
CAGGGCCCCGGAAAGGTCTGATTGCGGGCGTGTGACCTCGGGATTCGCGGCGATGTGACCGGCGTGGCGACTGTGAAGGATGTGACCTACGGGATTGGATGGGGGTTGCGAAGCCATCCCACCGATCCCGAGGTCACATCCGCATGTCATCATCGCCCACGCCGCCCGCCGCCGCGAGTCTGACTCGCCACGAACGTCTACTCAATGTCCTCGAGTCCGTCCCGGATCCGCGTGACAAACGCGGCATCCGCTACCCGTTGGCCGGGGTACTGGCCCTGGCGGTCACCGCCACCCTCGCCGGTGCCCGCTCGTTCGCCGCGATCGGCCAGTGGGCTGCCGCGGCCACGCCGGCGCACTTGGCCGCGTTCGGTCTGGCCAGAGCGAACGCTCCGGATGAATCGACACTGCGCAAGCTGTTCGCCCGCCTCGATGCCGACGCATTCGACGCCGCGCTCGGCGTGTGGATGTGGACGCGGACCTTCGATGCCGGTGGCCGCCGCATCATCGCCCTGGATGGCAAGACCGTCCGCGGCGCCCGCGATCGCCACGCCGATGGGCGTGCCCCGCATCTGGTGGCCGCGTTCGACCATGGCGCCGGTGCTGTACTCGGCCAGGTCGCCGTCGACGCCAAGAGCAACGAGATCCCTGCAGCCCGGACACTGTTGTCGCAGTTCGATCTTCATGCAGTCACAGTCACCCTCGACGCTCTGCACACACAGACCGCCACCGCCGAGCTGATCACCGCCGCCGGAGGCGATTACGTGCTCACCGTCAAGAAGAACACGCCCACGCTCCATCGCGAGCTCGCGGCACTGCCCTGGAAGCGCATGCCGGCGACCCGCTCCACGGAAAGCAGCCGCGGCCGACGCGTCACCCGCACGATCAAGGTCGCCGACGTCCCCGCGTGGATCGGGTTCCCCGGCGCCGCCCAGGTCGCTCAGCTGCGGAGGACCGTCACGCGCCGCGGCAGGAAATCCGTCGAGGTCGTCTACCTGATCACCTCGGCCGGCCACACCGTGGCGCCGCCTGCAGTGCTGGCCGCGTGGGCCCGCGGGCACTGGGGTATCGAGGCGCTGCATCACGTTCGTGACGTCACCTACGGCGAAGACCAGTCCCAGGTTCGCACCGGGCAGACGCCACGGATCATGGCCACCTGCCGCAACACGGCCGTCAGCCTGCTGCGGATCAGCGGTTGGACCAACATCGCCGCCGCTCTACGTCACCACGCCCGCTGGCCCGACGACGCGCTCGCACTGACGCTGACCTGACCACACCCGACTATTCCGGGACCCTG
>CAZSOU010000253.1:0-1271 GCA_964608595.1 uncultured Rhodanobacteraceae bacterium
CGACGCATACACGGACGTGTACCGCATCGCAGCCAAGCGGGGGCGGTGCTGATGGCGAAGATTGAACTGGGCAGGTCTGCTGACAGCATCGAGCCGGAACCAGTCAAGTGGGCGTGGACGCTCGCGGGTCGGGGACGTCTGCCCTCGGGCACGTTGTCCATCGCCGCAGGGCGCGAGGGCACCGGAAAGTCCACGTGTGCAACGTGGCTGGCCGCTCAGACGAGCCGGGGTACGCTGCGGGGCGCTTGGTACGGGCATCCGGGCCGTGTGCTCTACGTGACGACCGAGGACTCATGGAAGCACACCATCGTTCCGCGTCTCATGGCTGCGGGCGCGGATCTGTCGATGGTGTACCAGGTGGACGTGGTCGTAGAAAACTCGCACTACGGCAGATTGACCTTGCCTCGTGACACCGACAGCCTGGGCGACCTCATCGCGCAGCATGACGTGCGACTACTGGTGCTCGATCCACTGCTTTCGATGATCGATGCTCGCAACGACGCTCACAGCAATCAGCAGATTCGGCAGGCACTTGAGCCCATCGTTGCTGTAGCGGAACGTACCGGCGCGCTGATCTTCGGCCTGGCGCACTTCGTCAAGGGTGACGCGGCAGACGCGATGAGCGCGATCCTCGGGGCGAGCGCATTCAAGGACGTTGCGCGGTCAGTGTTCGTGTTTGCCAACGATCCACTGATTCCGAACCTGCGGGTGATGTCACAGGTGAAGAACTCGCTCGGACGCACCGATCTGCCCAGTCTCGCGTATGAGACACGCGGCCGAACGATACCCACCAAGAAGGGGCCCGCCGACACGAGCTACCTGTACTTCACGGGGTACGCACCGCGCTCAGTCGATGACATCAGGTCTGCCCGAACTCATGACATCGATGAGTTCTTGATGACGTATCTCTACGAGCACGGGCCGACCGTCCAGCGCGCAGACGTGATCCGTGCGGGAGAAGCCGAGTACAGCGAGTCGAGTTTGAAGCGTGCGGCGCGTCGTCTGGGTATCGAGCAGCAGCGTGCAGCGCGATTCCAGGGCGGGTCCGTGTGGTCCCTCAACAACACATATACACAAAGTGAACTATATGAACTGAATGAACTGTGTGAACCAAATGACCTGAATGACCCGAATGATGAGTCGGGTCCGTCAGACCAAACGCGCCCATTCGGGTCACTTAGGTCACTTTCCCCCCGCGCGCGTACGCGCGTAGCAAAGCGTGAGTTGGACTTCACCAACGTCACAGACATCAAGAAGAACGCATAGGAAGG
>CAZSOU010000254.1:0-1269 GCA_964608595.1 uncultured Rhodanobacteraceae bacterium
CGTTGTTCTCGTGCGCCGCGAGCGCGATGTGCGAGGTGGGGCTGATCGAGTGCTTCCCGGTGGCCGTGAAGTCCGGGGTGTCGAACTCCCGCTTGCCCGTGAGGGGCGCTCCCTGCTCCTTGGTCCGACCGAAGATGCTCTGCTGGTCGGAGATCTGGTCGGCGTCCCAGGTCTCGATGTGCATGCGGATCTTGCGCGCCACCTGGTAGGTGCCACCGCGCATCCAGTCGACCTCGTCGGCGTCGTCGCCGAGCCACACGAACTTGTCCAGCTCCTCGGCGTCCCGGACGTTGCGGGTGCCGTCCTTGAAGCCCAACAGGTTGCGCGGCGTCTCCTGCCCCTTGCCCGCGGAGGCCCGGCCGAAGCCCAGCACCGTCCAGCGGGTGTTGACCGTCCCGCGCCCGATCCGGGCCAGGTCACGGATGGCGTGGTAGGCGACCTGCGGGTCGTTGGCGCAGGCCTGCAGGCAGAGGTCCCCGCCGGTCCACTCCTTGATCAGCTGGTCGCTGGGCAGCTTCGGCAGCGGGGCGAGCCGCTTCGGCTTGTGGTCGGCCAGCCCGAAGCGGTCGTCGAAGACGCCGGGACCGAGTCCGAGCGTGACTGTCAGCGAAGCGGGTTCGAGTCCGAGCGCCTCGCCGGTGTCGACCGGCACGCCGCTGGGCCGCTGCGGTTGCACGGTGCCGATGGGCAGGCCCTTCATCATCTGCGCGATCCCTGCGGACCACCGCGCGAGCAGCACCTGCAGGTCACGCCGGTCGGTGGTGGTGAGGTCGAACGTCATGAAGACACAGTGGTGCTGGGGTGGCGTGGCGATGCCGGCCTGGTGCTTGCCGGTGTAGAACTCCACCCGTCCCGACAGGTCCACCGCGGAGGTGGACTCCGTCGGCTCCGCCTCGGCCGGCGGCTCGCTCGCCGTCGCGCGCCCGCCCGCGAACCCGAGGGCGGCCGTGGCTGCGGCGCCGACGGCCCCGGCCTGGAAGAACCGGCGTCGGGACACCCCCGGGGCGGGCGACGCGCCCCGGGGGTCCTCCGACTGCGGCTCGGTGGTGTTCGCGCTCTCGTCCATGCTCGTCATCCCTCAGGCGGTAGCGGCCTTCTCGGCGAGGTGGGCCAGCGAGTCCTGCAGCGCCTGGACCGACTGGCTCAGCTTGTTGGCGTCGGCCTTGCGCAGCTTCGCGGTGTAGCGCTGGTAACCCCCGATCTCACCCGGGTCTCGGTAGCCGTCGAGCATGGAACGCACTGCCTCGAACCGCTTCCCGATCTTGGTGG
>CAZSOU010000255.1:0-1269 GCA_964608595.1 uncultured Rhodanobacteraceae bacterium
TTGTCCTTCCAGAAGTTGTAGTAGTAGTCGCCCATCTTGCTGACGTAGGGGATGCGCGCGTCGGAGTTCATCACCTCCAGCAGTTGCTGGCGCAGGTGCTCGAATTCGGGGCCGCTGGCGAAGCCGGTCGCCTTGGTGCGCGCGTTTTCCTTGTCGACCCAGGCGATGGCGCGCTCGCCGTGCACGTCTTCCAGCCAGTGGAAGGGATCGTTGGTGGTCGACACCGTGGCCGGCTGCGGGCCGGTTTGGGTATCGGAGGCCTGCACGCTCATGCTCGTGGCTCCCAGCGTGGCGCCGAGCGCCAGTATCAACAAGGTGGATTTCATCGCGCTTCTCCGCACGTCACAAAGACAAAAGCATGCCACACGCACCGCGGCGGTACGTGTGACGAAGGTTGGGCGAATGCTGTTGCCCGGTCGTGTTGTTGCCACGGCAGACCCCATGGATTGCATGGCGACTCATGGGGGCGAGGGATCGCGGCACTGTTTGCGCCAAAAATCCCTTGCCTCCTGTGCTTGCGATGCGCGCCTGCGGCGTGTTGATGGATCAGTGCAACGACAACAACGGGATGATCAGCAGCGCCACGATGTTGATGATCTTGATCAACGGATTGACCGCGGGGCCGGCCGTGTCCTTGTACGGATCGCCCACGGTGTCGCCGGTGACAGCGGCCTTGTGCGCCTCGGAATTCTTGCCGCCGAAATTGCCGTCCTCGACATATTTCTTGGCGTTGTCCCAGGCGCCGCCGCCGGTGGTCATGGAGATGGCCACGAACAGGCCGGTGACAATGGTGCCGATCAGCACGCCGCCGAGCGCTTTGGGGCCGAGGATCAGGCCGACCAGGATCGGCACCACGACGGGCAGCAGTGACGGAATGATCATCTCCTTGATCGCGGCCTTGGTCAGCATGCCCACGGCGCGGTCGTACTTGGGCCTCGCCGTACCTTCCATGATGCCGGTGATTTCGCGGAACTGGCGGCGCACTTCCTCGACCACCGAGCCCGCGGCGCGGCCCACCGCTTCCATCGCCATGGCGCTGAACAGGTAGGGGATCAGCCCGCCGATCAGCAGGCCGACAATGACCTTGTGGTCAGACAGATCGAAGGCGAATTCCCGGCCGCCGGCCGCCGTGGAGAGGTTGTGCGTGTAGTCGGCGAACAGCACCAGTGCCGCCAGTGCCGCCGAGCCGATGGCATAACCCTTGGTGACCGCCGTGGTGGTGTTGCCCACGGCGTCCAGCGGATCGGTGATGCCGCGCACCTCGTCCGG
>CAZSOU010000256.1:0-1241 GCA_964608595.1 uncultured Rhodanobacteraceae bacterium
GTGAGTCGGCGTGTGAGTCGCATCATGCGGTGATCCTTTGGCGTGGGGTGGGTCGTCCGGTCACGACTAGAGGCTCCGGAATCCAGTGGCACCGTGGGCATCGACAACGGCGGGGGCATTCCCGCCGACCAGGACGTTCGCGAACTCAACGCCGTTCACCTCACCCGTGGCAGCCTCGTTGACCTGGATCGGCTCTGTGCCGTAACCGCCGAACGAGTTCCCATGAATGGACACCCCGGAAGCGCGGACCAGTTGGAAGGCGTCACGCTGCGGCGTAGTGCCAAGGAACGCGCACCCCGAGGCGGTGAAGCCACAGGTGCGCCCGTAGATCGACGGAGGCGAATAGTCGGCGTCCCCTTCGAGGCGCACGTCGTAGTTGGTGTTCCCTTCGAAGTAGGCGGAGTACATCGAGGCCCCCCTCGTCGCGGCGAACTTTGCCCCGTTGGTGTTGCCCTCGATGACGGTGCCGAAGAAGTTGACGCTATGCCCGGACTCGATGCTGACGGCGGTGGTGCACTGGTTGATCTCGCCGCCGTACATGTTCACGGCGTTCGCGGTGGTGGTGTATGCACCGCCATGGCTGGTGACCAGGAGACCGGTTTCGGCGGATCGGAGGTAGCAGCCGACTAGGTTGAGTACGAAGGCGTTGCTGATCGACAGCGCCGCGCCGGTTGCGTGCTCGATGCGCACGTTTTCCATGTACATGCGGTTCGCGTAGGGAGATCCGCCTCCCGGCTTGTTGATGCTGACGGCGTCCTGCACCTCTGCACTGTTGTACTGCTTGATCAGCAAGTCCCGCATGACGAAACTCTCCATCGGGCTCCCGCTGCCCTCGATGTAGAGGGTGGATGAGCGCAGCTTGAGGAAGGTCATGGAGCCATGTCCGGCGATCTCTACGTTCGGGTGGCTGATCGTCACGTCATTGTTGATGCGGTAGGTGCCCGGTGGTATGTAGAGTTTCCCGCCACCCGCTGCGGATAGCGCGTTCAGTGCGTCCATGAGCGGTGTGCTGTTGTCGGTGGAGTCGTCTCCCACTGCTCCATGGTCGGCCGCGTTGACGACCAGTTCACCCTTGTCGACCTTGCCCGCGATCGTCGAGTCCAGCGCGGCATGTGCTGCGGTCTGCACGGCGTCGTTCGCCGACGAGTTCGTGTCCTGGATGATCTGCGAGAGAGCGTCCGACGCATCATTACGCGCGATGTAACGGTCATCGTCATGAGACACCGACCCGAACCGGACAA
>CAZSOU010000257.1:0-1212 GCA_964608595.1 uncultured Rhodanobacteraceae bacterium
GGCGGCTGCTTCCAGGCCAACGTCACCGGCATCAATTTCAGCGCCAAATTCAACGGCGATGCGTATGATGCACTGGGCCGCCCGATCAGTGGCGGCAACGGCGGCGATGCCGGCACCACGTTGCCGGTGCCGGCCATTTACTGGTCGTCGCCGCTGGGGCAGAAGTGGCACGTCGGTGCGGGCTTCACCGTGCCGTTCGGTTTCCAGACCAAGTACGACCGCGACTGGAAAGGCCGTTACAGCGCCATCAAATCCAAATTCCAGTCACTCGACGCGACGCTGTCGCTGTCCTATGACGTCAGCGACAATTTCACTCTCGGTGTCAGCGCCATCGCGCAGCGCACCAGCGCCGAGTTGAGCAGCGCCATCAACTACAACATGGTCGGCCTCAGCCTGGTGCAACAAGGCGTGGCCGCCGGGGCGATTCCGCCCGCGCAGGCCCCGGCCATGATCCAGCAGTTCGGCACCGTGGTGCCACCGGGCAGTGACGGCCTCGCCGTCATCAAGGGGCATGACTGGGCCTGGGGGTGGCAGGTCGGCGCCTTGTGGAAGCTGACCCCGAACGACCGTCTGGCCGTCGATTACCGCTCCAAGATCAAGCACACCATCGAAGGCACGGCCAACTTCTCCATGCCCTCCAACGTCCAGGCGCTGCTGTCGCAGCCTGCCGTGCAACAGCTGTTGGCCGGCGCCGGCGGGGTCCCGTTCCAGCACACCAACGGCACCGCCGACTTCACCACGCCGGCCACGGCCAAGATCAGTTACTGGCATCAAGCCGAGCACTTCGGCATCGGTATCGACGCTGCGTGGACCAAATGGGACGTGTTCAAGCAATTGCGGGTCGACTACGACAACCCCGCGCAGCCGGCCACGGTGGAGCCGTTCGACTGGCGCAACACCTGGTTTGTCGCCGTCGGCGCCGACTGGTACGTCAACGACCGCCTGACCCTGCGCGGCGGCGTCGCCATCGACACCACGCCCACCCACGTCGCCACGCGCGATCCGCGCGTGCCCGATTCCACCCGCCAGCTGCTCGGCGTGGGCATCGGATATCAGGCAACCGACCACTGGCGTCTGGATGCCTCCTACGCCCACGTGTTCGTCAACGACGCGCACATCAGCAATGTCAAAAGCTCCACCGGCGACACCATCAGCGGCTCCTACGACGACTACGGCAATCTGCTGGCACTGGAAGTGCAGTATTCGTTCTGA
>CAZSOU010000258.1:0-1204 GCA_964608595.1 uncultured Rhodanobacteraceae bacterium
GCCTCGCGCTTGAAATAGTCGCCGAACGACCAGTTGCCCAGCATCTCGAAGAAGGTGTGGTGACGCGCGGTGTAGCCGACCTGGTCCAGGTCGTTGTGCTTGCCGCCGGCACGCAGGCAGCGCTGCACGTCCACCGCCCGCGTGTAACCCGGTTTTTCGCTGCCCAGGAACACGTTCTTGAACTGCACCATGCCCGAGTTGGTGAACATCAACGTCGGATCATTGGCCGGCACCAACGGCGCCGAAGGCACGACGGTATGGCCACGAGTACGAAAATATTCGAGGAAGCGGAAACGAATGTCTGCTGTTTTCATGCAGTTGGGCAATGAAGTGAAGGTGGATGCAAAGATGCATTGTGTCCACGCGGCATATCGCGGGGAACGGACTCCACATGATAGCAACCACCTGCCCGGTTGTGCTTCCGCATCAGCGGTACCGATATGCGCTCACCCCGACCAATGCCAAACACCTGAAAGCCGTCGATCACCGGCCCCTCCCACAAGGTGGCCATGCAGCGCGATCCCACATTCCGTGCCGACCCTACTCGGTGGCGGCGCGAGCGACGGCGGGGGCGAAGCCGCGGCGGACCAGAAATTGCATCCGTTTGGCTCGCTCGCGGTAATCCGCGGGCGGCGTGTCGCCGTAACGGCGCCGCAACTGCGCACAGGCTTGCGCTTGCCAATCGGCTTCGGCTTGTTCGAGCAAGTCGGCAATCAGGGCATCGGGCACATCGTGAGTGCGCAACTCGGCCCGCAGCCGCTGCGGGCCGTAACCCTGACGAATGCGGCTGCGCACCATCATTTCCGCAAAGCGTTCGTCACTTTGATAGTTCGCGTCGACGAGCGAGGCCAGCGCCGCCTCGATTTCCTCGTCCGCATAACCGTCGCGCGCCAGACGCGTGCGCAATTCGCGGCGCGAATGTTCGCGCCGCGCCAACATGGCCAGGGCCTTGTCGCAAGCGGAGCGCCGTGAGGCCTCGTTTCCGGATGAAGTCGAGGTCGAGCGGCGCCCGCGCATGGTCGGCCTCAGGCTTCTTCGGCCACGTCTTCGGCGTCGGCCTTGTCTTCCTTGGGCTTGTTGTTGCTCACCAGCAGCTTGTCGCGCAGCTGGCGATCGATCTCGTCGGCGATTTCGGGGTTGTCCTTGAGATACTGGCGCACGTTTTCCTTGCCCTGGCCGATGCGGGTACCGTTGTAGCTGTACC
>CAZSOU010000259.1:0-1193 GCA_964608595.1 uncultured Rhodanobacteraceae bacterium
TTTGGGCGTGGAATCGTCCTGCGACGAGACCGGCGTGGCGCTTTATCAGGTCGGTCGGGGGCTTCTGGCACACACGTTGTACAGCCAGGTCAAGCTGCACGCCGAGTACGGCGGCGTGGTGCCGGAACTGGCCAGCCGCGATCATGTGCGCAAACTGATGCCGCTGGTGCGCGAAACCCTGAAAGCGGCCGACATGACCACCGCCGATCTCGGCGGGGTGGCCTATACCGCGGGACCGGGTCTGGTCGGCGCGCTGCTGGTTGGCGCGGCCGCTTCGCGCGCGCTGGCCTGGGCCCTGGAATTGCCGGCCATCGGCGTGCATCACATGGAAGGGCATTTGCTGGCGCCGTTGCTGGAAGCCGACCCGCCCGAGCCACCCTTCGTGGCGCTGCTGGTCTCCGGGGGGCATTCGATGCTGATCGAAGTGGCGGCCATCGGTCGTTATCGCCTGCTGGGCGACACGTTGGACGATGCTGCCGGTGAAGCGTTCGACAAGACCGCCAAGCTGATGGGACTACCGTATCCGGGCGGGCCGCATCTGGCCGAACTGGCCGAACAAGGTGATCCCGGCGCGTACCGGTTCTCGCGTCCGATGACCGATCGGCCCGGCCTGGACATGAGCTTTTCCGGTCTCAAGACGCAAGTGCTGACGGCGTGGAAAAAAAGCGATCAGAGCGAGCAGACCCGTGCCGACATTGCGCGCGGATTCGAAGAAGCCATCGTCGATACGCTGGTCGTCAAGTGCCGCCGCGCGCTGCAGGCGGCCGGCGCCGGGAGCCTGGTCGTGGCCGGCGGTGTGGGCGCCAACCGCCGCCTGCGCGAACGCCTGGCCGAAGCCGGCGAAACGGACGGCTTCCGCGTGTACTTCCCGCGCCTGGAATTTTGCACCGACAACGGCGCCATGATCGCTCAGGCCGGCGCATTGCGTCTGGCGGCCGGGCAGGTCGACGGCCCCGAGATCCGCGTGCAGCCGCGCTGGAGTCTCGAAGACTTGCCGGCGCTGGCATCATAGGCAACTCTCCCGTTTCGCGTAGGGTGGACCTTGGCCCATCATGCCCGACGCGGTGGTGGTCCAAGACCCACCCCACGCTTCAATCAGGATCTCTCATGGACACGGTTTTCATCGAAGAGCTCAGCATCGACACCCTGGTCGGCGTGCACGACTGGGAGCGCAAGGCGCGCCGCAGCGTCAC
>CAZSOU010000260.1:0-1188 GCA_964608595.1 uncultured Rhodanobacteraceae bacterium
TAAGGAAACTCTGAACAAGTCCTCGCCACCGGCTATAATTTAGCCATCCAAACGCCAAGCCCACTCCTATGACACAGTTGAGCTTCTCCGATGCCGAGTATGCCGGCAAACGCAAACAGACGCGACGCGAGAAATTCCTGGCCGAGATGGAGCAAGTGGTGCCCTGGAACGCGTTGTTGGCATTGATCGAGCCGGTGTATCCGAAAGCCGGGAAAGGCCGTCGCCCCTACCCGCTGAAGACGATGCTGCGCGTGCATCTGCTGCAAAACTGGTACGGCTACAGCGATCCAGCGATGGAAGAAGCGTTGTACGAAGTGGCGCCCTTGCGTCGTTTCGCGGGCTTGTCGCTGACCCGCGGCAGCGTTCCGGATGAGACCACGATCTTGAACTTCCGTCGCTTGCTGGAAACCCATCATCTGGCGCCGAAGCTGTTGGCCGCGGTCAACCAACATCTGACAGGGCATGGCTTGTTGTTGCGCGAGGGCACCATCGTGGACGCCACCATCATCCATGCACCGCCGTCGACCAAGAACAAGGATCACGCGCGTGACCCGGACATGCACCAAACACGCAAGGGCCAACAGTGGTACTTCGGCATGAAAGCCCATATCGGCGTGGACGCCGAGTCGGGCCTGGTGCATACCGTGACGACGACGCCGGCCAATGTGGCCGATGTGGTGGAAGTGGGCAGGCTGCTGCATGGCAAGGAAAAGTATGTGTATGCCGACGCCGGCTACACGGGGGCGGCCAAGCGCGCCGGCAAACGGGGGCGCAAATGGCACATCGCGGCCAAGCGGCATCTTGTCAAGCGCCTGCCGGAAGGTGAACTCAAAGAGGCGACCAAAGAGGTGGAATACCTCAAGGCGGCCGTGCGCTCCAAGGTCGAGCACCCGTTCCGCGTCATGAAATGCCAGTTTGGCTATCGCAAAGCCCGGTTCAGGGGCTTGTCGAAGAACACGACACAGATCCAGACGCTGTTCGCTCTGGTGAACTTGTGGCTTGCCCGAAGATCCTTGCTCACCATGGGGGAGGTGCGCCCGTGAAGCGGGCCAACACCCCAAAATGCGGCAAGAAGTGGCCAAAAGGCCACCAAATGGGTGGCTTGCACCGGCATTGATGGCCGCGGAGGGCAAAATTTTTGCCGATGCAAATGGATGGCTATTTCAGCGGCGCTTATTCAGACGTTCC
>CAZSOU010000261.1:0-1179 GCA_964608595.1 uncultured Rhodanobacteraceae bacterium
CGCACGCGGTGACCAAATCTAGCAGCGGTGCCGCCCGGCCACCAAAACGATCCGGTGGCTGTGGCCCGGCACGCCGCCCGCTACGTTGTCCCGGTGACCGCCCCGGACCCCGCCCCATCGCCCGCTCCGTCCGCTGCCGCGCCCTCCCCCGCCGCGTCGCAGGCCGACCCCTCCACCATGGAGCCGCCGACCAAGGCCGTCATCCTGGCGCGCGGCCTCGGCACCCGGATGCGCCGCGAGGCGCCGGGCGCCGACCTCGACGCCGACCAGGCCGACGTCGCCGCGACCGGGGTCAAGGCGATGATCCCGATCGGGCGGCCGTTCCTCGACTACGCGCTCTCCGCGCTCGCCGATGCCGGGCTCACCGAGGTCTGCCTGGTCATCGGGCCGGAGCACGACGTGGTGCGCGAGCACTACGCCACCACACCGCTGTCGCGGGTGAGCGTGTCCTTCGCGGAGCAGGCGAAGCCACTCGGCACGGCCGACGCGGTGCTGGCCGCCGAGTCGTTCGCGGACGGCGACCGCTTCGTCGTGCTCAACTCCGACAACTACTACCCCGCCAGCGCTCTCCGGCGACTGCGGGAGGCTCCGGGCGCCGCGCTCGCGGGCTTCGACCGTGCGGCGCTGGTGCGCGGGAGCAACATCGAGGCCGCCCGGATCGCCGCCTACGCCGTGCTCGACGTCGACGGGTCCGGTGCGCTCGCGGAGATCGTCGAGAAGCCCGACGCGGCCACCCTGGAGCGGTTCGGCCCCGAGGCCCCGGTGAGCATGAACGCCTGGCTGTTCACCTCCACGATCTTCGAGGCGTGCCGGCGCACCACCCCCTCGGCGCGGGGCGAGCTCGAGATCGCCGACGCGGTGCGGATCGCGCGGACCGAGCTCGGCGAGCGCTTCGAGGTGGTGCCGGTGAGCGAGGGCGTGCTCGACCTGTCCAGCAGGTCCGACATCGCGGCGGTGAAGGAGCGGTTGGCCGACATCGACGTGCGGCTGTGAGCACCGAGCACGTCGCGCTGCTGCGGGCCGCCGGCATGAGCGAGGCCTCAGCCGGGCACAAGGCGGCGCCCTTCGCGCGGGCACTGGAAGGGTTGCGCGACCTCGGCCACGACGTGTCCGGACCGGCGCCCAGCTGGTTCGTGCCCGGCCGGGTCGAGGTGCTCGGCAAGCACACCGACTACGCCG
>CAZSOU010000262.1:0-1177 GCA_964608595.1 uncultured Rhodanobacteraceae bacterium
TGGAGGCCGAACCGCGTCGTTTCATGGAAGTGGAAACGCCGATGATGCACGTCATCCCCGGCGGCGCGACGGCGCGCCCGTTCGTGACGCATCACAACGCGCTGGACATCGATCTGTTTCTGCGCGTGGCGCCGGAGCTGTATCTCAAGCGGTTGGTCGTGGGCGGTTTCGATCGCATCTACGAGATCAACCGCAACTTCCGCAACGAAGGCGTGTCGACCCGCCACAACCCCGAGTTCACCATGCTGGAGTTGTATCAGGCTTATGCCAGCTACGTCGAAATCATGGATCTCACCGAGAGCATGATTCGCGACGTCGCCGCGAACGTGGTCGGTCATACCGAACTGGAATGGGAGGGTCAGACCATCGATGTCGGCGCGCCGTTCAAGCGCTGGCGAATGGAAGACGCCGTGCTCGAAAACAATCCCGACATCAAGCGCGACGAGCTGCGTGATCGCGTGGCGATGACGGCTCATGCCGAGCGGCTCGGCGTGCAGGTGAAATCGTCGATGGGCTGGGGCAAGTTGCTGCTGGAAATTTTCGAGGCGACGGTGGAAAGCAAGCTTGTCCAGCCGACGTTCATTACCCAGCATCCGCTGGAAGTATCGCCGCTGGCACGTCGCAACGATGACGATCCGGACATGACCGATCGCTTCGAGCTGTTCATCGGCGGCAAGGAAATCGCCAACGGGTTTTCCGAGCTCAATGACCCGGAAGATCAGGCCTCGCGCTTCCGCGCACAGGTCGAAGCCAAGAACTCGGGTGACGATGAAGCCATGCACTTCGACACCGATTACATCCAGGCACTGGAAATCGGTTTGCCGCCCACCGGCGGCCTCGGTGTCGGCATCGACCGGCTGGTCATGCTGCTGGCCAATGCCGCGTCGATCCGCGATGTGTTGTTGTTTCCCTACATGCGTCCCCAGGGCTGATATCCGGATCACGCCGTGGTGGTGCGGGAGCGCATCTCAGGTGCGGCCGCGCCCGGTGGCATCGAGTGCCAAGGCGGTCGCGCATGACATGCGCTCCTGCGGGGAGCCTCGAAAAACCATTGCACCCTGGAGCTGCGCTTGTGGGAGGGGCCGGTGGCCCCGACAGGATGTACCGCATGATCCTGTCGGGGTCACCGGCCCCTCCCACGGGAAACTCCGATGATCCGCGGTTTTTCGAGGTTCCC
>CAZSOU010000263.1:0-1177 GCA_964608595.1 uncultured Rhodanobacteraceae bacterium
GGGCCAGGCCCTGGCAGACCGGGCAGATCCGGCAGGTGGGCGGCAGCTCCTCCGAGCGGACTCGGCCGGTCTGCCCGTCCCGGGGCTCCGAGCCGCACGCCGGGCACGCGCCGGGTGCGTCACCTCGGGAGTCCCCGGCGTCCGTCTCCCTCGCCTCGTCGCCCGCCCACGCGGCGAAGGCGTCGACGAGCCGCGCGGCCTCCTGCGCCACGTTGCCGATGTCCCCACCTCGCTCGTCAGCGGTCACGGGGCCACACCTCCTCGTCGGGCACGAACCGTATCCGCAACCGTCCGTCACGCACCGTCGCCCGGGTGGCGGCGCAACGGCGCAGCGCGCTCGGCAGGGCCAGCACCCGCCGGTGCCCCTCCACCTCGATGAGCAGGTCGCCGTCGCGCCGCTGCAGGTCGACCTGGTCCGCGGACACGAGCGGGAGCGGCAGCGAGAGGGTGAACCCTCCCTGCACGGGACGGACCCTCATACCCTCCACGTCGGGAGACTCCAGCAGGTCGCTGACCGCCCCGTGGCCCTCGGCCAGCCCGGCCAGGGCGTCCGCGCCGATCGGCTCCCGCCCGAGGTAGCCGCTCGTCACCACCGGGACCGGGTCGAACGACTCGTGCACCAGCGCCAGGCCCTCCCGCTGGGCGCGATGCCACCCGCCGCGCCATCCGTCCGCGTCACCGGTCGCGTCGTCGCCACCCGGGATGAGCCGGTTGACCACGACCTGGTCGACGGCGAGCCCGTGCAGGCGCAGCGAGGTCAGCATCCGTCGCGCCTCGGCGATCACCACCTTCTCGGGGGTGAGGACCAGGCGCACGGACGTGGCGGGAGCGGTGAGCAGGTCATGGACCTCGACGAGACGGCGCTGCCAGCCGCCCACCCGTTCCACGACGTCGCGATCGGGCAGGGGCACTCCCGCGGCCGCCGCGGCGGCCGGCCGCAGCGCCCGCCAGGAGCGCCGACTCGCGGGAGCCAGCCGCTCCAGGTGCCACGCCAGGGCCTCGGGAAGCGCGAGCAGCCGCAGGGTCTCGGCCGTCGGGGCGCAGTCCACGACGACCAGGTCGTAGGGGCCGCAGGCCGCCTGCTCCCGCAGCTCGAGCAGGGCCACGAGCTCCTCGGCTCCCGGCAGGGAGGCCACCTCGTCGGCCAGGACGGGGTCGAGGCCGAGGCCGTCCAGCA
>CAZSOU010000264.1:0-1171 GCA_964608595.1 uncultured Rhodanobacteraceae bacterium
CGTGGACGTCTCCGAAGCTCTTGTGCACGCCATCCAGCTCGATGGCGGGCGGAGCGGTGCCGGCGCCGTGCCCCCGGGGCCGCTCCCCGGCATACGTGTCAGTCGTTGTCATGCACCCAGCATCGCGGCGGGGCCGGGCCGGCGCCTCGCGCGTGTGTCACGAACCGGCCATGACATCTGTCATCCGCCCCGAGTCCGTCACCGCGCGATGAGATCGGCGGCCACGGGTGGTCGACCCGTCGAGGACCTCCGTCCTCGTCCGCGACCCGCAGCACCCCCAGGAGGACGCATGACCGACGCACCCACCCGTCCCGGCCCGATCACGCGCGTGCCGATGGTCGGCATCCACACCACCGACACCGACCTGTCACTCGGCTTCTACCGCGACGTGCTGGGCCTGGAGGTCGTGCAGGACACCCATGTCGAGCAGCTCGACGGCCGACTCGTGATCCTGTCCGTCTCGGGCGAGGAGAGCACCGTGGTCGCGCTCTTCCCCCACGGCACGGCGGACGAGGTCGGGAGGGACACCGGCATCCGGTTCACGGTCGCCGACGCCCCGGGCTGGCATCGCTACCTGCAGGCGGCCGGCAGCCGGGTCCACGAGCTGCTCGAGTGGCCCGGGGTCCCACCGATGTTCATCTTCGAGGACCCCGACCACAACCGGCTGGTGATCGTCTCCTAGCCGCAGAGGGCCGACCGGGTCAGTCCGGCGAGTCGACCTTGCGCCGCCCGTCCTGGCCGTGGCCGTTCTCGCCGTGGCCGTTCTCGCCGTGGCCGTTCTCGAGCAACGTGAGCACGTGCTGCTCCACCGGCGGTGCGAGGTGGTCCTCGTAGTTGTCGGTGAGCTCGGTGGTCACGTGCTTGCCGACCCGGCGGGCCAGTTCCTCGCGGGCGGCCCGGCGGTCGGCACGTAGCAGCAGCTGGTGCTCGTCACGCAGCGCCTTGTAGGTGGCCACGCAGATGCCCAGCATCACCACGCTGAAGGGCAACGCCGTGATGATGGCCCCGGTCTGCAGCGCACTCAACCCACCGGCGAGCAGCAGCGCGATGGCCACCGCTCCCTCCAGCGACGCCCACAGCACCCGGCTCCAGGTCGGCGGGTCCGGGTGCCCACCGGAGGAGAGCATGTCGACCACGAGCGAGCCCGAGTCGGACGAGGTGATGAAGAAGA
>CAZSOU010000265.1:0-1161 GCA_964608595.1 uncultured Rhodanobacteraceae bacterium
TGATCCGCGACAAGCTCACCGAGGCCGACTGGAAAAAACACATCGGCACCAGCAAATCGGTACTGGTCAATGCGTCCACCTGGGGCCTGATGCTGACCGGCAAGATGGTCACGCTGCCCGCCGCCACGCGTCGCGACTATCAAGCCGCACTGCGCCGCCTGGTCAACCGCGCCGGCGAACCGGTGGTACGCATGGCCACGCGTCAGGCGATGCGCATCATGGGTCAGCAGTTCATCATGGGCCGCGACATCAAGTCGGCACTGGCGCGCGCGCAGAAAAACGGCAACAACCGTTACCGCTATTCCTTCGACATGCTCGGCGAGGCCGCGCTGACCCGAGCGGCCGCCGACATGTACATGCAGGCCTATCGCAACGCCATCGACATCATGGGCAAGCACCCCAAGGCCGGCGACGTGCTGGGAGCGCCATCGGTATCGGTGAAACTGTCGGCCTTGCACCCGCGTTACGAAGTGGCCAAGCACCAGCGCGTCATGGACGAACTGGTGCCCAAGGTACTGGAACTGTCGCAGCAGGCCATGGCGCGCGGTATCGCGCTGACCATCGACGCCGAAGAGGCCGCGCGGCTGGAATTGTCGCTGGACATTCTGCATGCGGTGTTCACCCATCCGTCGCTGGAAGGCTGGAACGGTTTCGGCCTGGCCGTGCAGGCCTATCAAAAACGCGCCCCGTTCGTGATCGAATGGCTGGCCGAAACCGCACGCGAGGCCGGCCGCCGCTGGTGCGTGCGGCTGGTCAAAGGCGCGTACTGGGATGCCGAGATCAAGCTGGCACAGGAACAAGGCCTCGCCGGCTATCCGGTGTTCACCCGCAAACCCAACACCGACGTGTCCTATCTTGCCTGCGCCAGACACATGCTGGACGCCGGCGCCGACGCCATCTATCCGCAATTCGCCACCCACAACGCGCACACCATCGCCGCCATCCACCACATGGCCAAAGGGCGGCCGTTCGAATACCAGCGCCTGCACGGCATGGGTTCGGAGCTCTATGATGAGGTGATCGGCAAAGACAACTTCGACGTGCCGTGCCGCGTCTACGCACCGGTCGGCAGCCACAAGGACCTGTTGCCTTATCTGGTGCGCCGGCTGCTGGAAAACGGCGCCAACACCAGCTTCATCAATCATGTGGTGGACGAGTTCC
>CAZSOU010000266.1:0-1159 GCA_964608595.1 uncultured Rhodanobacteraceae bacterium
CTAGTGGTCCGTCTCGTCATTGATTGACTACTTCCTCGAGTTTGCGGCGCGCTCTGGTGACCTTGGCCAGGATCGACTCGGCGGTCGCGGTCCACACGAATGGTCTCGGGTCGGTGTTGTTGACTCGTAGGTAGTCCTCGATCGCGGCGATCAGGTCGGGCACGGAGTTGAAGCTGCCGCGGCGTAGTGCCTTGGCGTCCAAGTCGCGGAACCACCGTTCGACCTGGTTCAGCCAGGACGAGGACGTCGGGGTGAAGTGCAGGTGGAAGCGCTTGTGCCGCTTCAGCCAGCGCTGCACCTCGGCGTGCTTGTGGGTGCTGTAGTTGTCCAGGATCAAGTGGACCGCTTGGCCCTTGGGCACTTCGGCGTCGATGACCTTCAGGAACTTCAGGAACTCCTCGTGCCGGTGCCGGTCGAAACAGCGCCCGGTCACCTCGCCGGTGAGCACGTTCAGCGCGGCGAACAGCGTGGTCGTGCCGTTGCGCTTGTAGTCGTGGGTCATCGTCGCGCCGCGGCCCTTGACCATCGGCAGCGAGGGCTGGGTGCGGTCCAGTGCCTGCACCTGGGACTTCTCGTCCATGCACAACACGACGGCCTTCTCCGGCGGGTTCAGGTACAGCCCGACCACGTCGGTCAACTTCTCCTCGAACCGCGGATCGTTGGAGACCTTGAACTGGTCAACCAGGTGCGGCTTGATCCCCAGATTGCTCCAGATCCGTTGCACCGTCGCCGAACTCACCCCCGCATGCTTGGCCATCGTGCGGCACGACCAGTGCGTCTCACCCTCGGGCGTGGTGTGCAACGTGTCGTGCACGATCGCGCGCACCTGCTCCTCGCTGATCCTCGCCTTGCGCCCTCGACCCTCACGGACCTGCCCCAGCCTCGCCAACCCCTCTTCCTCGAACCGCGCCCGCCAGGCGCGCACGGTCACCGGCGTCACCCCGACCTCTGCCGAGATCCGGGTATTGGCAACGCCGTCCGCGGCCAGCAGCAACGCCTTGGCGCGCTGCACCTGACGGTGCGCCGCCGTCTGGGACCGCGACAACTGCTCCAACGTGGCCCGTTGACTGTCCGACATCGACAACGGCGGGGCTGCGGGTGCGCTCATAGGACAAGAATACTGCTTATGCCACTATTTATTTGCGAGACACACCACTAG
>CAZSOU010000267.1:0-1135 GCA_964608595.1 uncultured Rhodanobacteraceae bacterium
CGTGGCCCTCGTGCAGCGCCCCCATCGTCATGACCACGGCGACGTGACCGTCGGCGAGCTCCGCGCGGGCCCGCGTCAGCTCCTCGCGGGTGTGGGCGAGCCGGGGGCCCCCGGTGGCGTCGTCGTGGGGTTCGGTCACGGTCGATCCTCCGGCGCGGCAAGGACGTCGAGCAGCGGCCCTGCCCGGGTGGGGGTGAGGCGACCGCTCGCCAGGGCCCGCTGCGTGGTCGCCCGGGCCAGGGCGAGGTAGGTCGACAGGACGTCGGGGGTCTCGCTCCCCAGCTGCTCCAGGTGGGCGGCCACGGTGCCGGCGTCACCGCGCGCCACGGGGCCGGTGAGGGCCAGGTCACCCGAGCTCAGCGCGCCCTCCAGGGCCGCGTGCAGCAACGGCCCGACGACCCGCCGGGGGTCCTCCACCCCGGCCGACTCGAGCACCTGCATCGCCTGCGCGACGAGGGTGACCAGGTGGTTGGCGCCGTGCGAGAGCGCCGCGTGGTAGCGGACCCGCTCGTCCTCGGCCACCCACACCGGCTCGCCGCCCATCTCCACGACGAGCGCCTCGGCCACCGGCCGGAGCGGGTCGGGCGCGGTGACCCCGAAGCAGCAGTCGACGAGCCGCTCCAGGTCCATCACCGTGCCGGTGAACGTCATCGCCGGGTGCACCGCGACCCCCAGCACGTGGTGGTCCTGCGCCGGCTCGAAGACCTCGGTGCCGTGCCTCCCCGAGGTGTGCACGGCCAGCTGGCCGGGCCGCCAGGCCTTTGTCGCGCTGAGGCCGCGCACGAGCCCGACGAGGTCGTCGTCGGGCACGGTGAGCAACACCAGCTCGGCGCGCGCGACCACCTCCTCGACCGGCAGCAACGGCACCCCCGGCAGCAGCCGGGCGGCACGCTCGCGGGACTGCTCGCTGACCCCGGACGCGGCGACCACGTGGTGACCGGCCCGGCCCAGCGCGGCCCCGAGGACCGCGCCGACCCTGCCGGTCCCGACGACGCCCACCTGCAGGCGGGCGGGGCGCTCCGGTGGTGACGTCACGACCACGACGCTAGCGCGAGCGCGCCGGTCGTAGCGTGTCGGCCATGACGTGGCTTCCGTGGCGGTCGGCCTGGCAGGAGGCGCTGTACGGCGCGACCGG
>CAZSOU010000268.1:0-1134 GCA_964608595.1 uncultured Rhodanobacteraceae bacterium
AAAACCTGCGGCTGGATGCGGTCGCGAAAACGGCCACCTGCGGCAATACCGCCGATCGCGCGAACTGGACGTAGAAAATCGTCGCGGCGGAGCTTGGTCGCCAGCAGCCCCATGTCGCCAGCAGCCCTACGACGTCGGCGGTGCGGTGGGGGCCCAGCGGCGGATGCGGACCGTGGTGCCCTCACCGATATCGACCGGCTCGTCCTCCGGAATGATGATGGACCCGGCCGGCCCGCCGGTCGCGAGTTGCACGGCGATCAACGAGACGTGTTCGTCGTAGGCACCGGCCAGCGCGCCGGTCCATTCGATGTCGGCGGTCGATGCCCCGCCGGGCTTCAGGACGACCGGTTCGGCGGGGTCGTGTGGAACGGCGTTGACCCGGTCCGATGCCGTGGCATCGTGCTCGGCGACCAGTGCAAACGCCGTGCCGTTCGCACCGCGGAAACCCAGACCCGGCCAGCCGCGCAGGGTGCATGCCTCTGCGGCGTTGTTGGTGGCGCGAATCTGTGAGTACCGGTGACCTGCCGCCGCGTCGAATCCGACCAGGCGCAGGTCGAGGTCGTCCGGCGCGCAGGTGCTGGCAACTGCGGGGTCGGAGGCGGGCAGCCGGACGAGGCCGGAGAGCTCCGCCGCGGTCAACTCGTTGTCGGGTGTTGCGGCGGGGCCGTCGGGCCGAGGAGCACCGCTGGGCGGATCGACCCGCGTGCTCGGGAACACGCCGGGCCGCATGCCGTCGGAGCCGACAGGTCCGGAGTCGGCGGACGCGGAAGCCCCGGGCGCGGACATCGGCGCGGAGACCGAGAGTCCCGACGCCGAGGGCGCGGAAGAATCTGCCGACGCCCCCGTCGACCCCGGGTCCGCAACGCCACACCCGACCAGCAGCAGCGCCACTGCGCCGAGGACCACGCCAGGCAGCGAATGCCGCCCCGCCGCTCCGTGGCGAGCCGCGCGTTGTGGGTGTGCCAGCGCGTCAGATAGGCCGCGCTCAGACACCCACGACGCAGGAACGCCCAGCCCGCGCGCCGGTCTGCGACCACCACCGGCCACCCGCACCGCCGCGGCCACCGCACCGGCCACCGCACCGGCTACTTGCGGATCGCGATGTCGGCCCACTGCAGGTTGTGGTCCGAGCCC
>CAZSOU010000269.1:0-1124 GCA_964608595.1 uncultured Rhodanobacteraceae bacterium
CACTGTTCTTCGTCTCTCATGCGGCCGGTGACCTCAAGCGCTTCTGCCAGCGCGGACTCCTGCTCAAGGGCGGCCGTCTCGTCCAGGACGGGCCGATCGAGGAGATCCTGGACGCCTACCGTGCATCCATTGGGCCGAAGCACGGCGCCACCAACGGCGACAAGAAGCCGCCGGCGAAGAAAAAGCCGGCCGGGAAGCAGCCCGCGAAGCAGCCCGCGAAGCAGCAGCAGGCAGGCAAGCGGCCCGCGAAACGGAAGCCGGCGAACGCACAGTCGGATAGGAACGCGCCGGAGCAGGAGCCACCGACGGGCGCTAAGCCGGACGCCCCGAAGCAACAGACGCCAGCCACGAAACCGACGCAGCCCGACGCATCGGTGTCGGCACCGACCCGGTCCGACGAACCCGAGCCGGCGCGCGCCGCGGAGCCTAGTGCGGAGAGGTCTGCGCGGCGGACAGGATGAGTTCGGCCAGCTCCGAACGGCAGACGATGAGGTCGGGCAGGTAGGGACTGGGCTGGTTGTAGTCCAGTGGATCGCCGGTGACGCGGCTGGTATGTAGCCCGGCGGCGTGGGCGACGGCGACGGGAGCGGCAGAGTCCCATTGGTATTGACCGCCGGCATGCACGTAGCCGTCGGCCAGGCCCCGGATGACGGCGCTGATCTTGACGCCGGCGGATCCCATCGGCACGAGCTCGCTGACGATGCCGCCTGCGGCGAGGTGGTCGACGATGTGACCGATGATCTCGGGCGGTCTGGTGCGGCTGACGGCGATGCGGAGAGGTCCGCCGGAGGCGTCGGGCACGGCGGCGGGCGTGGCCGTGGACAGGGTGAGGTGCTGGTCGGGGACGGCGACGGCCGCGGCGGTGAGTTGTCCGGCGGGGCCGCCTGCATCGCGAGGGCCGGTGCGTTGCCAGAGGGCGATGTGGACGGCCCAGTCAGTGCGGTGTTCGGCGTATTCGCGCGTGCCGTCGAGGGGGTCGATGATCCAGACACGGTCGGCGTGCAGCCGGGCGGGGTCGTCGGGAGCCTCTTCGCTGAGGACGGCGTCATCGGGATAGGCGTTGGCGAGTCGTTGCGCGATGTGGGCCTGTGCGGCGGCATCGCCGAGCGCCTTGAGATCGGTGA
>CAZSOU010000270.1:0-1117 GCA_964608595.1 uncultured Rhodanobacteraceae bacterium
CACCTGCGCATGGACCGCGCCAGGACGCCACAGGTCACAATAGCGATTGTGCGGGCGCGGTGACCCGCCCGCGGCACCGGCGGGCGTGCGGCGTGGGAAGTCTCACGCCGCCGGCGGGCCGGGTTGCCCGTTGTGCCCGGTGTGCCGGCGCCGGCGACGGCACCGTCACCGCGCCGCTGCAGGTCCCGGACGTGGGCGACCGGGTCGCCGTCGCGTCATTCGGTCGGGTTACGGCAGGTCGAGGGCGGTGTCCTGGGTAGTGTCCTCGGCCGCGTCCCCGGTGGCGTCCTCGGTAGCGGGCCGGGTGGCGTCCTCGGTGGCGGGCCGGGTGGCGGGCCGATCCCCGACGGGAACGGCGAAGTAGTCCGGCAGCGGGGCGTGCCCGGCGAGCCGGAACAGCCGCGGGAACCAACTCGCGCGCAGCGCCCGGGTGTCGCGCACCGCGTCGTTGTAGAACTGGTTGGACAGCATCACCCGCTCCTCGCTGTCGGCGAGTTCCGGCCCGAGGGCGCCGCGCTGCGCGCCGGAGACCTGCTCGAGCGCCCGGGACAGTCGCGCCTCGGCGGTCTCCTTCTCGCTGCGCGAGGCGCTGTCGGCGGCGTCGGCCAGGGTGCGCAGCGTCGCCGCGAGTCCTGCGGGCAGCTCGCCGGTCACGGCCAACGCGCGGGTCGCGACGATCCGACGCGCCATCGCGCCGTCGAGCGCGGCCCAGGCGGCCTGGGTGCGGATGTGCAGCCGGTCGAGCCGGTTGGCCGTCAGCCAGAGTCGGAGCCCCGCGAGGAAGAGCACCACGACGGCGATGACGACGATCCAGGTGCTCACGTGTTCTCTCCGGCGCTGTCGGTCTGACCAGCGCCGCAGGCCCGGCCGCGGTCAGGGGTGGGACATCCAGGCTATCCGACCCTGCGCGCCGCGCGTCTCGCCCCGACGCGGGCCGGGCGGTGGGATGACGCGGGCTGGGCGGGCCCGGCGGTCGGGCCGGAGGCGGCGTTGCGCGACGGGGACTACTCCGCCTCGGACACCGACCGCGGGTCGGTCATCTTCACCGTCTGGTAGACCTTCACCACGCGCTGCGCCACGGTCTGCCAGTCGTAGTCGGCCACCACCTCGCGCGCGT
>CAZSOU010000271.1:0-1095 GCA_964608595.1 uncultured Rhodanobacteraceae bacterium
TGTCGATGGTGAAGCCCTGCTTCTCGATGGTGTCGGCGAAGTCGATCGAGGCGCCGTCGAGGTAGGGGGCGCTCATCCGGTCGACGACCACCTCGACGCCGTCGAAGTCGCGGACCAGGTCGCCGTCGAGCGAGCGCTCGTCGAAGTAGAGCTGGTAGATCAGACCCGAACAGCCGCCCGGCTGCACACCGATGCGCAGGCGCAGGTCGTCGCGGCCCTCCTGCTCGAGCAGGCTCTTGACCTTGCTGGCGGCGACGTCGCTCAGCGTGACGCCGTGCGATGACGTCTGTGCGGCGGCCTCTTCGGTGGCGGCGTCCGCGGCGCGGACCTGGGTGTCGACCTGGTCACTCATGGTGGTTGGTCCTTCGTGTCGAGGGTCTGGCCTTCTTCGTGCTGCCGGCCGGGGGTCGGAGCCTCACCGGGCGCAACACACGGGCTGCGGGCGTTGTTCCCGACTTCCTTCAGCGTACGCCAGCCTCCCGGTCCTGCCCCGCACCCCCGCCCCTCAGGCCGACCAGGTGACCGCGACCCTCCGGCAGAGGGCGCGCAGCGTCCCCACCGGGTCCGCGAGCGCCAGGAGCACCTCGTCGGGGCCCCGGGCGACGACATACGTGCCGCTGATGCCGAGCGTCATGGTCTCGCGGCGGCTGAGGCTGGACTGGCCCGCGACCACGACGGTCGGCACGGCGTGGTCCAAGGCCGCCGCCGAGACCGCGGAGACCACGGTGCCGTGGGTGCTCTGCCAGTCGAGGCTTCCCTCGCCGGTCACGAGCAGGTGGTGGGTGGCCAGCTGTCGGTGGAAGCCCACCGTCTCCAGCACCACGTCGACCCCGGGGCGGAAGTGGCCGCCGAGCAGCATCAGGCCGAACCCGAGCCCGCCGTCGGCTCCGGCGCCGGGTTCGCGCTCCAGGCGCCGCGGCTGCCCGCTCAGCAGGTCGGTCTGCGCCGGCGCGGAGCGGTCTGCCACGTCGGTGAAGTGCCCGAGCGCGGCCTCCAGCTGTTGGGCGACCTCGGCCGTCGCGCCCTTGCCGTCCGCGTAGGCCGCGCTGGCGCCGTGGAACCCGAGCAGGGTGATGTCGAGGTCACCGGCCAGGA
>CAZSOU010000272.1:0-1088 GCA_964608595.1 uncultured Rhodanobacteraceae bacterium
TCATCGAGTCGGAGTCGGATCTGCGGTCGCTGCGGGTGCAGATGTCGAAGGAGCCTGAGTTCTCGCCGAAGATCGATCCGGCGCGGCAGAAGTACGGCAACGTCTTCTACCAGCTGACTGCTGGGCAGCCGATGTGGGAGTCCCCCGAGACGGTCACCGCATGGGAGACGGCCGGCACCAGCGGTTCGGGCACGATCACGATCAGCAACCCCACCGACCAAGTCATGTTTCCGACGTGGGTGCTCACGCCGGGGACATGGACGGTGCCGGACGTGGCGTGGGCGGGCCCGCCTCGTCGCCGCGCCATCGCTGATGCCCGCACGATCCCACTGAAGCCGGTCACCAGCAGCATGGGCGGGCTCACCATCCGGTGCGACCCGATGAAGGTGACGTTCGTGGACCAGGCGGGCACGAACATCATGGGACAGGTGGCCGGCGACTACTACCTCATCAACTTCGAGATTCCCCCCTACACGCCGGCAACCGAGTTGCCGATCAGTGTCACCGGAGCCCCGTCGGGTGGGGCGCGTGCCGAGTTGCATCAGCCGCGCCTGTGGTCACGGCCGTGGGGGCTGCAGTGAGCACCCTCGCCGAGCAGTGCGCCGCCACCCTCGAGGCTGCCCGGCTGCGGGACATGGAGCGCGAGCTGGCCCGTCAGGATCCGCCGCTGATCCGCGCGTGGGACGGCAACTTCAAGCTGCAGCATGTGATCCGCACGGATGACGGTATCGACCTCACGGAGATTGAGAACGACACCGGCACCGGGTCAATCGTCCTGGATGGTGATCATCCGGCCGCCCCCTGGTGCTGGGACCTGAAGGGCCGTCTGGACGCCGGGCAGACGATCGACATCTTCATCACCGTCGACTATGTCGGCAAGCGCATGTCGTGGCGTGTCGCCGACGTGGTGATGCACGTGGACGATCTGGCGAACGTGCAGATCACCCTCATGCTGGAGCACGACTACGAGCAGTTGAAGTCCCGTACCTTGTGGCCGACGCCGACGACCCCGGCGGGGTTTCAGCCGTTCAAGGTGTTTCTGCTCGGGGGCCCGGCGCATTGGGCTGCCGCCTCCGCGTTGTGGCTGA
>CAZSOU010000273.1:0-1080 GCA_964608595.1 uncultured Rhodanobacteraceae bacterium
TACTACGCCGCGGCGGCCCGCAACGGCTTCTTCTGGTGGGAGTACGACCTGAGCTACACGATCCTCAAGGTCCTCAGCTACTTCCGGATCGTGACCCGTCTGCGCGTCCCCCCCGAACGGGTCAAGGCCGCCGCCCGGGTGCGCGACGGCCAGCTCGACATCGGCATGTTCCGGGCCTACTGGGGCAAGGCGACCGCCGCGTTCCACCAGGCCACCAGCCGGGTCCACCAGCGCATGAGCGACGCCGCGGGCGCCGCCTCCGACAAGGTCGGCGCGGCCACCGCCCGGCTGTCGTCGAGCGAGCCCACCGGCGAGGAGGCCGTTCCGACCGCGTCCGCCCGCGGTGCGGGTGCCCTCGAGGCCGCCGGGACGGACCCGTCGGGTGCCGCGCACGCCGAGCTGCTGGCGCACCAGGCCGAACTTGCCGACAAGCAGGCCAAGCTCGCCCAGCTCGAAGAGGTCATGCACACCACCCGCGCCGCGTTCGAGGCGTGCCTGGCCGACACGTTGCGCACCGCCGAGGAGTACTCCAAGGCGGCTCGCCTGCGCGAGCGCGAGATCGTCGCCCAGCACTCCAACTGACGGATCCGCCGCACCTGGCGGACCCGGACACATGACGGACCCGCCCGCCGGGCCCCGGGGCCGCGCCTACTGCAGGCCGGCGTCGAGCTTCTCGGAGGCCTTCTCTTCGGAGACGTTCAGCGCGAACGACAGCTCCGACACCAGGATGCCCCGAGCGCGTTCCAGCATGGACTTCTCCGCGGTCGACAGGCCTTTGCCCTGTTCGCGCAGGGCAAGGTTACGCACCACCTCGGCGACCTGATAGACGTCGCCGGACTTCATCTTCTCCTGGTGGTTCTTGAACCGCCGGGACCAGTTGGCCGGCTCCCGCACGTCACGCTTGCCGATCAGTTCGAACAGGTCCTCCACGTCGGACTTGGAGATCGGCGGCCGCATCCCCACCTCTTCGGCCATGTCGGCGGGCACCCGCAGCGTCAACTCGCCGTGCACCATCTCCAGCACGAGGTAGTCGACCTTCTTGCCTTCCCGCTCGATCTTCTCGCGCTTGCGGATGATCGC
>CAZSOU010000274.1:0-1070 GCA_964608595.1 uncultured Rhodanobacteraceae bacterium
GGTGCTTCGGATTTTCAGACAAACCCTGTGGGAGCGGCCGGTGGCCGCGACTCCCACAAGGGTGCTTCAGATTTTCGAACAAGCCCTGTGGGAGCAGCCGGTGGCCGCGACTCCCACAAGGGTGCTTCGGATTTTCAGACAAACCCTGTGGGAGCGGCCGGTGGCCGCGACTCCCTCAAGGGTGCTTCAGATTTTCGAACAAGCCCTGTGGGAGCGGCCGGCGGCCGCGACTCCCACAAGGGTGCTTCAGATTTTCAGACAAGCCCTGTGGAAGCGGCCGGTGGCCGCGACTCCTCCAACCCGCCGATTGGCGCCCACGCCCACCCGCGTTAAACTTGAACGGTCGCCTGCTGCCCGGGAGTCCGGGCATGGCAGGCAAATCCGTTTTTCGATCATTCGGCGTGTCCCCGGCGCCGTGGAGACCTTCACCATGGATCAAATGCAAGACATTCTCGACCAGGATCTCGACCCCACCGAGACCCGTGAATGGATCGAGTCGCTCAAGGCGGTCATCAATGCCGACGGCACCAACCGCGCGCATTTCCTGTTGGAGCAGATGGTCGATGAAACCCGCCGCTCCGGTGGTCACCTGCCGTTCGATCCGACCACGGCCTACGTCAATACCATTCCCGCCAGCCAGGAGGCCAAGAGCCCCGGCGATGCGGCGATGGAATGGCGCATCCGTTCGCTGATCCGCTGGAACGCGATGGCCATGGTGGTGCGCTGCAACCGCCGTCCGGGATCGCTGGGCGGTCACATCGCCAGCTTTGCTTCGTCGGCCACGCTGTACGACGTCGGTTTCAACCATTTTTGGCGCGCGCCGTCGAAGGATCATCCCGGCGATCTGGTGTATTACCAGGGCCATTCCAGCCCCGGGCTGTATGCGCGTTCGTTTCTGGAAGGGCGCATCAGCAAGGAGCAGATGGACAATTACCGCCGCGAAGCCTCGCACCCGATGGGCAAGGCGCTGTCCTCGTATCCGCATCCGTGGTTGATGCCCGATTACTGGCAGGTTCCGACGGTGTCGATGGGCCTGGGCCCGATCCAGGCCATCTACCAGGCGCAGTTCT
>CAZSOU010000275.1:0-1069 GCA_964608595.1 uncultured Rhodanobacteraceae bacterium
GCGGGTCGCTGGTCCGCACCCAGATCCTGGCCGGGCGAAACCTGTTCTGGTGTCCCGGCTGTCAGCGCCGGTCGCGGAGGCGCGTGCCGGCGTGAGGGCCGCAGGCGCGGCCGTAATGGCGTGCGACGCGCGCCGTTGAACCCGCGCGGGGGCGACGAGTGCGCCCCGGCCGCGACCGTGTGAGGGCCGGAGGCGGCCGTCGCCTCAGCCGCGGCAGGGCCGGGCCCGTGGTTTGCCACCGCCATGTCGCGGGAACGCCGCTAGGAGCGGACTTCCGAGGCTGCGCCGCGTCCGCGTTCCGGCACTGACCGCGACGCCGGCCCGGTGGATCACGAACACGTCCTGCGGAAGGGGCATGGCATGTGGAAACCAGCAACCAAAGCGGCCCTGATCGCCGCCGCACTGCTCATCGCGGTCTCCGGGTGCGCCGACTCGCCGAGCAAGGGCGGTGAGCTCTACAGCACGCCGGGGGTTCCCCCACAGGGCACGGTGAGCGGTACGGGCCAGAGTACCGGCCAGGGCGGACCGACGGCGGGGTCGCCGGCCGGCTCGCCGCCGGCAATGAGCGGCACATCCAATGGGGCGGGCGCCGGTGGGTCCTCGGGCGGCGCCGCGTCGCCAGGCGACGGCGTCTCCTCGACCGGAGCGCCGTCGACCGGCAACAGTACGGACACTGCGGAGAGCGGCTCGGCCTGCTCGGTGCACCTGTTCGACTCCGACGACTTCGACGAGTCGGACACCAACTTCCTGCTCACCGAGCCCGGCAAGTACGAGACGCTGAAGGATCTGCCCGGAGCCACGCAGGACTGGACCGATGAGGCCGACAGCATCAAGGTCGGGTCCGCCGCGCATGTGACGATCTGGTCCGAGCCGGACTTCGGCGGTACCTCGCAACAGCTGGAGCCGGGGAGCGCGCACTCCGATATCGACGAGCCGTCCTCGCTCCAGCTCTCCTGCTAGCGCTCTCAATGCGGTCGCGCTCAGGCGGACGGTTCGGCCACCATCGGGGGCGGATCGGCGACCGGCGCCTCGGCGGCCACCTGACGCCCGGCAGCGATGCGAGCGGTGG
>CAZSOU010000276.1:0-1053 GCA_964608595.1 uncultured Rhodanobacteraceae bacterium
CGACCTCACCCGCGACGGATCCTGCCCCGACTGCACGCCCTGGTGCCCCACCTGCCACACCGAATGGCCCTGCGAGATCGCCGAACAGGTCGACGACCCCATGCCCGACGACGTGGCCGACCGCATCACCGAAGCCATCCGACAGGAGACCCGGTCATGACCTCACCCAAGCACGCAGAGGCAACCGCGAACGGCCGGTTCTACACACACCCGGTCACCGGCGAGCAACTGATCTCCGTGACCAACGCGATCAGCGTCGGATGCGCGAAACCCGCCCTCGTCCCCTGGGCCGCGAAGATCGCCGCCGAGTACGCCATCGAGCACCAAGGCGAGCTGATGGCCCTGTCGCGCACAGACAAGGACGCCGCGACCAAGGCGATCAAGTCCCAGGTGACCGTGGCACGCGACAAGGCAGCCGACCTCGGCTCCGCGGTCCACCACGCCGCCGAACGGAAAGCCCTCGGCCTCGAGCCCCTGTTCGTCGGCGACCACGAACAGTACGCCGAACAGGGAGCACCGTTCGTCGAGCAACTCCTGCGGTTCTGGGACGACTTCGGCGTCGACGTGCAGGCACACATCGAGGCAACCGAGATGACCGTCGCCCATCCGTCCTACGGGTATGCCGGGACGCTGGACACACTCACGTGGCTGCCGATCATCCAGTCCCCCATCGACGGGAAAGTCAAGCGCTGCGACGGCGACGAGCGGGCCCTGTGGCTCGTGGACTACAAGACCTCGGCGACTCGTGCCGCGACCAGCGTGTACGGGGAGTACGCGCTGCAGGTCACGGCACTCAAGACGGCACGCGAAATGTGGCTCCCCGACGACACCGTCTCACCGTTCAACCTGACCATCGGCGGATGCGCGGTCCTCAACCTGCGCCGGCGCACCTATGAACTCGTGCCGCTGCCATCGGGGAACCCGGAGCGGGAAGCGTTCCACTCCTGCCTCGGCCTGGCGAAGTGGATGCACTCGACCGGCAAGGCCATCACGGGCGGCGAGTTCCGCCCCGTCACTCCGAAGGGCACCGCGAAACCGAAGCGGACCCGCAAG
>CAZSOU010000277.1:0-1050 GCA_964608595.1 uncultured Rhodanobacteraceae bacterium
ACATCGACACGATGGCACCGGTGACGATGGCCAGCACGATCCCCATGATCCCCATAGCGACCACGAGTTCGATCAGCGTGACGCCGGCGTCGCGGCGCGGTGCCGCATCCGTGGGTGAGCTTGGTCCGCTGACGCTGTCGGCGATCATGACAACCTCCACCGCTTCGACTCCGCATTGGCCCTTGAATCCATCGTGACGGAGTACCGACCGTCGGATTCCCTTGCCCGCAATGCGTCATCTCCAGATAACAACCGGTCGGAGCGGTCATGGGTCCACAGCTGAGCTGACTCTGTCGGATCGCAGGTCGTGAGTGAGGGGCTGAGGCCTCTGCCCGGATTCGTCAGGCAGGTTGTCGGTTGATCAATGGGTCGGATGGTCGAATCGGGCAATACCAGCCAGCCCGCCGAACACGATTTCGAGAGAGTCACCGAGGAGTCGGTTGCGCAGAGACGGTAATCGTGATACGCGCGGCTGGCGACGATTGTCTGCTTTGCGATGATCCAGGAGAACTTGGCCGTGGCCGGCGTTCCGCCCGCCGTCGCGGTGACGGTGATGTTTGCGATGTCCGTGTTGCACGGCGCTGTTGCGGTGATCGTATGGTCGCCATCGAAATGCAGCCAGTTCTTATCCGTGGAGACCGTGAATTTTAGGCCGCTCGTGCCGAGTGGCGTGACACCGGACGTGAGGTCGAGCGATTCCTCATTGTCTTTGAGGCATTGATTCGGCCATTTCGAGCTTGACGCAGCGGTCGATTGGGGCTCGAATGCGATGGACAGACCCGGCAATACTGACCAATTGACCGTGACCGTGGCCTGTTCGTCACCGCCATCGGTGACCGTGAGAGTGAACGATCCGTTCCCGACCGATGTAGGTGTGCCGCTCAGTGTGCCGTCGCTATAGGTCAGCCCTGAGGGGAGCGATCCGTCGAACTCGGCACGGCATGGTTCCCACTCGCAGCTGATGTCCAGATCCGGCGGTTCGATCTCCTCATCGGCCGTCCAGGATTGCGGGCCGACAGAAGTGATCGATGGCTCCGCGTAGACGTGCCA
>CAZSOU010000278.1:0-1049 GCA_964608595.1 uncultured Rhodanobacteraceae bacterium
CCGAGAGGGTGGCGGGGGCCGCGGTGGCCGCGGGGGCGGCCCGCGTCCGGGCAACAACCCGTATGCGCCCAGCCAGGGCATGCGTTCCGGCAAGCCCAAGCCCGGTGGCGGCGCGCCGCGCCCGGGCAACAACCCCTTAGCGACCAGCCAGGGGATGCCGCGGCCTGCCGGCAATCGCGGGGCCGGCGGCAGCGCCGGCCCGCGCCCTGCGGCCCCGCGTCAGGGTCAGGGCGGCCGTGGTGGAGCCCCGCGTCCGAACCCGGGGATGATGCCCGATCGTGCCGCGGTGCGACCGGGGCAGCGTCCCGCACGTGGCGGTGGCGGCCGTGGCGGCCCCGGCGGCGGTGGCGGTTTCCCGGGCCGTGGCGGCTATCGCGGTCGCGGACCGGGTCGTGGCGGCACCCAGGGCGCCTTCGGACGCGGCGGCAAGAAGGTGCGCGGGCGCAAGAGCAAGCGTGCCAAGCGCCGCGAGTTCGAGGAGATGCAGGCGCCGAGCATCGGCGGCGTGACGGTGCCCCGCGGTGACGGTTCGACCGTCGTGCGCGTGCGGCGCGGCGCGTCGCTGACCGACCTCGCCGACCGGATCGACGCGAACCCGGCGAGCCTGGTCACGGTCCTGATGCACCTGGGCGAGATGGCCACGGCCACCCAGTCGCTCGATGAGGACACGTTCAAGCTGCTGGGCTCCGAGCTGGGCTATGACGTCCAGGTCGTGTCGCCGGAGGACGAGGAGAAGGAGCTGTTCAACTCCTTCAACATCGACCTGGAGGCCGAGGCGGAGGCCGAGAGCGACGAGGACCTGCTGCCTCGCCCGCCGGTCGTGACCGTCATGGGTCACGTCGACCACGGCAAGACCCGGCTGCTGGACGCGATCCGGCACGCCGACGTCGCGCAGGGAGAGGCCGGCGGCATCACCCAGCACATCGGCGCCTACCAGGTGCACACCGACCACGAAGGCACCGACCGCGCGATCACCTTCATCGACACTCCGGGACACGAGGCGTTCACCGCCATGCGTGCCCGCGGTGCCAAGGTGACCGACATCGCGA
>CAZSOU010000279.1:0-1039 GCA_964608595.1 uncultured Rhodanobacteraceae bacterium
CAGGCGCTGCTGCTCGCGACGCTCGGCCCCGACGCGGGCATCGTCAACATCGCCGGCGACGGTGCGCTGTCGCTGCGGCAGGCGGCGCGTATGGCGGGTCGCCCCACCGTGCCGGTGCCCACCGCGGTCGGCGGTCCGATCGGGCAGCTGGCCAAGCGCGCCGGCCGGGCGGACTTCTCCGCCGACCAGGTCCAGTTCCTCTCCTACGGCCGGGGCCTGGACACCACCCGGATGCGGGAGGTGCTCGGCCTCGAGCCGGCGCACACCACCCGGTCGGCCTTCCTCGACTTCGTCGCGGGGACGAAGCCGTCGCCGGTCGCTCGCGCCGGGTCGGCACTGGGCGGCCTCTCCAAGGCGATGACCTCCGGTCTCGCGCACGTCGTCGACCAGGGAGGACGTGGCTGATGTCCCACTCCAACGTCGTGCCGCTGTCGCCGGACCACGAGCCGGGCTCGGGCGGCTCGGGCGGCGAGGGCGGCGAGGGCGGCGAGACGACGTCGCAGGGCCTGCCCTCGCCCGAGGCACTGGTCGACGCCCTTGTGGGCGTGCTGCGGGTCACGGCGGCCGCGGCGGGCCTCACCGGCGACGAGCTCGAGCAGCGGGTGGCCGAGACGTTGGCCTTCCTCCGGCGCAGGATCACCGGCGACTACGTCATCGACGACTTCGGCTTCGACCGCGACCTCACCGAGCACGCGGTCCTGCCGCTGCTGCGGCCGCTCTACCGCAGCTGGTTCCGGGTCGAGGTGCGCGGCATCGACAACGTCCCCGAGAGCGGCGGTGCGCTCGTGGTCGCCAACCACTCCGGCACCATCGCCCTGGACTCGCTGATGACCCAGGTCGCGGTGCACGACGAGCACCCGCAGGGCCGCTACCTGCGGATGCTGGGTGCCGACCTCGTCTTCCAGAGCCCCGTGATCGGCGAGATCGCCCGCAAGAGCGGCTCCACCCTCGCCACCAACGCCGATGCGGAGCGGCTGCTCACGGCCGGCGAGCTGGTCGGGGTCTGGCCCGAGGGGTTCAAGGGCATCGGCAAGCCGTT
>CAZSOU010000280.1:0-1038 GCA_964608595.1 uncultured Rhodanobacteraceae bacterium
GGCGTGGCCGGGGGTGTCGAGCAGGTTGATGATGCGGTCTTCGTAAGGAAACTGCATCACCGAGCTGGTCACCGAAATGCCGCGCTCCTTTTCCATGGCCATCCAGTCGGATGTGGCGTGACGCGCGGCCTTGCGGCCCTTGACCGAGCCGGCCATCTGGATGGCGCCTCCGAACAGCAGCAGTTTTTCGGTCAGCGTGGTTTTGCCGGCATCAGGATGGCTGATGATGGCAAACGTGCGCCGGCGTTCGGTTTCGTGTTGATGGTCGGCCATGGCGGAAAGTGTGGAAAAGGCAGTCCGCCATTGTAACTTGGATCAGGGCGTTGCACCGGCTGTGTTCGTGTCGGTCCGCTGCCAGACCTGCGTGCGACCCAGCAGCGAAAAGCCGATGTAGCCGCGTACTTTCAGCCGCCGGCCCTGGTCGGTCAACGACAGTTTGACCTTGTAGGTCTTGCCGTTGGAAGGGTCCAGGATATGCCCGCCGTTCCATTCGTCGCCGTCGCGTTCGAGGCCCCACATGATGGTCATGCCTTCGATCGGCTGGTTGTGGCGCTCGCCGTCGCATTGCGTGCACACGGGCGGATTGCCGTCGCGCGCGATTTGTTCGGGGCTCATGTTCATCACCTTGAGCACGGTGCCGCGCAACTCGCCTCGGACCTCGGTGATTCTGATGAGGGAGGTGACCTTGCCGGTATCGTCATCGACCTGCTTCCAGGTGCCGACGGGACTCGTCGTGGCCGCCAGCGCCGGCAGGGCGGCGAGGGACAGACACAGCAAACATGCAAGACGGGTGACGATTCGCATGGCTCGACTCCGTACGTTCAAGTATGGGTAGCAGCCTGCTACCACGCCGGGCCCGGGTCAAGCTCGAAAACGTCGCGTCCGGTACTTTTGCGTGCCGGGGGATGCGCTGCCGGAGGCGGGAACGGGCAACTCGCGGCAGGATACGCTTGCGGGAACCTCGGAAAGCAGCGGATCACCGAAGTTTCCTGTGGGAGGGGCCGGTGGCCCCGACGGATCATGCGGTACATCCTGTCG
>CAZSOU010000281.1:0-1020 GCA_964608595.1 uncultured Rhodanobacteraceae bacterium
ACCTGATGGCCGACACCGATCCGCTGGAGTACAAGCAGCGCCGGCACACCGACCTGGATGTCACCACCCACGGACTGACGCTGTGGGATCTGGATCGGGAGTTCCCGACCGGAGGGTTCGGCGGATCACCGTTCTTGAAGCTGCGCAAGATCCTCGGGATCCTGCGCGACTCCTACTGCCGTAGCGTCGGCGTCGAATACATGCACATCCAGGATCCGACCGAGCGCGCCTGGATCCAGAGCAAGGTCGAGGTCGGCTACCAGAAGCAGACGACCGACGAGCAGTTGCGGATTCTGCGCAAGCTCAACGCCGCCGAGGCGTTCGAGACCTTCTTGCAGACGAAGTTCGTCGGGCAGAAGCGGTTCAGCCTGGAGGGCGGCGAGTCCGCCATCGCCATCCTCGACCGCATCCTGTGCGAGGCCGCCGACAGCGGCATGGAAGAAGTCTGCGTCGGTATGCCGCACCGCGGCCGGCTCAACGTGCTGGCCAATATCGCGGGCAAGTCCTACGGGCAGATCTTCCGTGAGTTCGAGGGCAAGGCCGACCCGAAGTCCGTGCAGGGCTCCGGCGACGTCAAATACCACCTGGGCACCGAGGGCGAGTTCACCTCGGACAACGGCAAGCAGACGAAGGTCTACCTCGCCGCCAACCCCTCCCACCTCGAGGCGGTCAACCCGGTGCTGGAGGGCATCGCCCGGGCCAAGCAGGACCGCATCAACCTGGCGGGCACGGCCTTCACCGTGCTGCCGATCCTCATGCACGGGGACGCGGCGTTCGCCGGGCAGGGTGTCGTCGCCGAGACGCTGAACCTCTCGCAGTTGCGCGGCTACCGCACGGGCGGCACGGTCCACATCGTGGTCAACAACCAGGTCGGATTCACCACGGCACCGACACAGAGCCGGTCGACGACCTACTCGACCGACGTCGCGCGGATGGTGCAGGCGCCGATCTTCCACGTCAACGGGGACGACCCGGAGGCCTGCGTGACGGTGGCCGAGCTGGCCTACCAGTACCGCCAGG
>CAZSOU010000282.1:0-1006 GCA_964608595.1 uncultured Rhodanobacteraceae bacterium
GGAGGCCATGCGGATCGCCGAGGAGATGGGCGAGCCGGTGGACGGCGAGGCCGGAGCGACCGCCGGGCCCACGGTCACCGTCGGCTGAGACGCGTCCGACCGGCACCGGTGGCGTGCGCCGCCGGAGCGACGTGGTCCGGTGTCGTTCACTGCGCAAATCCTTAGGTGAGGCTAACCTCAGATCATGGGGCGGACAAACATCAACGACCGCCGGGTGGAGCCACGCACCTGCGGGCTGGTTCGGGCGCAGGTGCTGCGCAGGGAGCAGTTGTCACCGAGCTTCCTGCGAGTCACCCTGGGTGGCGGCACGCTCGACTCGTTCGTGCCCCTCGGCTACGACCAGTGGTTCCGGCTGTGCCTACCGGTGTCGGGTGACTCGCTCGAGCACGCACCGGACCGGTTGACCACGGGCGCCTACCTGCGTCTGCTCACCGTGGCCAAGGGCCACCGACCCGTGCTGCGCAACTACACGGTGCGCGAGTTCCGGCCGGAGGGACCGGACGGCCCGGAGCTCGACGTGGACTTCGTGGTGCACATCGACGCGCAGGGGCGCACCGGCGCGGCCGTGCGATGGGCGCAGGAGTGCGCCCCCGGCGACGTGGTGGGCCTCATCGACGAGGGGCGGACGTTCAACCCGCCCGCCGACACCCGCCACGTGGTGCTGGCGGCCGACGAGACCGGCGTGCCCGCGGCGGCCGGGATCCTCGCCTCGCTGCCCTCGGACACGGTGGGGCAGGCCTGGTTGGAGGTCCCGGGGGCCGCGGACCGGAGGGACCTCGCGGCACCCCTCGGCGTCGAGGTCACCTGGCTCACCCGGGAGGACCCGCACGCCGTGCCCGGTGCGGCCTGCCGAGCCCACGGGACGCGGCAGACGGTGGCGCCGGACGGCTTCTACGGCTGGGCCGTGGGGGAGTCGGGACTGCCGACCGGGCTGCGCCGGCACTGGGTCGGGCAGGGCGTGCCCAAGGACCGGATCACCTTCTGCGGCTACTGGAAGCAGGGCAGG